>PMYM01000117.1:229-10237 GCA_003171235.1 Phycisphaerales bacterium | reverse complement strand
GATCTCCTTGCCGCGGACGTGGGCGGCGGCCAGGCGCTGGTTGTGCCCGACCATGAGCTGGCGGTGCGCCTTCTTGGCCGCCGCGATCATCGTGCGGGCTTCCTTGACGCTGCCGGCCATGGGCTTCTCGACCAGCACGTGCTTGCCCGCGCCCGCGATGGCGACGGCGGCGGCGGCGATGCCCCAGACCAGGTTCTCCCGGCGTCCCGGGCTGGGCGGGCAAGGGCCCAGTGCCGGCGGCCGGGCGTGCGGTCGGGCGGGCAGGGGCCGGCTGGGGCGGCTGTGCCGGCTGAGAGGGAAGGCCGCCCTCCGCTGGAGCAGCTTCGGCCGGCTCAGCAGGTTCCTCTTCCAGTTCTTGCAGGTATGCGGCTTCTTCCTGGGTTGCAGGCAGGATGTCTGTCGCGTCGGGCGTAACGGGCAGATCGGAGGCCTGCTGGCTGCGGAACTGGCGCAGATCTTCCAGGTCGATCAGGCGAGTCTGGACTTGCTTGGGGCCGGCCTGGGCGGCGGCGTCCGAATCCCATTGCAGCACCGAACCCCGGGCATCGCTGCAGGCGATGCGCAGTTCGCTCCCGGGCAGGCTGATCTCGCCGTGAATGACAATCTTGGCGGCGGTGGCCTGCTCCAGGGCCACCAGTTCGTCGCGCCGGCGGTTGAGCAGGTAGTCGGCCACGGGTGGCGAGACCGACATTTCCACAAAGCTGACGCGCTCGTCGCTGGCGGCTAGGCTGAGCGTGCGCATGACCGAGAGGGCCTGCGATTCCTCGCTCTTGACGTGGCCCAGGCCGGCGCAATGCGGGCAGGTGCGGAATATGCTGCTGGTGAGCGAGGGCCGGACTCTCTGCCGCGTCATCTCCACGATGCCCAAGCGGCTAATGCGCAGCAGCTTGGTGCGGGCGCGGTCGTTGGCCACCTCGTCGCGCAGGGCCTTTTCGACCTGGCGGCGGTGGCGTTCCTCGGTCATGTCGATGAAGTCGATGACGATCACCCCGCCCAGGTCGCGCAGGCGGAGTTGGCGGGCCACCTCGCGGGCGGCCTCGAGGTTGATGCGCAGGGCGGTCTGCTCGGCGTTGTCGGTCTGGCGGAAGCGCCCGGAGTTGACGTCGATGGCCACCAGGGCCTCGGCCTGGTCGATCACCAGCGAGCCGCCCAGGGGCAGCGGCACGCGGGCGGAGTTGATCTTCTCGATCTCCTCCTCCAGGCCGAAGGCGTGGAAGAGCCCGATGGCCCCGTCGTAGTACTCCACCCGGTTGGTCGAGCGCGGCATGGTCAACTGCAGGAACTCCTTGACCTTGCAGGCGACGGCCTCGTTGTCGCAGACGATGCGCTCGATCTCGGTGTTGTAGATGTCGCGGATGGTGCGGATGACCAGGTCGCTTTCCTGGTAGAGTTCGGCCGGGGCGTGGGCCTGGCTGGCGCGCTGTTCGACGGCCTTCCACAGCCGCACCAGGTAGGCCAGGTCGCGCTGCAGGTCGCGCTTGGGGCGGTCGACGCCGGCAGTGCGGACGATGAAGCCCAACTCCGCCGGCGGCTTGAGTTCCTGCAGTATCTCGCGCAGGTGGGTGCGGGCCTGTTCGTCCTCGATCTTGCGCGAGACGCCAAGGCGGTGCATGCCCGGCATGAGCACCAGGTATCGCCCGGGGATGGAGACGTAGGTCGTCAGCGTGGCGCCCTTGGTGCCGATGCCCTCCTTGGTGACCTGGACGAGCACCTCCTGCCCGCGGCGCAGGCAGAGCTGGATGGGCGGGCGGTCGCGCCGGGCGCGCTTCTTGCCGATGATCTCCACCTGGTTCTGCCCCTCGGGAAAATACGTGGGGTTTAAGTCGCTGATGTGGAGGAAGCCGTTCTTGGCCTTGCCGAAATCCACGAAAGCAGCCTGGATGGAGGGCTCGACGTTGGTGACGCGGCCCTTGTACACGTTGCCCACCTGGCTGGCGGCGCTGGCCCGCTCGGTGTAAAGCTCGGAGAGCACCCCCTCGCTGACGATGGCGATGCGGCACTCGTCGCGCTGGGCGTTGATGAACATTTCCTTTTTCATTCAGATGAACCTTTCTGGTCTTCCTCCGCCCTCTGGCTGCGCAGGGCCAGGTGCGTTCGCACCAGGCGCGAGAGCATCTGGGGTAGCACAGGCGTCTCGCCTGTGTTCTCAGGTGGCACAGGCGAGACGCCTGTGCTACCAGGAGAGGCTCCAAACAGCAACTGGAGCACTTCGCCGGGCCTGGCGGAGGGGCCGTCCTCGCAGGTCAGCGTGAAGGCCAACCTGCCCTCGGCGAGTTTGATCTCGCCCAGGAGCGGCTTGAGGTCGAGGGGCTTCTGGGCCGGGGCCTTGGGACCTTCCGGGCCGCTACGGCGGAGAATTACCCATGTCTTTTCCTGGGCCAACTGTGCCAGGCGCTCTTGAGCGGCCTGGACCTCCGGCCCTTCCAGATCAATTTCGTAACTGCTGGAGAGCACCGCCGGCGCCTTGGTGCCTTCCATGGGCTCGCAGCGCACCAGGTCGATGCCGCCGGGCCACTGCCGGGCGAGCCGCCCGGGCCAGTCGAGGGATGCCTCCTGGCCGGGGGGGGCGTCCTGCAATTCCACCGTCAGCAGCTCGCAACGGCTGGCAATGCCAACCGGCCTGGGCCAGGCCAGCGACAATCGCGGATGCGGGTTGAACCCCTGGGTGTACTTGAGGGGCAACTGGGCCCGGGCGGCGGCGCGCTCCATCAGCCGCATCGTGTCGTGATGCGATAGATAACGCGCATCGCCGACGACCGAGAACCATACTGCCCACCGATTGGACAAAATTCGTATCCTTATCTTGGCTCTGCCGGGAAAGGCGGCACGACCGCCCCACGGCAAGGGCCGGCGGAGGCCGGCCTGGCCGGAGGGGCTTGCATCGTCAATCGCCTTTCATTACAACGCTTTGCCCGGCAGCAAGTTTCATCTAATAAGCTTCCGGCAGCACCTGGCGGATCTGGTCGCGCAGGTAGCTGACGATCTGCTTGTCTGAGTCGAAGGTCATCACCCGCCGGGCGACCTGGCGGGCGTGCTCCATCGTCACCGAGCGTATAAGTTTCTTGATTTCGGGCACGGCCGGCGGGGCGATCGAGAATGTCCGCAGCCCCATGCCCAGCAGCAGCAGGGTGAATTCGGGGTCGCTGCCCATCTCGCCGCACAGGCTCACGCCCACGTCATGGCGCTGGCCGGCGCGGATGATGTCCTTTATCAGGTGCAGCACGGCCGGGTGCGCCCCCGTGAACAGCGGCGCCACCCGCTCGTTGCCGCGGTCGACGGCCAGGGTGTACTGGATGAGGTCATTGGTGCCGATGGAGAAGAAATCGACCTCTTCGGCAAACTGGTTCACTTGCAGCGCGGCCGCCGGCACCTCCACCATGATGCCCACGGGCACGTCGCCGGGGACCTCCACGCCCTCCTCCTCGAGGTCCTCCATCACGTCGCGGATGAGCATCTTGGCCTGGCGCAGTTCCATCACCGTGGTGACCAGCGGGAACATGATGGAGGCGTTGCCCTTGAGGCTGGCGCGCAGGATGCCGCGCAGCTGCGTCTTGAACATCTCCAGGTGCTGCAGGCAGAAGCGGATGGAGCGCAGGCCCAGGAAAGGGTTGCGCTCGGGTATGGGGCTGCGGGCCTGGGTGTACTTGTCGGCCCCCAGGTCCAGGGTGCGGATGCACACCGGCCGGCCCTGCATTTCCTCCAGCACCCGCGAGTAGGCCTGGTAATGATCTTCCTCGGTGGGTTCAGTTTCGCTGCCCAGGTACAAAAACTCGGTGCGGTACAGGCCGATGCCGCTGCCGCCCCTGGCCAGCACCGAGGCCGCCTCGGAGGGAAACTCTATGTTGCCCAGCAGGGTGACTTCGTGCCCGTCGAGGGTAACGGCCGGCAGGTCGCGCAGGACTTCCAGGCTCTGCTCGAAGGCCGCCAGGCGCTGGCCGAACTGGCGGTGCTGGTCGATGGCTTCCTCGTCGGGGTTGACGATGACCACGCCGCGGTTGCCGTCGATGATGACCAGGTCGCCGTCGTTGACGCTGGCGGTCAAGTCGTTCAAGCCGACGACCGCCGGAATGCCCAGCGCCCGGGCGACGATGGCGGTGTGGCTGGTGCGGCCGCCGGCGTCGGTGGCCATGCCCCGGATGTGCGCCCGGTCCAGATTCGCCGTCTGCGAAGGCGTCAGGTCGTGGGCCAGCACCACCACGTCCTCGGTCAGCTTCGTCAGGCTCTCGCGCGTCTGGCCGATCAGGTGGCGCAGGATCAGCCGCTCCACGTCGTAGACATCCTTGACCCGCTCGGCGAAGTACTCGGGCATGGCCAGGAAGTCCTTGGCGTAGGCGCGCATGACGCTGGCGACTGCATATTCGGCCGTTACCTGCTCGCGCGCCAGCGTCTCTTCAAACTTGCCCACCAGGGAGGGATCCGACAGCATGGCCAGGTGAAAATCGAATATCTTGGCGGTTTCAGTGCCCAGGCGCATGGCCGCCCGGTCGCGCAGGGCGGTGCGTTCGCGGAGGGAATCCTCCAGGGCCTGGTGCAGGCGCGCCGCCTCCTCCGCCACCCGCTCCGGCTTGACGTGCCGCTGCGGGATGTTGAATTCCTCGGCGTCCAGCACCCGCGCTTTGCAGATGGCGACGCCGGGCGAAACTCCGATGCCCTTCTTGATTTCCATCAATTATCCGGTAGCACAGGCAAGGCATAAGGCTTGTTGCCCCAGCCCGTCGCCTGTGACTTGCGCGCTATCGCGCCGGGACGGCAGGCCGGCGGCCATGTATTGCCTGGCCGGCCCCGGCCGCCCCGGGCCATGCAGCTTATTCCTCGCCGAACTTGGCCGCCACAAGTTCGCCCAGGCTGCGCAACGCCCCTTCGGCGTCGGAGCCGGCGGCCTTGATCGTCAGCGTCGTGCCGCGCGTGGCCCCCAGGCGGAGCATCGACATAATGCTCTTGCCGTCCACGGCCAAAGTGCCGTTGGACACCTCGATCTTCGACTCGAACCGATTGGCCAACTGCACGAACTGCGTGACCGCCCGGGCGTGCAGCCCGTGCTTGTTGGCGATCATGACTTCTCTCTGAGCCTTGCTCAAGGATGTAATTCCAGTGCCCGCGTCGGCCGCGGGCCAGGCTATCGCCCTTAGGATAATTCGTCCGCTTCCAGGATGAGTTCGGCGATTGCCTGGGACGTTTCGCTCTGCCTGAGGAACTTCCGGAACATGTCCCGCTGCACGTGCTTGAAAATGGTTTCCATGGCCTGGAGGTGCTCGTCGGGATCGTCGGGATTGGACAACAGCAGGATGACGATGTAAACGGGCTTGGAGTCCAGGGCCGAAAAATCGATGCCGGTGCTGCTGCGGCCGACGGCGCCGACGACCTTCTTAACGCTCTTGAGCTTGGCGTGGGGGAGGGCGATGCCCTTGCCGATGCCGGTGGTGGCCTGGTTTTCCCGGGCCAGGACGAGCTGGTTGGCTTCCTTGACGCTTTTCTTGGGGATGGCGCCGGCCTCGGCCAGGGCGCCGATCAATTGCTCGATCGCCTGGTCGCGCGAGACCGACTTCATGTCGGGAAGGATGGCGTCAGTTACAATAATGTCCGCTAACTTCATTAGTGCTCCTGTGCCCCCGGGTTCATGGTCGCAGCCGGGCGGGGCCCTGATGCCAAAGCCGCGGCGTTTGCCCGCCCTTAGGCGTTTTCCGGGGGCGTCATGGTCTGTTCGTGGGGCGGGCCCTGACGGTCGCGGATGCGGTCTTTGTGCCGGCGCAACTGCATCTCCAGCTTGTGCAGGCACTGGTCCAGGCAGGCGTACATGTCGCCGCCGTGGTGATGAGCGACGAACTTGGCCTTATGCTTGCCCAGGGCGACGATTTCCACCAGGTTGTCCCCTCCGTCCTGGTCGAAAGTCACGCCTACGGATTGCAGCCCATCATAAAGCCGCGGCAGGCGGGCGACCTTGTCGCCGGCATATTCCCGCATCGCGGCCGTCACGTCCATATGCCGGGCCATCACGCTGACATCCACGGTTGCCTCTCCTGACCAATAGACGATAACACCCACACCGGCCGCCGCGCCCTATTAAGCCGGCCAATTCATGCTATGCCGCCTGGGGCCATTTTCCCCGGCCGCCATAGAATAAGGCTTCCGTTGCCGCAGGGAAAGAGCGCCTGGAAATTTCCGCCCGGGCGGAAGGAATCGGCAGGGAGCCCTCGCTCGGCCAGATGAGGCATTCATATGTATTGGCCAAACGCGGATCCTGCCCGGCGGGCAGGGCTGCGGCACGGACCTTAACGTTCATACCTGGGTCAGTCTAGCGTTACTGCCCCCAACCGTCAAGTAAAGGCTCTTCCGGCCAAGGCTCTTGTCGCCTTGGGCCCATTGGGAACACGCTTTGGTCGGCAAGGCCGCCAGCATATCCTTGACTTTCCCGGCGCATTGCCTTAGGCATAAGGGGCCGTTTATTGGAGGCGGGCATGAAGGTTTTTGTCGTAAATTGCGGTAGTAGCTCGATTAAGTACCAGCTTTTCGACATGGCCGGAGAAAAAGTTCTGGCCAAGGGATTGCTGGAGCGGGTGGGCCGGCCTGACGCCGTTCTGCATCACACGGTAAATGGCACGCGGCATGAGCGGCAGATGGGGGTGGGAGATCACTCCGCCGGTCTTAAGTTTATCCTGGACATACTGGTGGACAAGCAGGCAGGGGTGATCGCCCGCATAGACGAGATCGAAGGGGTTGGCCACCGTGTGGTTCACGGCGGCGAGCAACTTACCCAAAGCCAGCTAATCACGCAGGATGTGCTACAGATCATCCGGCGCAATGCCGAGCTGGCCCCGCTGCACAATCCGCCCAACCTGGCGGGCATCACGGCCGCCATGGCCGCCTTGCCCAATACCCCCCAAGTGGGAGTGTTCGATACGGCCTTCCTGGCGAGCCTGCCCCCTCAGGCCTATCGCTACGCCGTGCCTGGGGCCTGGTACCGCCAGTATCACGTGCGGCGATACGGCTTCCACGGCACCAGCCACCGCTACGTGACCTTGCGTGCGGCCGAGTACCTGGGCAAGAGCCCCGAGCAGGTCAACCTGGTGACCGTCCACATGGGCAACGGCTGCTCGATGACCGCCGTGGCCGGCGGCAAGGCCGTCGATCACTCCATGGGCATGACGCCCCTGGAAGGGCTGATGATGGGCACCCGCTGCGGCGACGTGGACCCGGCGGTGATTTTCTACATGGCCCGCAACGCCTCCCTGTCGATGGACCAGTTGGACATCGCCCTCAACCAGCAGTCGGGGTTGCTGGGCGTCTCGGGCGTCAGCAACGACATGCGCGACTGCCTGGCCGCCGCCCAGGCCGGCAACGACAACGCCGCCCTGGCGGTGCAGATGTTCGCCTACCGCGTCATCAAGTACGTCGGGGCCTATTACGCCATCCTGCCTTCCTGCGACGCGGTGGTGCTGACCGGCGGGGTGGGGGAGAATTCCCTGCCCGTCCGGCGGATGATCTGCGAGGGCCTGCAGCGGCTGGGGGCGGCGCCCGATGCCGCCCGCAACCAGGCCTGCATCGGCGGCAAGGCCGGCCTCATCACCTCCGACGGCTCGGCCCTGAAGGTCATGGTCATTCCCACCGACGAGGAACTCATGATCGCCCGCGACACAAGGGCCATCGTGGAAAAGACCGGCTCCTGAAGAACCACAGACCCAACCACAAAGAGCACAGAGAACACGAAGAGCAACAGAGCTGAAAACCCAAAGCCCAAAGCTGAAATGAGAACTGACGTTTCCGACCTTTGTTTCAGCTTTCATCTTTTGTGATCTTTGTGTGCTTTGTGGTTCAGAGTCCCTAACAAAATGTCGCGTGAACCGCGTTGCGGCCAAAACCGCTCAGATGCAAGGAAGGCCGNNAAGCCTGCGGCGTCGCGGCCACGGGGCATTTTGTTAGGGACTCTCAGGTCTTTTTTTTCCCACAGCGATTTTATTTGCACTTTTTTTTGCCGGAGGCTATACATGGGTTCAAAGCATATCCCGCATGGGACTGTCTAAGGAGAGACAAAGATGCGCACGGACGTGAAAGTGGGATTGATCATCGCAGCCGTTCTGGTGGCCATCGGGGTCGGCTATCTGTGCTTCGCCGGCAAGAGCGGAGACAACGGCGACAAAGTAGCTAACCAGCCGGTCAAGCCTCCGGTGCCGATTACCCATACCCCCACCGGCGACGCCTCCGGCGACGAGCTTGCAGCGGCCGGCCGGACCGACCTGGATAATCCATATTCATTGCGGTCCGCCGACACGACCACCCGGCCGACCACCCGCCCGACCAGCGGGCCCGCCGCAACCGGCATAACCGGCCTCAGCGCGCTGACGGCCCTGGACGGCTCGCCCGGCAGCTCGCTGGGCCCCCTGGCCGGCACCACCACCACCGACCCGGTCACCGGCAAGAAGTACTACACGGTCAAGGCCGGGGACATGGGGCTGGCCGCCATCAGCAAGATCGTTTACGGCGACCAGAAGTACTATCCTGACATCCAGAAGGCCAACGTCGGCGTCGACACCAGCCGCCTGCGCCCGGGCATGAAGCTGCTCATTCCCGACCGCCAGGCCCCCGCGGCCGCTCCGGTGCTGACCGGCGCCGCCGCGAGAACCGGCGCCGGTACGGCCACCGTCATCCCGGCCGCCGGCGGCGGCACCCCGCGCGTAGCCTCCGGCAGCCGCGCCCCAGCCACTCCCGCGGTCGCGACCGACACCCCCGCCGTCCATCTGCGCACCGGGGCGCCCGCCCGGACCGTGCTGCCCGGCGGGGCGGTATTTGATTAATCGCCGCAATCTGTCCCAGGTTTGGCCTTAGAACCTAGACGGCTCCTCCGGGGGCCGTCTTGTTTTCTTGCGGAAACCCTTCTCCCAGGCCGGGCGACAAGTTTGCGTCGCGCCGCGGTCGCCCAAGCGCCTGGCCGGCGGCGGCCTGCCCGACCAGCATATTCCTGCCGACCGGGATTTCTTGCGGTGGACTTTTCGCCAGGACAACGTATATTCGTTCGGCTTTGGAGTTGGCAAAAATGGCTTCCTATAAACTGATCATCGCCCATATCCGCGGCTGCCCCTTGCCCAAGAAGCTGGCCGAGCTGATGGAGAAGTACGGGCTGCCCGACGGGGACGAATACGGCGTGCTGGATTGCAGCGCCGGCCCGGAGGCCCTGGCCGGCACCATCGTCCGCCGGACACAGCAGACGGTGCAGAAGCTGGATCAGGCCAACAAGGCCATCACCGCCCAGCCGGTGGAGAGAATCACCACCTACCCCTTCGCCGTGTATCCGGCCAAGGAGCGGCTGGAGATCTTCGCCGGCTCATCCGCCAGCATCGATGTCATGGCGGCCTTCTTTTCCAGTTGCCTGGCCCAGCCGACCGTCATCGAGCCTTTCGAGCTGGACATCCCGGCGGCGGTGGAGAAACTCTCGGGAAGCAAGCGGTTCCAGATTCGCTCGGTGCGGGTGAGCGATTTCGCCCACAACAGCTACATGATCGGGCCGTACTCACCCAAGTTCACCGACAACGAGCACGGCAAAAGCTTCCTGTACCAGTACGAGGCCGGCCTGACCGCCGCCAGCGTGCGCTTTCAGGGCGCCACCGGCCGCGTCACCCTCAGCCTGCCCAAGACCGCCTGCTTTAGCTACTCCTGCAAGGAGGAAGACCAGACGGCGGTCAAGGCCCTGCTTCGCAGCCTGGTGGGGTAAACGCGCGCCCCTGCGTCCGGCCCGGCGGCTGGCATAAAATGCTGGCGTGTACAGGCGGGCTGGCGTAGAATCATAAGTCTGTTTGCTGCCCGAGAACGCCACGGGGCGTAGCTCAGCTTGGTTTAGAGCGCTGCGTTCGGGACGCAGAGGTCGAAGGTTCAAATCCTTTCGCCCCGATTCGACCGGCCAGGCCGGTCGAATAGAGCAGGTGAGCAGTAGATCAGGAGAGCAGGAGAAAGAGGCAGAGCCGCCACGAGCGCAAAGTCTGGAATCGGCGGCATGTCCGCTCACCTGCGGTCTCCTGC
>PMYM01000117.1:0-133 GCA_003171235.1 Phycisphaerales bacterium | reverse complement strand
TCTCCTGTTCACGCTGTCGGGGTATGCTGCCGCCCAAGGGCCAGAAAGGAGATCGCATGATCCGGGCTGCGGACTCTCACGGAACCAAGTTGCCGTTTCCGACCAGGCCGCTCAAGGTCGGCGACGATTTCGT
>PMYM01000191.1 GCA_003171235.1 Phycisphaerales bacterium | reverse complement strand
TTCCAGGTGCTGGGTCTTGTACAACTGCAGTTGGCTGCGGGACGTCTGCAGATCGCTGGCCAGGCCGCTCTGCCGGGCGTCGTTGGACGCCGAGGTGAACTGCGGAATGACGATGGCCGCCAATATGCCCAGGATGACCACCACGATCAGAATTTCCACCAAAGTAAATGCTGTTTTTCTCATCGAGACTACCTCCAAATTCTTTTGCCGTTTGACCATAGATCACTTTGCCTTCTCCAGCCGGACGCCCGGCTTGGAGTACCGTTGCCGAATCACCACACGTCACCCGCTGCTCCTGTGCCCACCTCCCTTGGCGAACCGTCGCCGCGTGTCTTTCTGCCCTGGGCACATGGCCTCGGACAGCATCGGCTATCGACACGCAGGCAGCCGCCCTTAAGTAAAATGCGACCCGAATCACGAGTCGCGCCGGGTGACGTGAAGTCAGGCGAAGTGATCGAGAACGGCGCCCCGCAGGAGGCCATCTCGACGTTTGCCGCGACACGTCCCTTCGGCAGCCCGGCCATCCCGGCCGCTACGAGCGGCAGGGATCCGTGGCTTTGCGCCCCGCCGTTGCCGGCGGTTTGCCCTTTCGGGGACCTCGATGCTTTTGCAACCTACGATATCCCCCGCCCCCAGGCCAATTGCACAAGGCCGGAAAAATAACTATGCTGAAGTGATTGCGTAACGGGCAGTTATTGCGCGTTCGATTTTGTAGGTCAAGAAACGAATACGCCGTTCATTGGCAAAAAGGTGAAAGTTAATGACTCCAGAAGCCCCCCAGGTCCGCTATCACATGCTGCGCCCCGCGCAGATTATCGCCCGCCGGCAGGCCTGCCCGGTGGCCTATATCCCCGTCGGCACCATCGAATGGCACGGTTTGCACAACCCGTTGGGGGCCGACACCCTGCAGGCTGAGGGCCTGGCCGTCCTCTGCGCCCAGAAAGGCGGCGGGCTGGTTTTCCCCCCGCTTTATTATGGCGAGAGCCGCTCGGAAAGCCTGATGGAAGCCGTCGCCCCCGACAAGGAGCAGATCGCCCAGGCCATGGGCCTGCCGCCGGAAAACTTCGGCCCCGACCGCCAGCCTTTCTCAGCCACCCAGCAGGTGCTTAACTACCAGAACCTGCTGCTGCACATCCTGGCCGAGGTCGAAACCTTGGGCTTTCAGGTGGGCGTGCTGGTGGTGGGCCACTACCCGCTGATCGACCACGCCCGGGCCGCCGTGCTGCTGTTCAACAAGCGCCGCTACAGCCGATACCACGGCATGCTTGCCTGGGCGATGATCGATTACCTGTTCATCGCCGACCGCTACGAATTCGCCGGCGACCACGCCGCCGGCTGGGAAACCAGCCACCTCATGCACCTGCACCCCCAGACGGTGGACCTGTCGGTCCTGCCGCCCAAGGGCCAGAAGCTGGTGGGCGTCGGCGGCAAGCTGGCCCCCCAGGACGCCACCGCCGAACTGGGGCGCAAGACGCTGGAGGAATCGGCCGAGATCGCCCTCAAGGAAGTGCAGCACCGCCTGGCCCATCCGGAATGCTACCGCGGCCACGGCATCTGCCTGCGCGAAGGACTCTGGCGAACGGAAAAGGAAAACCCGAAATCCGAAACCCGAAATCCCAAACAATGAGCAAAGCCAAGAACGAGAAAACGGGTCCGCCTTCCACAAACGCGGGAGATACTGCCTCCAGCCTTGGCTCCGTAAATCGAAAATCGAAAATCGTAAATCGAAAATTGGAACTGGTTTTCTTGGGCACCGGCACCAGCCACGGCGTGCCCATGATCGGCTGCCACTGCGGCGTCTGCCGCTCGGCCGATCCGCGCGACCGGCGCAACCGCTGCTCGGCCGCCCTACTGGCCGGCGGGCGGACCATCCTCATCGACACCTCGCCGGAACTGCGCCTTTCCGCCGTGGCCTGCGGCATCGACCGCATCGACGCCATCCTGTTCACCCACGGCCACGCCGACCACATCATGGGACTGGACGACATTCGCCGCTTCAACGACGCCTGCCGCTGTAGCATCCCCTGCTACGCCAACGCCCCCGCCCTCCAGCGGCTGCGGGAGGTGTTCGGCTACGCCGAGCAGCCCTATGAGAGTGCCGCGGGTTACCGGCCGTCGGTGAACTTCAACCTGCTGGAACACCCGGCGACCATTGCCGGCCTGGAAGTGCAACCCGTGCCGCTGCTGCACGGCAAAGAGCCGGTGCTGGGCTTCCGCGTGGGCGGGCTGGCGTATTGCACCGACGTCTCGGAGATCCCAAAGCCGTCCTGGCCGCTGCTGGAAGGGCTGGAACTCCTGGTGCTGGTGGCCCTGCGCCCGGCGCCGCACCCGGCGCACTTCAATCTCCAGCAGGCCCTGGAGACCATCGCCCGCCTCAAGCCTCGCCGGGCCCTGCTTACCCACCTGACCCACGACCTTGGCCACGCCCAAACCGCCGCCTCGCTGCCCCAAGGCGTGGAACTGGCCTATGATACGCTGCGTATACAATTGCCAATTGCCAATTGCCGATTGCCAATTGGAAGATAAGACGATCACAGTCAGAGAAATTTCAGTCTGTTTAATTGGCAATCTTCCGGAGTCAGTCATGAGATATCTGGGCATACTGATCCTGCTTATTGGATCGGTTCCGGCGAGCGGCGACATGGTTCCCTTTGTCATTCCGGCCGAGGTGGACCCCAAGAGCGAGATCGCCTTCAAGGTTGAAGCGATACCCGTTGACGGGCCGCGCGTGGAGGCGCGAGACGGGCATTTCTACCTCGGCAAAGACCGCTGGCGGGCCTGGGGCGTCAACCTGTGCTTTGCCGCCAACTTCCCGCCGCACGACCAGGCCGAGAAGATCGCCCGCCGCCTGGGGGCCTTCGGCGTCAACAGCGTGCGCTTTCACCACATGGACTCGACCAGTTTCCCCCGCGGCATTTGGGACCCCAAAGACAATCTAAAGCTCTCAGCCGAGGCCCTCGACCGGCTGGACTACCTGCTGGACCAGCTCGCCCGCAACGGCATCCGGGCGAACATCAACCTGCACGTCTCGCGCAGCCACGCCCGGGCGCTGAAGCTCGCCCAGGCTGAGCAAGCCCCCGCCATGGACAAAATGGTGGACATCTTCACGCCCGAACTGATCGAGGCCCAGCGGCGCTATGCCCGCGACCTGCTGGGGCACGTCAACGCCTATCGCAAGGTTCGCTACGCCGACGACCCAGCCGTGGCCTTCGTGGAAATCTCCAACGAGGACAGCCTCTTCATGTGGGGCGCGGACCAAGAGCTCCAAACCCTGCCCTCCCACTACGCCGACTTATTGCAGGGCCAGTACCAAGCCTATCTCAAGGCCAAGTATGGCGCCGATGACAAGCTCCGCGCCGCCTGGGCGCAAGGGTCGCAGCCGTTGGGTGAGTCGCTGGTGCGCGACCCGGCGTTTCGCCTGGGGCCGGGGCAATCGGCCTGGACCTTGGAGCAGCACGAATCCGCCAGGGCGACGGCCAAGCCGCTGCCCGATTCCGGCGTCCGCATCGAGATCGCCCAGAACGACCCCACCAGTTGGCATCTGCAGTTCAACCAGGCCGGCCTGAAGATCAGGAAGGACCAGTACTACACCGTGCTCTTCAAGGCCCGCGCCGACCAGCCGCGCACGGTCGTCCTGGGCGTCTCGCAGGCCCACCAGCCCTGGGGAGGCCTGGGGCTGAGCAAGCCTGTTTCTCTGACCAAGGACTTACAAGAGTTTCGCGCCGGCTTTGTCGCGTCGGCCGATGACGACAACGCCCGCGTGAGTTTCATCCTGGGCCAGAGCAACATCGCCCTGGAGATCGACCAGTTGGAGCTTCGCCCCGGGGGCATCGAGGGGCTGGGCAAGGACGAGACCCTTGCCGGCAAGGTGGCGCTGTTTGGCCAGTGCGAATCGCGCCCGCGGTTGCTGGATCGGCTGTGCTTCTTCGCCCAGGCCGAGAAGACGTATTTCGATGGCATGTGCGGCTTCATCAAGAAAGACCTTGGCTGCAAGGCGCTGGTGACCGGCACGATCGCCTTTGGCCCCTTGGGCCTGTACGCCCAGAGCGGCATGGACTACATCGACGCCCACGCCTATTGGCAGCACCCGCACTTCCCCGGCCGGCCATGGGACCCCAAGGACTGGCTGGTCGAGCAGAAGGCGATGGTGGATGACCCGGAGGGTTCGACGCTGTACGGCCTGGCCTGCCAGCGCCTGGCCGGCAAGCCCTTTACGGTCAGCGAGTACAACCACCCCGCGCCCAACGACTACCAGGCTGAGTGCGTGCCGATGATCGCCGCCTTCGCCGCCCTGCAGGACTGGGACGGCGTGTGGCTGTTCGCCTACAACCACAGCGACGAGTTCGCCACCGATCGCATCCGCGGCTTCTTCGACATCGACGGCAACCCCGCCAAGTGGGGCTTCATGCCCTCGGGGGCGATGATGTTTAGCAAGGCAGGAGTACCACCGAGCCCCAAGATCCTCCAGCGCGGACTGACTCCGGGCGGATCAATTGTTGAATTGGCTGAGCTTCAGTTGCGCCGCGGTATTGACCTGCGTCTGGACAAGCAGGAGCTATCTATCGCCGACAAGTACCCTATCGGTGCCAGGATGTTTTGCCGCCTTGGTGGCAGAAATGAAGTACAGGGAACGTCCACGGTGGGCAAGGACGTCATTCCGGATTTGGGCGCCTTTGATGTCCATATAGTAAAAGACTTCACTCCTCCTAATTCGCCCACGCCCGCTCACTTTTATGTCATTAGCGTTACACCACTAGATGCTAAAAGGCCCGACCAGTGCCGCCGCTTACTGGTAACGGCCATGGGCCGGTGCGAGAACACCGGCATGAAATTCACCGCCGACCGGCGGAGCGTCGGGACCGACTGGGGCAAGGCCCCGGTGCTGATCGAACCGGTAACCATGGATTTTGGCCTGCCGGTGACCGGCCCTGACTGGCGCTGCCACGCACTCTCCCCCGATGGCCTGCCGGCAGGCGAGGTTCCCTTGAAGTCCGAGAATAACCGGTTGGTCCTGCCCCTTTCCGCGCAGCACAAGACCATGTGGTACCTGCTGACGCGGTAAAATCGGATAATCGGGAACAATTCTCTTTTTTCCCTCTATATTTAGCCCCCGGCCCTCGTGGCCGGGGGCCGTTAGATCGGCGGCACGATAAACGCCCAAGGCTCCCCCGGAAGCCCGTCTTGGAGATTGTGCCTCCGTACATATTCGACCCTCGCCAAAAGAGACCGGCGATCAAAGCAGAATCGCTTGTCATATCCGCCGCTCCAGATCGCCCGCCGATATCCCATGTCTATGCGAACCCCCTCTTTCATCAACTTGACGATTTCCGCCAGCGGGACATTCACATATCCCACCACAACGTGAGCATGCCAGGAACCCACGGTCAAAGCGTAAACACTGCCACCCATTGCCGCAACCGTCCTGCCAATTGCGTTGCCGGCTTGGTGCCTTTGCTCAGGAGAAAACCGGAATGGAGGGTATCGAAGCCTCTGGCGATCCATGTCCTCCAGCCGCGGCTCCGGCGGGTACACAAGACCGTCGGCGACCCATCCGCGGGCATCGCCACGAAGCCAGGTGCCGTAGGTGGTAAAGGTAAGCATGATGCCAAGGGTATTTGGCATGAGCTTCTTCCCCTTTTGTCATAAGCAACGGGGTTCCACTGTCTCACCCAGAAGCCCCCGGCCGCAAGGGCCGGGGGCTAATTATAACAGGGTTTGACGATTCCCGATTGTGGGTTTGGATATCGGGCGACAGGACCATTCTTCTCCCTCTCCCGGAATCCCGACAGGCGGTTTTTAGTGCTTAGACCTACGGCGCCGTCGTGGTGGCGGGCAGGGTCGAGGGCGGATTCGGGCAGCGGACGACAAGGTCGTCCCCGCCGGCGTCGCCCTGGACGCCTTGGACAACCTTATAGCGATCCCTGCCGCCGTCGTCGACGCCGTTTTCCCCGACGCTGTAGAGGAGGTACCCCTCACCCTGCGGTTTGTAGATGAGCGCCTTGCCGCTGAAGCGGTCATTCGGCACCGCCGGCATGTACGTCGGCGCCAACTCCACCAGGTTCTTGGGATAAGCCTGATGATCGATCTTGTAAGTAGCCAGGGCGAAGGCGACCGTTTCTAGGTCGTTGAGAACTCTCGTTTCCTTGTACATAACCCGCGTCCGGCCGATAGCCGGCATGTAGCATGTCAAGAGAAGGCAGGCCATGTTGCGACTGAACGCCTTGCGCGTGGGCCATCCGCCCACCATATAAGCTATCGTCTTGGCGCGCCAGTACTTGCCCTCTACCACGTCGCTTGGCGATTCGGATCGCCCCTTCGATTGGGCCTGCCGATCCAGATACTCGTTGGCGGTCCGAAGCATCTCATTAATGTCAATCCTCAGGCGTTCACCCGGGACGTCTTCCACGGTCACACCCCGCTGGAGCATCATGAACATGTCCAGACAAACCAAACGCTCGGAAACACGGACGGTTGGTTCCGGGTCGTCCAGCGGTTCCAGGGCGGCCAGGTCCGCCTGTATGGCCTGGGCCTCCCCGACAGAGAGCAGGCCCGAGATGGCGATGCCAGTTCCCGCCCTTGTCGCCAGAGACTCAATGGCCATTGCCACCAGGCGGTTAATCAAGATGGGGTGTTGCCCCACCTGCCTGGCCATGCGATTGGCGGCCAGCACGTCCTGCCATGCATCCTGGCACTGCCCCGAGCCAGCCTTGAGCATGGCCCGGGCGCATAAAGCCCTGGCGGCAATTCTGAATTGCCCTGCGCGATTGAATAATCCCAGCAATTCGGGCGAATCGTCGGCACAGACCAGCGGCAGGTAAAGGCGCGGCAGGCGAGTGGCCTGGACGACCAGGCCCAGCGACTCGTCACTGTCTTTGAGGTATCGGAAAAGCAGGGGATTCTCGTTCTCTTTCCAGGGCTTGGCGCAGTAAACGGTAATGTCGGGAACCGTTGGAGCGGCGGCTCCAAACGAGGTTGTCGGACGTGGCATTGGGAACCACGGCGGTGGAGGTCCTTGGCCGGCCCAATTTACGGTTACCGGGGCTGGTCTGCTATCCGAGGAATTGCGAGTGGCAGACTCGGAAGCCGCCGGCATGTGGCTCTTTGCGTATTGATCCCAGTCCTGCAATCCCGAAGACAACTCAGGCAAATCCATATCGAGCAGGGCCAGCACCTTGACCCGCGGCCAATAGAGACCGCCCGCCGGGAGAGGTTTTCCCGTAAGGGTGGAGGGGCCGCTCTTTAGGAAATCCGGGCCGAAGGCTGCGATGTACAGGGCGGCGGCGTTGTTTTCCTTGGTCACGCCTTGAGAGTACTGCCGGTTGAGCCATTCGACGTAGTTGACCGTGCCGTCCGGATTGAGGACCGGGTCGGTGACGTACGTCGTTTCCCTGGAGATGACCAACTTGGGCGGCGGCACCGGCAGGTGAGCGACAATGAAATACGCGGGGATGACGCCCAGAACGCCTGCTATCCACCATTTCTTGCGCCCCTTGCGGACAGGCTTCTGGTCAGTTGTCATGACATCCCCTTCGCGAGCGGTGCAAGTATACCTCAAGAAAATTGCTCAGGTTCATAGCCAGCTTTGAGGACAGTGTTGCGATTCCTGAACGAATTTGCCAGCGTTGTTGCGCCATCGGCAGGGAACACCTTGCCTCTTGGCCGGTCACGTCACTGCCTCCGGTTCCTTGCCGAGGGCGTTACCGGGGGTTGCGCGTCCCTCGACTTCGCTCGGGACGCTCCACCCCCGGCTAAACTCTTGCCGGCCCATACGGGCCTGATCGATCCGACACCTGCGCCTGTCTACATTTTCTTGGGCCTAATGAATTCCTTGTCTTGGTCTTTTCCCTCTGCGTTTGTCTCTGCAATCTCTGCGCCTCTGCGTAGAATCCCGGTCAAGAAATCGCCTTGGAAGCGATGTCGTGGCGATAGTAGCAGTCGGTCCAGTGGATCTGGGCGACGGCCTCGTAAGCCCGCTTCTGGGCGGCGGCGATGGTCTCGCCCAGGGCGGTCACGCCCAGCACCCGTCCGCCGGCGTTGACCAGCTGCCCGTCGCGCAGGGCCGTGCCGGCGTGGAAGACCTTCACGTCGGCCATGGCGTCGGCCTGGTCGATGCCGGTGATGGGGTAGCCCGACTGGTATTTGTCGGGATAGCCGCCCGAGGCCATCACCACGCATACCGCCGGCCGGGGGTCCCAGGAAAGCTCGGCCTCGCCTAGCCGGTGGCGGCAGACCAGTTCCATGGCCGCGGCCAGGTCGCCGCGCAGGCGCATCATCAGCGGCTGGGTCTCGGGGTCGCCAAAGCGGGCGTTGAACTCCAGCACCTTGGGCCCGGCGGCGGTGAGCATGATGCCGGCGTACAGGCAGCCCTCGTAGCGGCCAAAGGAGCGGTTCATGGCGTCGAGCATGGGCACCAGCACCTCGCGCTCGACGCGCGCCATCATGGCCTGGTCGATGACGGGCGTGGGGCTGTAGGCCCCCATGCCGCCGGTGTTGGGCCCGGTGTCGCCATCGCCGACGGCCTTGTGGTCCTGACAGGCTTCCAGGGTGTAGAGGTTCCGCCCGTCGCACAGGGCCAGGATGGACGCCTCCTGGCCGGTCAGCAGTTCCTCGACCACCACCTTCTGGCCGGCCTGGCCGAAGACCTTATCCCGCATGATCTGCTCGAGGGGCTTGACGGCCTGGTAGGGCTCGGGGCAGACGAACACGCCCTTGCCCTTGGCCAGGCCGGCGGCCTTGACCACCACGCCGGCCTCGCGCGAGAGCACGTAGTCGCGGGCGGATTCCAGGTCGGTGAAGATGTGCGCCTCCGCCGTGGGAATGCTGGCTCCGCGCATAAGTTCCTTGGCGAAGGCCTTGTCGGCCTCGATGCGGGCGCCCTGGGCCGACGGGCCGAAACACAGTATGCCGGCCTTGCGCACCTGGTCGGCCAGGCCGGCGGCCAGCGGATCCTCCGGGCCGATGACCACCATGTCCACGGCCTGCTGCTTGGCCGCCTGGACGATGTCGGCAAGGTCCTCGGCCTTGACCGGCAGGTTTTCGGCCACCTGGGCGGTGCCGGGGTTGCCCGGGCAGCAGTAAAGGGCTCTGCAACTGGGCGACTGGGCCAGCCGCCAGGCCAGGGCATGTTCGCGTCCGCCGCTGCCGACAAGCAGGATTCTCATGTTCGCTCCGGGTGACTCCAAACTCTAAGCCCTAAACTCTAAACTCTAAACAATGACACAAGCAACAATGTTCAAACAGAAGTTCCGGAGCGAAGATGCTTTCGCCAGAACATTTAATCATCGCGCACGAAATGCCCAGCCGCGTTTGGTACTTGGTGTTTTTCTTCTTGTTTAGGATTTAGGGCTTAGGGTTTAGAGCCTATCCTAATAACCC
>PMYM01000063.1:16322-21849 GCA_003171235.1 Phycisphaerales bacterium | reverse complement strand
ATGATTTGTGAAAAATGCTCTAATCAATCCGAATGCCAGTAATCCGATGACCGGGAAAACTAGCTGTCTACCCAACAATCCCGTGCCCTCGGCCAGCTTGCGAGAGAGCACAATGCCTGCGATCCATCCGCAAACAGCCCCGACTAAAACCAACAGACCCAGGGGAACCTTTGCGGAAGACTCCCCTCCCAACTTCTCCAAAGAACTCACCAGCAGCAGCACCAGCCAAAAACCTCCCCAGCAAATGCCGCATGCACTCCCCACGCGAACCGGAAGCCGCCAGGACGCCTTTCGCCAGCCGGTCCAAACCGTCCAGTCGTCATCCTTGGTCATGTTCGTCCCCTGCTTGCCGCATGCTGGTGAGGCCGACACCGCCTTGTGGTTACCGGCCCAGTAGTCTTTTACGATAGATGAGTCGGAGCAGGTGAGCAGTTGAGCAGGAGACCGCAGGCGAGCTGGTCGTTTCTTCGCCTGTTCACCTGTTCCACTGCTCGCCTGCTCTGTAGTCCTTCGACAAAGTCGAAGGACTACTACGGTGCGCAGTAGTCGATCAACCTGGCCAATTCGCTGCGCAGTTCGTGGCGCGGCACGATGCGGTCGATGAAGCCGTGCGCCAGCAGGAACTCCGCCCGCTGGAAGCCCTCGGGCAATTCGGTCTTGATGGTGTTGGCGATGACCCGCTGGCCGGCAAAGCCGATCAGGGCCCCCGGCTCGGCGATAATCACGTCGCCCAGCATGGCGAAGCTGGCGGTGGTGCCGCCGGTGGTGGGGTCGGCCAGCAGGGCGATGTAAAAACCGCCCGCCTCGTCGTAGCGGGCCAGGGCGGCGGAGGTCTTTCCCATTTGCATCAGCGAGAGGGCGCCTTCGTGCATTCTCGCCCCGCCGGACATGCACACGATCACCAGCGGCAGCTTGTTGGCCGTGGCGTGCTCGATCAGCAGCGTGATCTTCTCCCCCACCGCGCTGGCCATGGAGCCCATCAGGAAGTCGCCGTCCATTACCGCCAGGGCCGCCCGCCGGGCGCGGATATAGGCCACGCCCGTGATGACCGCCTCGATGGCGCCGCTCTTGGCCTGTTCCTTGCGCAGCCGCTCGGCGTACGTCTGCCCCAGCCAGGTGAAGCTCAGCGGGTCGCCCGGGGCGATGTCGGCGAACAGCTCCTCGAAGCTTTCGCTGTCGGTCAGTTGCCCGATTCGCGCCCGGGCGCCCACGCGGAAGTGGGCCTGGCACTCCGGGCAGACCTCCAAGTTCCCGGTGACGGTCTTGCGGTACAGCATGGCCTGGCAACTGCCGCAGAGCATCCACAGGCCGTCGGGCAATTCGCGCTTCTTGCGCACCGGCGGGCCCTCGGGCACCGGCTCGTACTGCCAGGGAGTAAAGGCATCGAGGTCAGTCATTACATACACCTATGTTCATTTGCGATTTTCGATGTTCGATTTACGATTTACAGACAAAGCTGAAAGCTGAAAGCTAAAAGCTGAAATAAGCACGGCCATTCCGTTTCTTTGATTTCAGCTTTCAGTTTTAAGCTTTCAGCTTTTCCTCTCTGTGGACGCTCCTTTACGCAGATCTTCCAGGGCGGCGGGAATGTCGCCGCTGCCGAAGATATCCGCGCCGGCCACGAAGACGTCGGCGCCGGCCGAGGCGGCCAGGGCGGCCGTCCGCGGATTAATGCCGCCGTCCACCTCCAGCCGCTGCTGGGGCCGCAGGAGCGAGCGGATCCGGCGGATCTTGGGCAACTGGTTGGCCATGAACTCTTGCCCGCCGAAACCGGGCTCGACCGTCATTATCAATACCATATCCACGAGCGGGATAACAGCCTCAATGGCCGATGCGGGCGTGCCCGGGCGGAGGGTGATGCCCGCCCCCAGGCCGCGGGCGTGCAGGAAATCGATGATTTCGCCGGGCTTATCGGTGGCCTCGATGTGGAAGGTGATCGAATCGGCCCCGGCCTGGGCGAAGACCTCGGCGAAACGCTTCGGGTCGCTCACCATCAGGTGCACGTCCAGGGGGTGATCGGTGAAATTGCGCACGCTCTTGACCACGCCCGGGCCCATGGACAGGTTGGGCACGAAATGCCCGTCCATGATGTCGCAGTGCAATACCTGGGCGCCGGCCGAGATGGCCTGGGCGATCTGCTCGCCCAT
The DNA here is from genome assembly GCA_003171235.1 of Phycisphaerales bacterium. Classification (GTDB taxonomy): domain Bacteria; phylum Planctomycetota; class Phycisphaerae; order SM23-33; family SM23-33; genus FEN-1344. The sequence continues at coordinate 19,702 of PMYM01000063.1, read as the reverse complement.
GCGACAGAAATCGCAAGCCAGGAGGGACGGGGCGATCAGGGGCCCCTGCCCCAGCCGCCGCCACGGATTGCCTAACGCCTTTCCCATAGATTCCTTATCCTCCGCCGCCGGAGCAGGATTCTCAATTCACCTTCAGCACGTGCAGGCCGGCCGAAAGGGGCGGCTTTGCGTCCGCCTTGGGCTTTTCTCCGGTGCTGGCGGGGCTATTGACCTGCACGCCAATCGGGGAGATGGCCCCCGCGGGCACAGCGCCGCCGGTGACGAAGTACAGCATGCCCCCCTGCAGCAGCGGCCTGCCCGCCACATACAGGCCGGTCTTGAACGACCAGATCGGCGTGCCGTTCTTGAGGTCAAAGGCGTATATGGCGTCGGCATTGGGGGCGTAAACGGCGCCCTCGCCGACCAGGACCGCGTCGTCCACGCCGGCGCCCAATCGACCGCCCCTCACCAGGACGCGGTTGCCGATGATCTGGACCGCACCGGCCTTGTTATTGATGATGATTTGGCCGTTGGCCGCCCCGCTGCCATCGGCGGCATCCGTATTCTCTTCTCCTGATGGAAACTTGCCGGCCCAGACGGAAGTGCCGTCATTGACCCTCATCGCCGCAATCGATTCCCCATCGGAGGCATAGACGATGCCGTCCCTGGCGGCCAATTGCAGCATCGCCCGGCCCATCCTGATCACTCGCCCGTTAACGGCGATAACGCCGGCGATGCCCGCCGCCTGTCGCTGGCCGCCGCCCTCGCCGACGGTCTTCTGCCACTGCAGTTTGCCTTCCTTGGCTTCAAGCGCCCTGATTTGGCTGCCCGAGGCCAGCATGACCATGCCGTCATGATACAGCGGGCAATTGCCGGAGTCGGCGGCGGTTTTCCACAGGAGCTTTCCCCCGGCGGCATCGAAGGCCATAAGTTCAAGACTGGCGTTAGCGTCGGCGCACATGAGGAATACCATGCCGCCACCGACGGAGGGGGGGCAAACGGCGTTGGCGGCGGCGCCATCCCAGAGTTTCTGGCCGTCCTTGACGGACAACCCCGTCAGGGTCCCGTCGTTCCAGAAGACCGCCAAGTCATCGTTTGCCGCCAGCATGGGGCCCAGCCCCATGCGGAAGGGCGTTCTGGCCGCGGGAACGGGCGCGGAGGCGGGGCCTTTGCCCGGCGGCCCGGGCGAAGGGCTGTCGGCCGGGGGGGGCTCGAACTTCCAGGCGATTTTGCCGCTCTTGCCTTCGACCGCGTACAGGGCGCCCTTGGCATCGTTAATCAAGACCTTGGCGCCGGCGGCGACCAGGCAACTGTTCCCTGAACCTGGAGTTGGAATCGGAGCCATAGTTAAGGGCAATTCGGCGCCGGAGGTTTTCTGGCCGGTGGCAGGATCGACGCCGCTGAGCTTGCCGTCGCCCCCCAGCACCCACAGCAGGCCCTCAACCGGCACCGGCCCGGCGACGACGTTCTCCAGCTTGAAGCTCCACTGCACCTTGCCGGCAATGGCATCGCTGTTGGCCTTGAGGCTGTTCTTGGCGATTTCGACCAGAATGGCCGAGGCGCGGCTCTGGACCTCCGCGTCCTCGGATTGGGCGGCCTTTGCCACTTCTTCCTTCGCCGGCAAACCGAGTTGGATCAGGTCTTTTTGGGCCTGCTCGCGGACCTTATAGCTCTGGTCGCCCAGCTTCTTGACCTGTTCGCTGACCGGCTGGGTCGCGGCCGACGTTGCCGGCTCGCCAGCCGTTGCCGCCGACGCCAGCATGGCCAGCAAGGCCGCCGCGACTAGCGTCCTATCTATCATGGCCAGTTCTCCCATGCGCATATGCCAAGCCTCTCATCCATATTAGACGCACTATCGGCCCGATTGAAGCAGTGGCTTTCCTGGAATTTTCCGCGGGCCCTCGCCCCGCCGCCCCGGTTCCGGCGGGTCGGGCGCCTGTAACCGGATCAAAAGAGAAAGCTGAAAGCCAAAACAGGACCGCGCCTGTTGAGCTTTCAGCTTTCAGTTTTCAGCTTTCAGCTTTTTGCTCAGGCCCCGTCCTTGAATTCCACCAGTTCGGACTTGGACGTCATCTTGGCGCCTTGCATATCGCCGGAGGATTCCATCTTGACCACGCCGCCCGGAACATCCTTGGACGTCCAGGCCTTGGTGGTCATCTTTCCCCCCGGGCTTTCCACCTGCCACTCTTCCCAATGGCACTTGTACTTCTTACCGCCGACGGCGATCTCTTCGTCGCCGCTGCCAAGGCGGGTGGCCTTGCCGCCATCCGGGGCGGCCGGCTGGGTCGTCGAGGCCGGCACCTTGGCCTTCAATTCCATCTTCCGCGCCGGCATGGTCGTGCTTTGCCCCTGGATGTTCATCTCCTGCACCACTTCAACCACGGCCTTGTCCGGCGTCAGTTCCTTAAGCGTAAGGGTGATGGTCACCATGTTTGTCATGTCCTGCCCCTCAGCCTTGACTGTTTGGGTCATGGACGTCTTCTGCGTAGCCCCCACCTTGAACTTGGCCCAGTTCTGGTACTGCGGATTATCCACCAGATCCTGGCCCAGCGTAATGGTCGCGGCGAAACCCAGCACCAGTGCAGCCAGCAGCGTTTTCTTCATCATGTCCTTTTCCTTTAGAGATGGATCGACGGGTGGCGCTTCCATTTGCCGCCACCCGCGGAATCTCGGTCGACCCGCTTTTAGCTTTCAGCTTTTAGCTTTCAGCTTTCAGCTTTCAGCTTTTGCCTACTTCTTGTCCAGCACCTCGAGGGGGGGCATGGCCTTGCCCTCCAGGTATTCTAGGCTGGCCCCGCCGCCGGTGGAGATGTGTGTCATTTTGTCAGCCAGGCCCATCTCCTCCACGGCCGCGGCCGAATCGCCCCCGCCGATGACGCTGACGGCCCCGGCCGAGGTCGCCTTGGCGACCGCTTCGGCCACCGCCCGCGTGCCCTTGGCGTAATCGGGCCTCTCGAAGACGCCCATCGGGCCGTTCCACACCACCGTGCCTGCCTTGGCGATTATACCGCTAAACAGGGCGATGGTCTTGGGCCCGATGTCCATGCCCATGAGGTTGTCGGGGATGTTGACCTCCGGCACGGCAACGGGCTTGCCGGTTTCAAAGTTGTCGGCGCCGACGTGATCCACCGGCAGGACGATCTTGCCCCCGGCCTTGGCCAGCAGGGCCTTCATTTCCTCGACCTGGTCGGCCTCCAGGCGGCTCTTGCCGATCCGCACGCCCTTGGCCGCCAGCAGGGTGTAGGCCATCGCCCCGCCGATCAGGATGTTGTCAACCTTGTCCAGCAGGGTGGCGATGAGCTTGATCTTGTCGCTGACCTTGGCCCCGCCCAGGATGGCCACGAATGGCCGCTTGGGATTGGCCACCGCCTCGTGCAGGTAGCGGATTTCCTTCTCGACCA
>PMYM01000063.1:0-16286 GCA_003171235.1 Phycisphaerales bacterium | reverse complement strand
GTGAGCTTCTTGTCGGGGTTCTTCTTGGCCTTGTCGGGCATGGTCTCGCCGGGATGGAAGCGGACGTTCTCCAGCACCAGGATTTCGCCGGGCTTGAGGGCGGCGGCCATTTTTTCCGCCTCCGGCCCGATCACTTCCTTGGGCCCCAACTTGACCGGGGCCTTGACCAACTGCCTGAGCCGCTCGACCACCGGGGCCAGGCTGCCGTCGGGCTCGTACTTGCCGTCAGGCCGGCCAAGGTGGCTCATGAGAATGACCTTGGCCCCGCCCGAAAGCAGCTTCTGGATGGTCGGCAGGGCCTGGACGATGCGGCGGTCGTTGGCCACCTTGCCGTCCTTGAGCGGCACGTTGAAGTCCACCCGCACCAGCACCGTCTTGCCCGCCACGTTGATGTCCGCCACTGTTTTAGTCGCCATAGGTTTTCCTTTGCGTTAACATCCATCCTGCTTGGGTTCCGGCGCGTGCCGGAGCCCAGAATCCTAGGCCGACTGCCGCCGTTTGGCAAGCGCCGCGGTGTGCCACAAGAAAGAACGCGGCTTGAACCACAGAGTTCACAAAGGACACGAAGAAAAGAATCAGGGATTGAAGCCTCTGAAGAACTGGCCGCAGAGGCGCAGAGACGCAGAGAGGAGTTAGAAGATACTTTTGTTCTCTCCGTGTCTCTGCGTCTCTGTGTCGAATGCCTTATTATTTTCTAATCTGCTCTTTGTGATCTTTGTGCTCTTTGTGGTTCAGGTTTTTGACTACAGGAGCCGGCAAGAACATGGGCAAGACCTACCACATTCATAACACCAAGCGCGACATGCCCAGCCGCTCTGACCAACTGGCGGTCATCCGCTCCCAGCGGTACCTGACCCTGGCCGCCTGCCAGGGCAACCAACCCTACCTGGCCTCGCTGGATTACGTGTACGACGAACAGGCCAACTGCTTCTTCATCCACACCGCCCTGGCCGGCCGGCTGCAGGACTACCTGAAAGCCAACCCCGTCGTCTGGGGCCAAGTCGTCGAAGATCTCGGCCCCGTCCCCGGCAAGTGTACCCACGCCTACCGGTCGGTCATGTTCGAGGCGTCGGCCAAGTTGCTGGCCGATCCCGCCCAGCGCCGAGCGGCCCTGGAAATGATGATCGACTTCTACGAATCACCCGCCGACGCCCTACCCTTGAAACAGCGGCTGGCCAGCCTGGCCGGCCTGGAAAAAACCAACGTGTACCGCCTGAGCGTCTTGGCCATGACGGGCAAGAAGGCCCCGTAGGTCGTGGTCAGTAGCCAGGAGCCCGTGGTCAGTAGCCAGGAGCCCGTGGTCAGTAGTCAGGAGCCCTAGTCAGTAGCCAGGAGCCCTAGTCAGTAGCCAGGAGCCCGTAGCCGGGAGCCAGAAACCAGTAGCCCGTACGTGGGTGTCATCGTCGGGTGGCATGGTCACGCCGTTTTTCGCGTGACCATGTCTTACGCTTCCTGGGGCCGGGTGCCGTGGTTTGCGGAGCGATAGCGAAGCAACCACGCGATGTTCCATCAGAATTGCGCGAGCGGCCCAACAGGCGTTCGCCCTACTCGGCTTTGCGTGCGATCATTAGGTAGAGGTTACACGCTTACGAATTTCCCTATTGCGGTATCGTAGTACGTCAATCCGATCTTCAATGACTTCACAAAGCCGATCTCGCCTTTCCGCGGTTTACTCCCGAGAACGATCTCAAGTGCCGCTGCGGGGGTTTGTTTTTCGTATCGGCATTCAAAGAGTTGTCCGATCGCCGCTCGAATGGCGTAACGGGTTTCTACGTTGTCGGTAGGTTTGATCTCGCAGAACGTCGTCGCCCCGCCCGTGGTGTATTGAACGTCAAGGTAAGCGACGTTCTCCCGGGGGTTGATGCCTTTAGCCTTGAGGTGCTCCACGAAGAGTTTCTGCAACCTGTCATGGAGAGGCTCAACGCTCCTGATACCTTTGACCCAGTATTCAAAGCGCCGATCAGATGGCGCGTTACTCCCGCGCTCAAGCCGGTTAAGAATCTTTGAACCGGATATCTGGCTTCGAGTCTTTGACTCGCCCGGCTGACTGAAGTCCCCAGACGACAACCACTCGCGAATGGCCATCATTTCCTTGGGTAGATGGGCGTCTACGATGTCGAGGAGCACTGCTGGGGTCGTCGCCGTGAATGTGCTGTGGTGCATCGCCAAGCGTTTCTTCCCGGTCACCCGCTCGGGATCGAGCCGAATCGGCTTCGGGAACCAATAGTAATTCTCAGGCGGGCATCTCCACCGAATCCAGGGTTCCTCATCCCGCCAGTGCTTGAGAAATGCGTCCCGGTTCCGAAAGCACTTCTGAACCGTGAGGAGATGCCACACCGTGGCCCAATCTTCATCTTTGCCAACCGCACAGACGATGTGTTTCATCTCATCGCGCTCGTTGGCGAACACGTTCGTCGCCACGCCCAGCGCGTAGGCTATACCTTTGTGCGAAGCAATCATGACCATCCCGAGATCACCGTGTCCGGCTGCTTCGCGTAAGCTCTCGCCCTCGGTATGGAACACCTTCCATCCTTGCCAAAGCCAGTTGGGGTTGTTGTTCCATTCCTCGTGCCCGTACCCCTTCTTGTAAGAGTAGCCAGACGTACTCGGGCATCCAGCGGGACGTTTGTAACCCTTGTCATTCCACATGATCGGTTTGAGCACAGCCATTTTCGCCATTTCGCACCTTCCTCCAGTCGGCAGGTCGCGCATACCTGCCCGACGCTCTTGGAACGGGGAGCATGGTGTCGGGCATGTATGCCCGACCTGCAATCTTGACCTTCTTCCCCAAGGACATGGCATGATTCTAACATGCCAGCATGGTCACGCAAGAAGCAGCGTGACAATGCCACCCGGACTCTGAGTGCCCCCCACAGCCGCTCGCCCTACCCCGGCCTGGGCTTGGCAAGAAAATCCGCTGCCGGCAAGGGATTGTACTTGACTTTTACGAAGCAGTTGTTATATATATAGACAACATCCTTTTGGGGGATGTCCGGGGTCGCACTTTCCGGGGCGGCTTTTTGACAAGTGAAGAGGGTCAGGCACTAGACTACAGGCTACAGGGTACAGGCTACAGGTCGGCGACGTGGTTGCTCCGCTGCGTTCTGAAGCCCAGGGCACCCCGGCTGGTTGATCGCGAGATGCGCCGCCGCTGGAAGGCTAAACATGGTCACGCGAAAGGAAGCGTGACCATGCCACCCGGCCACAGGCTACAGGCCAGAGGGCGGGGACGTGGTTGCTCCGCTGTCGCTCCGCACCCCACGGCACCCAGTCCCCCCCCACTTGAACCTTTGGGGCACATGCGGTAAGCGGATGAGGGGGTTTCTCCAGGATGCAGGCACAGGTTACAAACCTGTGCCACCGGGAATCAAAACACCTTTTCGAGGCTGCTGCCCTTTGCCAGAATTTTGTGCCATTTTTCGCCATTTTCCGTAGTTTTCCGCCCGTTTCTACTGTCAAAACGCCGCAAGTCTATGAGTTGCAAATACTAGTGGAAACAGAGCGGATACAGGCAAGCATGTACGCACTTATTGTATTGCACGTAGCGATGGGAACCTGTCGGAAAGGTGGTTGCTCCGCAACGCTTCGCAACCCACGGCACCCGCCCCCGGAAGCATAGAACATGGTCACGCGAGAAGCAGCGTGACCATGCCACCCATCATGAAGCTTTCTCTGCGTAGCTCTGCGTTCTCTGCGCCTCTGCGTAGAATCTTTGGCTATGGAGAAGTCGCGGCGGCGACGGGATTGGTCAGCTCGCCGATGCCGTCGATGGCGCAGGTTACCTGGTCGCCGGGGCGGAGGAAGACCTGGGGTTTGCGGGCAACGCCCACGCCCGAGGGCGTGCCGGTAAGGATCACCGTGCCGGGCAGCAGCGTCAGGTCGCTGGAGAGGAACTCAACAAGCTGGGGCACGGAGAAGATCAGGTCGCTGGTGCGGGAGTCCTGCATCACCTGGCCGTTGAGGGTGGTCGTCAGGTGCAGGTCGGAGGGGTCCAGGCCGGTGGCGATGCACGGGCCGAGCGGGCAGAAAGTGTCGAAGCTTTTCGCCCGCACCCACTGCCCGAGCTGCACCTGCCAGTCGCGGGCGGACACGTCGTTGGCGACGGTGTAGCCCAGCACGAAGTCGGAGGCCTTGGCCGCCGGGACGTTCCGGCAGGTGCGGGCGATGACCACGGCCAGTTCGCACTCGTAATCGACCGCACTGGGTCCGCAGGCCGGCAGGCGGATGGGGTCGCCGGGGTTGCTCAGGGAAGTGGTAGCCTTGGCGAAGACTACGGGGTGGCTGGGGATGGGCTTGCCCGTCTCGATGGCGTGGGCCCGGTAGTTCAGCCCGATGGCGAAAATGTTGGGCGGCGTAACCGGCGCCAACAACTTAGTCGAGCGGACAGGTTGGTCGGTAACAGAGAACTGGCCGAAGATATCGCCGCCAATCGCCGCCAGGCCTTGCGGAGTCTGGGCGGCGTAAACACTCTGGCCGGCATCGTCGATGACGCGGTAAATCTTCATCGCCGGGCTACATCTTTTCCGTCTCGGCCAGGGCCTTGCGGAGGGTCTCGTTCACGTCGTGCATCAGGCTGACGTATTCCATCTGGGCGGCGGTGAACTTCTTGAAGATCTCGAAGCTCACCAGCTTGTCCCGCAGTTGCTGGAGAAGTTTCTTGTCTTCGACCTCGATGGGCTTTTGCTCGGAGTCAAGTTGGCCGATCTTGTCGGCCTGGTTCTGGTATTCCTGCAGGGCCTGGGCGATCTGGGGCTGCTTGTCCATCTCCGCCCGGGCCGCTCGCAGGGCCAGCGCCTGGGGCGATTGGGACAGGGCCTTGCCCAGTTTGCCCGCCAGTTCGTTGATCTCGCTCACAATTGTCTCCCGGCTTTGCCTTGGCAATCCAAGGACATCGCCAATAATATGTCGCATTATGCCCCAGCGCTACGTCGATGCCATAGTCAAATATCTGGCCAACCGCGATTACCAGCCCCTCAAGCCGCGGCAGTTGGCCCGGCAGATGGGCGTGGCCGACCAGGAGTACGACTCCTTCCGGACGGCCATCAAGATGCTGCACGAGTCCGGGCGGGTGGTACTGGGGGGCAAGCAATGCCTCATGCTGCCCGAGCCGGCCGGGCGGTTCGTGGGCACCTACCGGGCGACGGCCCGCGCCTTCGGCTTCGTCACGCCCGAAACCCCCAACAGCCACGGCGACCTGTATATTCCCGCCGGCGCCGACGGCGGGGCCATGAACGGCGACCAGGTGCAGGCCGAGGTCACCCGCCGCGGGCGGCGCGAGGGCGGGCAATTCTACGAAGGGCGGGTGGTCGAGATCGTCTCCCGCGCCACCAGCCGGGTGGTGGGCACGCTGCGCCGGACGGAGCAGGCATGGGTGGTGCTGCCGGATGGCCGGGGCCCCGCCGCCCCGGTGGTCGTCACCGACGTGGGGCCTGGCGCCCAGGACGGCCAGAAGGTCGTGGCCGAGATCGTCGACTATGCCCGCCCGGGCGAGTTGGCCCGGGGCGTCATCACCGAGAACCTGGGGGCCTCCGGGCAAATCCAGACCGAAACCCGGGCCATAATCCGCGCCCGCAACCTGCCGGAGGAATTCCCCGCCCCGGTGCTGCATCAGGCCAGGACGGCGACCGAGCAGTTCGACGGGCTGAAAATCGCCGGGCGGGAGGACCTGACCGGCCAGACCATAGTCACCATCGACCCCGACGACGCCCGCGACTTCGACGACGCCATCAGCCTGACCCGCCACGGCCAGGAATGGCGCCTGGGGGTGCACATCGCCGATGTCTCACATTTCGTGACCGAGGGTTCAGCCCTGGACGTCGAGGCCCGCACCCGCGGCAATAGCGTTTACTTCCCCCGGCGCGTTATTCCCATGCTGCCGGAGGTGCTGTCCAACGGCGTATGCTCGCTGCAGGCCGACCAGCCCCGCTATTGCCTGAGCGCCTTTGTCCGTTACGACGCCCAGGGCAACGTGCTGGGCCGGCGGCTGGCGCGGACGGTGATCCGCTCGGCCAAGCGGCTGACCTACACCCAGGCCCAGGCCATCATCGACGGCCAAACCGGCGGGCACGACCCCAAGGTGGTCGGGCTCTGCCAGCGGATGAACGAACTGGCCCACCTGATCGAGCGGCGGCGGGAGGCGGCGGGCATGCTGCATTTGGATCTGCCGGCGGTGGAACTGGTGCTGGACGATCAGGGCCGGGTGATCGACGCCGTGCCCGAGGACCAGTCCTACACGCACACCATAATCGAAATGTTCATGGTCGAGGCCAACGAGGCCGTGGCCGAGATGCTCGACGCCGCCAAGGTACCCTTCCTGCGGCGCGTCCACCCCGCCCCCGACGCCGCCGGCATGCAGCGGCTGGGGGTCTTTACCCGCGTCTGCGGGCACAAACTGCCGCGCGACCTGACGCGGCACGATCTGCAGCAATTGCTCAAGACCGTCAAGGGCCGGCCCGAGTCGTACGCCGTCAACCTGGCGGTGCTCAAGTCGTTTGAATCGGCGGAATACTCTCCCGTGAGCGTGGGGCATTTCGCCCTGGCCAGCCGGCACTATTGCCACTTCACCAGCCCCATACGTCGCTATCCAGACCTGACGGTCCACCGCCTGGTGGCCGAACTGGCGGCCAACCGCCCCCTGCCGGCGGTGGACGTGCCGGCCCTGGTGGCGCTGGGCCAGCACTGCTCCATGACCGAAAGGCGCGCCCAGGCTGCCGAGGACGAATTGAAAACCCTGCTGGTGCTGCAATTGCTGGCCGGCAAGGTGGGCCAGGCCTTCGACGGCGTCGTTACCGGCGTGACCAACTTCGGCTGCTTCGTGCAGCTCAACCACATGCTGGTGGACGGGTTGATCCGCATGGAGGACCTGGGCGACGACTGGTGGAACGTGTCCATAGAGCACGGCGAGGTCCGGGGCGAGCGTAGCGGGCGGCGGTATCGTATCGGCGACCCGCTGGCGGTGCAGATATTGTCGGTGAACCTGCCGGCCCGGCAGCTCAACCTGGCGCCGCTGGGTCAGCGTCCTGCCGGAGCGGCCAAGCCGGCGCCCGGCGCACCGGGCAAGCCGCCCGGGGGCAAAGGCCCCAAGGTCAAGGGCGCTCAGGCGGTTCCGCCGCCGCAGGCCCACAGGAAGCGCAAGGGCCGCCCCGGCCGGCGCGAACGCCTCGGCGCCCGCAAGCATCGCAAGCACTAGCCGCCCAAGTTGCCGCGCCCGAAGTGCCCGCGCCGGCGGGCGGGCCACAAGGGAGTTATCCGGACGGGTTCTAATCTGTTGAGGCGGGGTCGGAGGTCGTGGCCTGGGTGGCCGGCTGGGTTTGGGCTCCGGCCGGCGCGGGGATCGCCTGAGCTGATTTCGACAGCACGCGATAGCTCTTTATGCCTATCAGTGTGATCATGCTGGCTAGATAAAGCACCAGCACGTAGAGAGAAACCCTCACCATGGGCGTCATCTGGATTCGGGGCATAAGCCGTTACACCTTGGCCCGGGTTACCAGGCCCTTCATGATGTCGTTGTAGTGCACCACGCCCAGCAAGTGGTCCTGGCGATCCACCACCGGGACCATGCGGAAGTGATACTTGGCGAACAGTTCTCCCAGGTCGTCGCGCGTGTCTTCGGCTTCGGCGGACACGACCGGTGAAACCATCATCTCGCCCAGGGTCTGCTGGTCGCGGGCCAAGACCAGGTCGCGCAGGTCCACCACGCCCAGCAACACACCCTCCGGGCCGATAACGTAAACGTAGGAGATGACATCGTGCGGCAAGGCGCTGGCGCGGATATGTGCCAGCACGGCCCCGGCCTGCTGGTCCTTGGCCATGGCCAGGTACTGTGTGGACATTATGGCCTGGGCGGTGGATTCCCGCTCGGAGACGATCTGGCCCACGCGACGGCGCTGGTCTTCGGGCAGCAGGGACATCATCTCCAGCATGTCATCGTGAGGCAGCACGCTGAACAGGTCGGCCAGCTGGGCCACCGACATCTCCGAGAGAATGCCCTGGGCCTTTTCCTTTCGCAAGTTGGCGATCAGTTGGCGCTGGGCCCGGGGCTCGGCCTCGGCCAGGGTATCGGCCGCCTTCTCGCTGTCGAGGGCCTGGAAAACCGCCTGCTGCTCCCGCCCGGACAGCTCTTCCAGCACGTCGGCCAGGTCTTCGCTAGGCAGGTCGGCCACCTGCTTGCGCGTCACCGAGAGCGAAACGGCGTCGCTGACGGCGGCGTCTTCCAGGTTCAGCGGCTGGACGTATCGCCAGGAGATCAGCCGGTCCTTCATCCAGCGGGCGTTCCGCAACCCTATTCGCCGCAGGAAGCCGTTGAAAGACACGTCCACGTGCACAATGGCCATCTTGCCCCGGGATTCCAAGAGGTGCACGTCGTTGACCACCTCCACCCGCCGCCCGTCCAGGTCCAGGATGGTCTTGCCCACCAGGTGCTCGTTGACCAGCAGCCACCCCGGCTGGTCCTTGAACGGCGGGTAGGGACTGCCGTCGGGCGTAGGCTGAACGAAGATGGCGTCGTCCTCGATCCGCACCAGTTTCTCCCAGGGGATAAACTCGCTGGGTTTCCCCCAGCCGTGATCGATGAAGACCCCCACGGCCTGGGGATAGGGCTCGATCAACTGGAAGACCAGGTCGGAGAGCTTGCCGATGCGGTCCTTGATCTTCCCGGCGCAGATGGGGCGCTTGAGCAGTTCGCTGAAATAGTAGAACCGGAAGATCGATTCCTGCGGGACCTTCGGCGGAATATTATTTGTAGGCGCCATGGTCCGATCCCTTTATCCGCCCAGCAGCACGCTCACTCCATAAGCCGACGACATCGCTATTACGAAGATGACAATAGCCCAGTTGACCAGGTTCTGCCAGCGGGTATTAACATGCTCGCCCATGACCTGCTTGTCGTTGAGGATGAGAATCAGGAAAATCAAAGCCGCCGGCAGCAGCGTCACCGCCACCACCTGGACGAAGATGGTGATGGCGTTTTGCATCGGGATGGAGGAGACCAGGGAAACCGCCCCGGCCGAACCCAGCATCAGCAGATAGGCGACGTAGAACCAGGGCGCCTCGCGCACCGAACGGTTGAGCGAGTGGGCCCAGCCGAACACCTCGCCCAAGGCCCAAGAGGTGGACAGCGAGATGCACAGCGCCCCCAGCAGCCCGGCGTCGAACAGGCCAATGGCAAAAAGCAGCCTGGCCCACTGCCCCCAACCGTGCTGGGGCATAACCTTGGGCATGGCTTCGGCGGCCTTGGCGGCCGAATCGATGTCCCGCCAACTTGTGAAGCTTTCGTCCACGCCCTTCCATGCCCCGCTGGAGGTGTCGTGGTTATAGTAGAATGCCGCGGCCGTGGCGATGACTATGAAGGCCGCCACCAGGCAGGTCAGCAGGGCGCCGGCAAAAGTATCCATCTTGCCGAATTTCACGTCCTTGATGTCCATGCCCTTGTCCACCACCGCCGACTGCTGGAAGAATATCTGCCAGGGGGTGATGGTGGTGCCGATGTTGGCCATTATCAGGGTGATCAGGGCCGCCCCGGTGAAGCCTCCCGCCATGGCCAGCCGCGGATTGTAGAAGCCCTCCGCCACCGCCGGCCAACCTTTCACGACGTTGCCGGTTTGCATGGCCCAGATGGCCGCCGGAATGTAAACCAAGTTGAACAGGCAGAAAAACAGCGTGATCTTTTCAAACGTCCAGTACCGCCCCGAGAGGACAATGCTCATGAGCAGGGCCGTCACGCCGAGGAAAGTAATCCAGGCCGGGATGCCGAACATCGCCATGGCCTGCGTCATGCCGATGTACTCGGTCACCAGCGTCAGCCAGTTGATCAGGGCCAGGTCGAAGATCGAGAACCACCCCCAGAACGGGCCGAAACCCTCGAAGATGGCCTCGGCGTGCCCGCGCTTGGTCACCGCCCCCAGCCGCACCGTCATCTCCTGCACGTAGTAGGCCATCGGCACCAGGATGATGAATATCCACAGCAGGCCAAAGCCGGTCTTGGCCCCGGTCTGGGCGTAGGTGGAGATGCCGCCGGCGTCGTTGTCGGCCACCATAGTGATTATGCCCGGGCCCAACACCGCCAGCAGGATGCCTGTGCGGTGCTGCATCCGCCCCAGCCTATGGATTGTCTTGCTGATCCAGTACATGGGCGTCTCGGGCCGTTCTGGTTGATTAACACAGGGCGTGCGGGTATATAGAGGCTTAAGATACAACGCTCGGGCGAATAATCAGCCGGAAAGTCGCCCGAACCGTATTTTTTTTCGCCCCGGCGGGAGATTGCTCCCATGCGCTTCACGAAGATGCACGGCATCGGCAACGATTATATTTGCGTGGATGGTTTTGCCCAGCAGGTGGCCGACCCGGAGGGCCTGGCCCGCAGGGTCTCCGACCGCCACTTCGGCATCGGCGGCGACGGGCTGATCCTCATCCTGCCCTCCGACCAGGCCGACGTCCGCATGCGCATGTTCAACGCCGACGGCAGCGAGTCGGAGATGTGCGGCAACGGCATCCGCTGCCTGGCCAAGTACGCCTACGACCACGGCCTGGCCCGGCAGAACCCCATGCGCGTCCAGACCGGCAACGGCGTGCTGACCATCCAACTTCACCTGGACGCCGCGGGAAAGGTCGCCGCCGCCACCGTGGACATGGGCCAGCCCATACTGGAACCCGCCCGCATACCCGTGGACTTCCACGGCGACCGCATGGTCGATGCCCTGGTGAAGGTGGATAACCAGCCCTTCAAGGTCACGGCCGTCTCCATGGGCAATCCGCACGCGGTCATTTACGTGGACGACGTCGCGGCGGTGGACCTGGAGCGGCTGGGTCCCGTTATCGAAAACCACCCGCTGTTTCCCAGGCGGGCCAACGTGCACTTCGCCCAGGTGCTCTCGCCCGGCCAGGTGAGCATGCGCACCTGGGAGCGAGGCAGCGGCGTGACCCTGGCCTGCGGCACGGGGGCCTGCGGCGTGTGCGTCGCCGGGGTGCTGACCGGGCGGAGCGACCGCAGGATCATGGCCCGCCTGAGCGGGGGCGAGCTGCAACTGGAATGGCGCCAGGCCGACAACCACGTCTACATGACCGGCCCGGCGGTCGAAGTCTTCTCGGGAGATTTCCCCGAATAGAAACCCCTCTGCGGCGTCCTGGTGGTGGAAATGCCGTCCGAGGCCGCAAGGATTCCTGACGTCGATCGACTGTGCGCGCATTAAAGCCTGGCCCTTGAGGGGCCAGGCTTTTATTTTGCGACACATTCGCCTGCGGCGCCGAGCAGCGGGCGCCGGGCGGTTTATTCAAAGTCGCGGAAGTACCAGTAGCTCAGGTAGCTGGGGCGGTCAGCCAGCCATAAGGTATCCCAATCGTCGACGAACTCGCGGCGCATGTAGCCAAGGTTGTGATTGTACATGCGCTGCCGGTCGCTGTAGGAGTTGACCACGCCGTTGCCGCATCCCGAGTCGGCCGCGCCGTTGCACCCGGTCAGTATGGCGGCTAAACACAGCACCGTAAGGATGATAAACTTTCTCATGGAGCCAACCTTTCGTGTAAGCCTGCTTCCGGCTGCTCACCTGCCGATTGCACGGTCATGCTATTGAGAGCCCCGGGCAGTGTCAACGGAAATACACGTGGAATTTCGCGAGGCGTGCGGGCCGCCATCGGCTGTCCCCGCAGAACCCGGCAGGGCAAACCGCCTCCAGGCCAGCCCACGGATCCCCGTCAGGGCTCACCCCGGCGGCGGGGGCGCGGGCTTGCCGGAATCGCGCATCTGGAGCGCCACATTCTTGCCCGGCTGGAAAACCAGCACCTTCTTGGGCGGCACGGCCACTTCCTGGTTGGTCTTGGGATTGCGGGCCTTGCGCGCAGCCCGCGTCTTGATCTCAAAGACGCCGAAGTTGCGCAGCTCGATGCGGCCGCTGTGGCGGACGCTTTGCAGGATGCCCTCCAGGGTCATCTGCACGATCCGCTGGGTCAACACCTGGTCGATATTCAGCTCGGCGGCGATCCGCCGCACAAGGTCCTTCTTGGTCACACCAGCCTCCTGCTCAGCTCGAGCGCCTTGGCCGTGAAAGCCGCCGCCCGCGCCCGCCGGATGGGAGACAAACTAGACCGGCCGGGCGGGCGGGTCAAGCCCAAAGAATGCCGCCGGCGGCCCGGCCCGATTGGACCGCAGCCGCCGACGAATTTGAACATTCTGCCTTCTGTTTCTTTCAGCTTTCAGCTTTTAGCTTTCAGCTTTAGTACATGTCTTCCATGCCGCCGCCGGGTGGCATGGCGGACTTTTTCTTCTCGGGGATCTCCGAGACCACCGCGTCGGTGGTCAGCAGCAGGCCGGCCACGCTGGCGGCGTTCTGCAGGGCGGTGCGTTCGACCTTGGTGGGAACGATCACGCCGTCCTTGATCATGTCGCCATACTGGCCGGTGAGAGCGTTGTAGCCGAAGTTGACTTCCTTGGACTCTTCCACCTTGGCCGAGACGATCGAGCCGTCCAGCCCGCTGTTGGTGGCGATCATGCGGATGGGTTGGACCAGCGCCCGGCGGATGATGTCCACGCCGGTCTTCTCGTCGGCGTTGGTGAGCTGGCCTTCCAGCTTGCTCAGCGCCCGGCGCGCCCGCAGCACGGCCACGCCGCCGCCGGGCAGGATGCCTTCCTCGACGGCCGCCCGGCAGGCGTGCAGGGCGTCCTCGACGCGGGCCTTCTTTTCCTTCATCTCCACCTCGGTGGCGGCGCCGACGTTGATCTGGGCCACGCCGCCGGAGAGCTTGGCCAGCCGCTCCTCCAGCTTCTCGCGGTCATAATCGCTGGTGGTGGCCTCGATCTCCTTCTTGATCTGCTCGATGCGGCCCTTGACGTCGGCCGTCTTGCCTACACCCTCGATGATGGTGGTGTTCTCCTTGTCGATGCGGACGCGCTTGGCCGAGCCCAAATCGCCCATCTGGATGGACTCCAGGCTGACGCCCATGTCCTCCATGAGGGCCTTGCCGCCGGTCAGAACGGCCACGTCGCGCAGCATGTCCTTGCGCCGGTCGCCGAAGCCCGGGGCCTTGACCGCGCAGCACTGCAGCGTGCCGCGCAGCTTGTTGACCACCAGCGTGGCCAGGGCCTCGCCCTCCACGTCCTCGGCGATGATCAGCAGCGGCTTGCCCGACTGGGCGATCTTTTCCAAGAGCCCCACCAAGTCCTTGATGGTCGTGATCTTCTTCTCGTGCACCAGGATCAGCGGATCCTCCAGCACGCATTCCATGGTCTCGGGCTTGTTGGCGAAGTGCGGGCTGATGTAGCCCTTGTCGAACTGCATGCCTTCGAGCAGCTCCACCGCCGTGTCCAGGCCCTTGCCTTCCTCGACGGTGATGACGCCGTCCTTGCCCACCTTGTCCATGGCCTCGGCGATCATGTCGCCGATCTCCACGTCCTGGTTGGCGGCGCACATGCCCACCTGGGCCACTTCCTTGGAGCTCTTGACGGGCTTGCTCATGCGCTTGAGCTCGTCCACGATGGCCACAACGGCCTTGTCGATGCCGCGCTTGATGGCCATGGCGCTGGCCCCGGCGGCCACGTTCTTGAGGCCCTCGTCATAAATGGCCTCGGCATAGATGGTGGCGGTGGTGGTGCCGTCGCCGGCGACGTTGGAGGTCTTGCTGGCCACCTCCTTGACCATCTGGGCGCCCATGTTCTCGTTGGGGTCTTCCAGCTCGATTTCCTTGGCCACGGTCACGCCGTCCTTGGTCACGGTGGGAGAGCCGAAGGACTTCTCCAGCACCACCACCCTGCCGGTCGGGCCCAAGGTGACCTTGACCGCCCGGGCCAGTTGCTTTACGCCGCGCCGAATGGCCTCGCGGGCCTCCATGTCAAACAGGATCATCTTTTTTGCCATCGCTAATAGCTCCTAGGTTTTATGTTCATCTCTAGACGCCCCAAGCGTCGCTTGAGGGCGGCATCATCATTCTCCGCACTTCGCACTCCGCACTCCGCACTAGTCCAAAATGGCCAGTATGTCGCTCTCGTCCATCAGGACGTATTCCACGCCCTCGACCTTGATCTCGGTGCCGGCGTAGGAGCCGAACAGCACCTTGTCGCCCACCTTGACCTGGAAGGCCGCCCGGCCGCCGTCTTCCAACTGCTTGCCGTCGCCCACGGCCATGACCGTGCCCTTCTGAGGCTTTTCCTTGGCGGCGTCGGGCAGCACGATGCCGCCGCGAGTCTTCTCTTCGGCTTCCAAACGCTTGATCAGCACCTTCTCGCCCAGCGGGCGAACCTTCATCGTGCCGCTGTGGGCACCCTTGACCTTGGACATTTCTGTTTCGCTCCTTTCAGGGAAAAAGACAAAACAAGAACAAGACAAGAACTCTTAACGCAGAGGACGCAGAGGAACGCGGAGGACTGCAAGAAAGGTGCTTGAGAAGCTTCTTTCTTTGCGCCCTCCACATCCTTTGCGTCTTCGCTGGTTCTATGAACATGTCCTTTAACTATTCCTATTCTCGTTGCTTCTATTCCTTGCGTCTCTCGATATCTCTGCGTTCTCCGCGTCCTCTTTCTTTCCTATAACTATGACTTCCTTCTCTTCCTAATCTTCTCTTTGCTTCTCTTGTCTTTCCTCTGCGTTCCTCTGCGTCCTCTGCGTTGAATTCTTTCCTACGGCCCTTGCCGCAGTTCGTTTTCCATCCGCAGCATCATGCGATAAAGCTGGTTGAGCAGCTCTTCCAGGTGCAAAGGCTTGAGCACCACGGAAAAGGCCGCCAGGTCCAGCGCCTCCGCCAGCCTGCGCTCGTTGGCCCGCTGCGCCAGCACCAGCACCAGCATGGTCTGATTGACGCGGCGGATCATGCGCAAGACCCGCAGGGCGTCAATCCGCATGGCCGCTTCGTCCAGCACCACCGCGTCGGGCTGGCCCGACTGCACCAGGTTGAGGACCTGCTCTTC
The DNA here is from genome assembly GCA_003171235.1 of Phycisphaerales bacterium. Lineage (GTDB taxonomy): Bacteria > Planctomycetota > Phycisphaerae > SM23-33 > SM23-33 > FEN-1344. The sequence continues at coordinate 1,396 of PMYM01000063.1, read as the reverse complement.
CGTGCCGACCGGCTTGAGTAACAATAGGTCAGGTCCGACCAGCCGCTCCAGAAACTGCGCGTAATTCCTGGCTTCGCCGGTGATTACTAGCTCAAACCGGCTGCGACGCAACATTTCGGGCCTGTTAACGACCATGTCATACCTGCAATACCGCCAGCCACGTATGATGCAAGTGCAATGCCAAATACGTAACACTCAGTAACAGCGGCGTTTATGAAAAGCGTCCTGGCAATATCGCTTCCTGACCCTGCCATTAATCGCAGGCGTCGGCCTGGTGTACTGCTTAAGTGGCAGACTCGGTTTGTTGGAATTTCGATGTTCGATTGCCGATTGTTTATCCCCCAGGAGCACCAGGAGCCTCTGGGCGTCTGTTTGGGGCTCCACAACAATATCGTCGGGTGGCATGGTCACGCTTCCTTTCGCGTGACCATGTTCTATCTCTCCTGGGGGCGATATGACACGGGCGTCTTCTTCGCCGGGTGGCGTGGTCACGCTTTTTTTCGCGTGANNGCGTGACCATGTTCTATCTCTCCCGGAGGCGGCATGACAGAGGCGTCTTTTTGCGGCGGCCATGCAGGATCGCCGGGGCGAGCGTCATTCTCAGGCCGCTCTTGGCCAGGCCCCCTGCGGCGGCTCACCCGGCAAGCTGCCGGGTTAGTATTAGTTTGGCGCTTGTGGCGGGCGGGTCTGTTTGGCTGCAAGTCTTTGGCATGGCTGCTCTTAATCGGCTCTTGCCTGTGGGCCGAGTCGGAAAGGGGCGAAAAATCTCGCAAAATCCCAGAAAGTTTCATGTTCACGTCCTGAGCATTCAGCAGGCCGCGGTCGTGGTTGGCCATGAGTCCGAGCATGCGCAGAAGCTGTCCTGCCGCCCGGCGGGATACCTCGCCGGGTTCTTTCCGAGCACATACGATCTCCTCCAGGGTCCGCACCGCCTGCACCATCGAGCAGCAGGCCCGGTACTGGGACATGATCAGGGCCATCTGCTGGTGCAGGTCCACCAGGTCCTTGACGCGCCGGCTGGCCAGCATCTGCCGGATGCGGTAAGGGCTGGCCTTCAGGGATTGGCGGGCCTGGTGGGGCGACCAGCCGTTTTCCAGCAGGTACAGCAGATCGTTGATGGTTGCCATTCGTTCGCTCCTTTTTGATTTGGGGTCTTGGATTTGCGCTTTGCGGGCGGCATGGCCACGCTCCCTTTGGCGTGAGGCATGTTTGGCGTTTGGGCCCGAAGTTAAGGATGTCGCGGAAATGACCAGGTGCTGCGAGCGGCCTTTTTCACCCCTGTGCTACTCAGTCCGGCATGTGCCTCCCCTTAAACTCGGATGTTATACATATATATAACGATCGCGCTAAAAAATCAAGTATAATCTTCCCCCGGCCGAAAGATTTTTTCAGCCTC
>PMYM01000182.1 GCA_003171235.1 Phycisphaerales bacterium | reverse complement strand
CGTAATCGCTGTGGCACGACAGGGTGATTTAGGGGCCAAGAAGCAGTTAAAGGCGACCCCGCGACGGGCCGAAATACAGTCTGCCCCCAGCGCGGGCGGCAGGAATAACGTGACGGCTCAAGAAACGGTGACATCCAGCCCCGGGGGGCCACCCACCAAGGGCGGTCGCTACGTCAGGTCCGCCTATATCCTGACGGCTATCGCCTTGGCCTGGATGGGCGGGCTGATGCTGTTGTACGTGTCGTACGTGCGGCCCAACCTCAACCGCCAGGCGCAGAAGATAGAGACCGACACCGCCCGGGAATGGCTCCGCCTGACCAACGATCACCTGCGCATCCGATGCACCTACATGCTGCGCCTGGCCAGCAACTGGGCTTCAACGGGCGGGCTGCAAGAGTTTCTCCGCACCCGCCAGGAGCCGCAGTTAGTGGCCAACCTGCCGGCTGAATCCCTGGCGCGCAGCCGCATAGCCCAGGTGCTGGTGTGCGACGCCCGCCAGCAGTTGTTGTCGGCCTGGAAATGCGGCCCCAACAACGAACTGGTGCAGGATCCGGCCTGGTCGCCCGGCAGCGACCTGTCAGGCCAGGGGTTCTTCCAGCTTTCCTCCTACGCCAGCGAGACCAGCGGAATAAACAGCACCCCCGCCGGCCCGATATTGTTCGCCCGCAGCGCCGCCCGCGATCGCCAAACCAAGACGCTGCTGGGGTACATCGTTCTCCTGCGGCCGCAGGACAGCCTGCTCTATGGCGAGTTGTCGGCCATGGTGGGGGCCAACGTCAGTTTGCGGGAGCAACTGCCCGCCAACGCCGCCCCCGGGGCCGAGATGGGCCAGATCGTCTGGCGCGGGGGCAAATGGGAATTGAACGCCGCCCAGGTCTACCGCGATTCCGCCGGCAGGCCGCTGGGCTACCTGACCGTCGAGGGCGAAACCGAGTCCACCTATCGCCAGGTCCAGACGGTCGAGCAGGCCATGCTGGGCACCATGCTCTGGGCCACGGCCTTCGCCCTGATCATGGTGCTGGTCATCCACACCCTGGTTTCGGGCCCGACCGCCCGGCTGCTCAACCGCGTGCAGCGGCTGCGCAAAGGCCAGGAAGTGCCCAGCCTGTCGGTCGATCTCCGCGGCGAGGCGCTGGCGCTGGGCCGGCAGTTCGAGGAGGTTCTGGCCAAGGTCGAAAAGCTCAGCCAGACCGATTCGCTGACCGCTCTGCGCAACCGGCGCAGCTTCCAGCAGGTGCTGCAGTCGGAGTTTCGGCGCTGCCGCCGGTACAACCGAGTCATGGCGCTGATGATGCTGGACCTGGATTTCCTCAAGGCCACCAACGACGCCCTGGGGCACCAGGCGGGCGACCAGATAATCAAGACCTTCGCCCAGATCATCACCGACAGCGTCCGCGCCACCGACACCGTGGCCCGGCTGGGCGGGGACGAATTCGCCGTGCTCATGCCCGAGTCCTCCTCCGCCGATGTGCTGGCCGTGGCCCAACGCATCTGCCAGGAACTGGCCGGGCGCTCCGTCGGGCGGGGGGAACTGCAAATGACCCTCACCGCCTCGGTCGGCATCGCCGACGTCAACGATCCCGCCGTCGACAGCCCCGAGACCCTCGTCGATCAGGCCGACAAGGCCCTGTATGCCGCCAAGCGCGGCGGGCGCAACCGCTGCGTCCGCTCCGACCAGATGCCCGACCCCAACGGCCTGGAAACCTTGCAAGACCACAATCGCGTGGACAACCTGTGCAAGCAACTGGCCGGCCTGGACGCCAAGTTCAAACGCCTTTTCGTGGACGCCCTCGGCGGGCTGATCTCGGCCCTGGAAGCCCGCGACGAGCACACCGCCAACCATTCGGCCAAGGTCCGGCGCTACGCCATGATGATCGCCCGCAAGATGTCCCTGCCCCAACACACCGTGGAGCACGTGGGGCGGGCGGCCATGCTGCACGACATCGGCAAGATCGGCCTGCCCGACAACGTGCTGCGGAAAGCCAGCAGCCTGACCAAGCAGGAGTGGGAGTTGGTCCGCCGCCATCCCATCATGAGCGTGCGCATCCTCGAAGGCATGGAGTTTCTCGACCAGGAGATTCCCGCCGTCCGCTACCATCACGAACGCTTCGACGGCGGGGGCTACCCCGAGGGCCTGGCCGGCTCGAGCATACCCCTGGCGGCGCGGATCCTGGCCGTGGCCGACGCCTTCGACGCCATGGTCTCCAGCCGCGTCTACCGCGACGGCATGGGCGTCGCCGCCGCCCTGGAGGAAATACGCGGCAACAGCGGCACGCAATTCGATCCGGCCGTGGTCGAGGCCTTCTTCCAGGTGGTACAGGAAGAAAAGATCAACGACCAGACCCTGGCCGCCCAGCCCGCCGAACCCCCCGCCAAACTCTCGGCCTGAGAATGTGACTAAGAGTCCCTAACAAAATGTCGCGTGAGCCGCGTTGCGGCGGGTGGCATGGTCACGCTGCTTTTCGCGTGACCATGTTTAGCCCGTTGGCATGGAGAAGCTCTTACTTCTTGGGCATGCACCAGGGTTGCCAGGGTTCTTCATGGCCGCCGCACAAGACGCGGCTGCCATGCCACCCGAAAGGGACATCACGGCCGCCAACTGTAAAGCACCGAGTCGTAGATGGCGTTCTTGTCGGTGGGGGTGACGGACGTTTCGCCGATGGCGACCAGTTTTGGAGAGGGCTTTGCAGCGGGCCCCGCCGCTCCGCCGGGCCCTGGCCGGGCGACCCCCGCCTTCCACTCGTCGGCCAGGTAGATATTGTTGTTATCCCAGCCCACTTCGTTTGGCCCTTGGCCAAGTGGGGGGACGGTTGCGACGGGCGAACTGGTCGGCTTGGCTACAAAGCACCCCTTTACGCCCCAGGAGGCCATCAACACGTTTTCCCCCTGGCAGGAATGATTCGGGCTCCAGAGGGTCTTGTTGTCGGGGTCAACCGCATTGCCTTGATCGGCCAGGATGGGCATGGCAGGGTTCATATTCATGCTCAACGGCGCGACATTGTCGCCATCGGCCGTCTTGGCATAGGGGATCTGAATGGCGTAGTCGCAATAGCTCGTCTTGCCATCTCCCATGCCGAACAGGCCTTTTCTGTCGGGCAGCACCGTCCCGCTGGCCGGGCAAATGAACGAATCCCATGCAACCATCTTCTTCTTCACCAGCAGGCACAGGTTCTGCTGAGCCCCGGTGCCCAGGCTTGCGGCAGTGCAATCCTTGCCCATTCTCAGATCCTGGCGATAGTAATTGCTAGCCGTGGCATCGATGTCGGGCAGAATGGGAGGGGCGTCATTAGAGTCGTTGGCATAGAGCACAATAGCCTTGGCAATGGCGTTCAGATTGGCCGCGCAAAGGGCGCGGGTCTTAACAGAGTCTCTCGCCTGACTGGCCGGCGAGGAACTGGAGGTGGTAGACACCTCCGCCGCCCAAACCAGCAGGCCCGTAAACAGCACCAGCAGGACCGACGCCACCGCGTCAACCAGGGTGTAACCGGCGTTTTTCATGACTTGCCCCTTTCTGTTTGCCTTAGACTAACCTTTGGGTGGACATTTTCCACACCGGGCAAGCATTTCTCAATAGAGAATCCTCGTTCATTTTCGATCTGACAGGACGAATTGCGCCATCGGCAGGAGAGAACCTCTCGCCAAGTCAATCACGGCACTGCCTCTGGCGCTCTTGGCGACTGCCTACCGGGGGTTGGGCTGCGCCCGGCTGCGCCGGTGCTCGCTTCGCCCCCGGAAACGGGCCCACCGGAAATCAGAGGCCCTGCCGTGATCGGCCAAGAGGATTAGTTCGGCCTGCCGATGCTGTGATTCTCAGGAGGGGTCGCTGCCGGATTGCGCGAACGACCCAACAGTCGCTCGCCCTACCTGGCTCACCGACAACCGGGCGTACTGGAATCGCGACGGCGTTTGCCGAGCTCTGACCAACCGTGTCGTGATCGCGACGATTCTCAGGAAAGAGATATTCTACATCCAGCGCGAGGGGCAAGACGGCAACTCGTTCGTGCTTAAGGCCGTTCCTTTCCCGCAGCCCGCACCGAGGCCGACGACCGCGCCATCGCCAAACGCCGCGCAGTAGCCGTCGCCCGTGCGATTCGGAAGGCTCGAGCGGGAATCTACTAGACGCTTCCGCGGGACTTCAACTGGCGCATGACGGAGGCGTCGCGGGCGGACAGGTCTGGGTATTCGGGGTCGCTGCCCACGTCAGGCCGGCGCTTCCAGGACCGTTCGCAGCGGCGGTACTTCTCCCGGCTGTCGCGGACCTCGACCAGGATGCGGGTTCTGACCGTATGGCGCAGGCCATCCTGGTCGGATTGGTCCTGATCGGATTGGTCCTGGTCGTGTTGGGCCTGGGCGAGTTGGGTCAGGGCGGGCACGCGCTGGATGGAGGCGTAACCCACGCCCAGCAGGTCTTCCAGTTCCGCCAGGTACATCTGGAGGAAGGCCTGGCTGGCCCGGTCGTCCTGGGCGACGGTGAAAACCGCCTCGGCGTCGAGCGGGTTCTTCACCCCGCCGTTGCGCAGGGCCTCCAGCTTCAACAGCCCCTCCTGGCGGAGGTCCATCAGCCGGCCCCAGATCATTCCGGGGGTGAGCTGGACCTCCTGGTCGCTGTCGAAAATCATGTCCTTGGCCCATTGCCCGACGACGGCGTCGGCGGCGTCCAGGGCCAGCTTGTCAAAGTCGGGCAGCATGGCCAGGTGGACGTTGTCGGGCTCGGCGGCGGGGCGGCTGGGGATGTGCTCCCAGGCCTCATCGCACGTGTGGGGCAGGATGGGGGCCAGCAGCTTGACCAGCGCCATCAGCACCTCGTGCAGCACCGTCTGGGTGGCTCGGCGGCGGGGCGAATCGGGCAGTTCGCAATACAGCCGGTCCTTGGCCGCGGCCATGTAAATGCTGGAGGCCTGGATGGTGCAGAATTCGTAGATCATGCGGGTGGCCCGGTGGAACTCGTACTGGTCGATGGCCTGGCGGACGTCGCGAATGAGGTGGTGCAGTTCCATCCGCATCCAGCGGTCCAGGGAGTGCTCGGGCGGCTCGCAGGCGTCTTTGGAGGGGTCAAAGTCGAAGCACGAACCCATGCAGTAGCGCAGGGTGTTGCGGATCTTGCGGTAGGCGTCCTCGGCCTGGGCGATGAGGCTCTCGCTGCAGCGGACGTCGTCCTGGTAATTCTGGCTGGCCACCCACAGCCGGAGCACGTCGGCCCCGCGCCTGGTGAGCTGCTCGACGGCGTCGATGGCGTTGCCCAGGCTCTTGGACATCTTGGTGCCCTGCTCGGTGACCACAAAGCCGTGGGTCAGCAGCGTGGCGAAGGGCGGCTTGCCCACCGCCCCCAGCGCCGGCAGCAGCGAAAGCTGGAACCATCCGCGGTGCTGGTCGGAGCCCTCGAGGTAGAGGTCCACCGGCGGCTGCTTGACCAGGCCGCCCTGGACGGCCACGGCGTACCAACTCGAACCCGACTCAAACCACACGTCCAGGATGTCGCGCCCGCACTTGAGCTGATCGGGGTGGCAATTGATCCCCTTGGGCAGGTCGCGGTCGGAGGCGAGGTCGTAGCTTTCCAGCAGTTGGGCCGGCGAGTGGACAAACCAGCTATCCGAGCCGAAGCGGGCGAAATGCTCCGCCACCGCCCGGACGGAGGCGGGGGTCATCAGCGTGTTGCCGTTGGCGTCGAAAAAGGCCGGGATGGGCAGGCCCCAGCTCCGCTGGCGCGAGATGCACCAGTCGGGCCGGCTCTCGAGCATGCCCTCCAGGCGGTTGCGGCCCCAGGCTGGGAAAAAGTCGATGCCGCCGTTGGCGGCGGTCTCCTGCGTGGCCTCCAGTGCCATCTGGCGCAGGGTGGTGCCGCGCTTCATCGGCCGATCCACCGCCACGAACCACTGCTCGGTGGCGCGGAAGATGGTGGGGGTCTTGCTCCGCCAGTCGTGGGGATAGGAATGGACGACGCTCTGCCGGCAGAAAAGCTCGCCCGCGTGGCGGAGGTGCTCGACGATCAAGGGGTTGGCCTGCCAGACGGTCTGGCCCACCAGCCAGTCGGGGGCGGTCTTGTCGAATGTGCCGTCCTCCAGCACCGGGCAATACACCTCCAGCCCGGCCTTGAGGCCCATGCCGTAGTCTTCCATCCCGTGGCCGGGGGCGGAATGCACCAGCCCGGTGCCGTCCTCGAGGGTGACGAAGTTGGCCGGCAGCACCGGGCAGCGGCGGGGGCCCAGCGGATGGCGGTAATGCACTCCGGCCGCGGCCAGGGCCCCTCCGCGGACCGTGCCCAGCGTGCGGTAGTCTTCCACCCCGCCCTGCTTGAGCACCTTGGCGGCCAGTTCGGCGGCGATGAGGGCCGTCACTTTCTTGCGGCCAAAGTCGAATTCCACCGCCGCGTACTCGAAATCGGGATGCACGGCCACGGCCATGTTGGCCGGCAGCGTCCAGGGCGTGGTCGTCCAGATCATCAGGCTGACCGGCTGGTCGCCCGGCAGGCCCAGCAGGCGGCGCAGGGCCTGGGGCTCTTCGACCGCCAAAAGCACGTAGATGCTCTCGTCCGTGCGGTCGGCGTACTCCAGTTCGGCCTCGGCCAGGGCGGTGCGGTTTTCGATGGACCAGTGCACGGGTTTGAGCTGGCGGTACACCAGGCCCTGCTCGACCAGCATGGCCAGCACCTCCAGCACCGACGCCTCGTAGGCGGGGCTCATGGTGATGTAAGGCTTGTCGAACTGGCCCATCACCCCCAGGCGCTGGAACTGGTCGCTCTGGACCTTCACCCAGTGGCGGGCGTACTCGGTGCAGCGGCGGCGGATTTCCTCATGCGACATGTCCACCAGGGCCGGGCCGACCTCGCTCTGCACCTTGTATTCGATGGGCAGGCCGTGGCAGTCCCAGCCGGGAACGTAGGGCGAGTCCAGGCCGCTCATGTTCTGGATGCGCACGACCATGTCCTTGAGGATCTTGTTCAGGGCCGTGCCCATGTGGATGTCGCCGTTGGCGTAGGGCGGGCCGTCGTGCAGGATGAATCGCCTGGCGCCGGCGCGGGCCTGGCGGATGCGGCCGTACAGGTCCTGCTGCTTCCAGCGGGCCTGGATGGCCGGCTCCTTGGCCAGCAGGTTGGCGCGCATGTCGAAACCGGTCTGGGGGAGGTTAAGCGTGTCCTTGTAGCTGCCTGCCATGACGGACTCCCGGCCGCGATCTCGGCCAAAAACAAAAAAAGCCCAGGGCTCGAAGGCCTCAGGGCTGGGCAACGATAAACGCTAAAAAAGCCCTAAGGCACGCGGGAAACTGCCGCGGGAATAATGCCCGCGCGGACATGCCGCAAGGCGCCGGCCCGCATGCTCCGGCGTTCGGCTGCGCCTTGTGGAATCGTCCGCACTGTATCCCTGGCTCCGCGTGCCATTTGACCTCTGCGAATTATATCGGCCGAGTGACGAGGGTCAAGACCGGGCGTGCCGACGGTTCTTGTGCCACAGATTCTTGAATTCGTTTGTTGACGCGATAGAGCGAGGTATAATCGCGCCCTTCGCTGACTTATCTGGGATATGTCGGCAGTTCAGAATGGAGTCTGATCGTGGCAGAGGAGACGCCCCATCGCACCAATTGGCCCGGAAAAGTCGTGGTCACGCTTCGCGCCGGGGGAGTGTTTTTCGCCCTGGCAAACGTCATCTGTGTTGCCCTGTTGGTGTGGGCTTATTTGTCGGTGAAGCTCGAGCCCAAGACGCTGGCCGTCACCGGGTCGGCCCGCAAGGCCATAGTGTCAGACCGCATCGCCTGGTTCTGCACGGTGGCCGCCCGCGATGAAAACCTGGTGAAGGCCTACGACACCATCAACGCCTCGGCCGCAAAAGTGAAGAAGTTCCTGGTCGACAACGGTATCCCGGAGTCCGACATCACGCTCTCGGCCGTTACCACCAACCGCCGCTTCCACCAGGAAGTTCTGCCCGGCACCGGCGGTGCCAGCTCTAATCCGCAGGAACATGTCGCCCCGACGGTCGTGACCACCGACAAGGTGGACATGTACACGTTGACGCAAGCCGTCAGCGTCGCCTCCAGCGACATGAAGCGAGTGCCGGAGGTGGCACGCTCGGTGACCAGTCTGATAAAGGACGGCGTGGAGGTCGATTCCAGCGCCCCCAGCTACCTCTACACCAAGCTTTCCGAATTGAAGATCGACATGCTTGCCGAGGCCACCAAGGACGCCACCACCCGGGCTGGGCAAATCGTCAGCAACGCCAACGGCCGCCTGGGCAAGCTTGTGGAAGCCCGGATGGGCGTCATGCAGATAAACCCCAAGGGCGTCACCAGCACCTCGGCTGAGGGGAACAACGACACGACCTCCTACGAGAAGGAGATCATCGCGGTGGTAAGCACCAGGTTTGAGGTGCGGTAACCGGACACGGCCGTGGCGTCGCGCCAGCCACATCCCCAAACTGCCAAATCCGAAGCACGAAAGCCGAAACAAACGGCGGGTGGTATGCCCGTCCGCGTCTTGTGCGGCGGCCATGAAAGACCGCGGCGACCTATGTGCAGGCCCAAGAAGGCAAGGATCTCCCGTGGCTGGAGGCTAAACATGGTCACGCGAAAAGCAGCGTGACCATGCCAGCCCAACTATGCTTTATTCCTCTGGTTGGCGATGTTGGCGTTGTTCGCGGCTAATCTTTTTCCGCGCGTTCCAGCAGCCGGATCTTCTGCCATGAACCGCCCTCGAATCGCACGGCCATCAGGATGCCCAGCACGATGACGTACAGGCTGGCCGTGATCCATGGCCCGACGCTGGTCCATTGGGGCACGTATCGGACCATGAGCCAGCCGCCCCCGACGGTGAAGCCCCAGCTCAGGGTGGTGGTGGCGATCATCGGCCAGAGCGTGTCGCCTGAGCCGCGCAAAGCGCCGACGTACACGATGCCCATGGCGTCGAACATCTGGAACAACGCCGCGCAGATCATCACCAGGCTGGCGTTGTGGATGATCTGGGCCGCCTCGGGCCCGGCGGGGTTGACGAACAACTTGACCAGCGGGTAACGGAAGATGAGAAAAGCCAACCCGCACAGGCCCATGTAGGCCATGCCGATCAGCAGGGCGGCGTGGGCCCGCCGGCGGGCAAGGTCGATGCGCCCGGCGCCGATGTACTTGCCCACCAGGGCCGTCGCCGCCACCCCCACGCCCACCACCGGCATGAACGAAAGCGACATGTACCGCATGGCCACCGTGGTGGCCTCCAGGTGCCCCGGCCCGAAAGAGGCAACCAGGATGCTGGTAAAAATCGTCCAGGGCAAAAGGTCGTTGACGAACTGCACGCCCGCCGGGTAGCCGATCTTCAACAGGTCCACTATCTCCCGGGCCTTAACCGACAGCCAGCCGCGCGTGCCGAACCGCTCGTGCAGCCGGCGGGAAAAGAACATGCCCGACAGAATCGCCAGTTGCAGCCCCCAGGCGCACACCGTGCCTATGCCCGAACCCAACAGGCCCAGCTTGGGGAAGCCGAACTTTCCCAGCACCAGGCAGTAATTGGCCGCGAAGTTGAAGACGTTGGCGATGATCGAGGCGGTGAAAACGCGCATCGGCTGGTTGATGCCGTAGAAGAACTGCTCCAGGACGCGCGTGGGCAAGGTTAGCACGATGCTGCCGACCATGAAGGCAAAGTACATCGCCTCCATGCCGACCAGTTCGCCGCCGGTTTCCCGGCCGCCCACCGCGTCCTGCAGGCGATGGATGCCCTGCATGATCGGCTGGTTGAAAAACGCTAGCGGGGCGACGCAGGCCGCCACGATCAACGCCAACAGCAGGCCGGCCAGGGCGTACCGGCCGCAGTGCTTGAGCCGCCCGGCCCCAAGGTTCTGGCTGACGTAGGTGTTGACCACGGTGAGCGTGCCGGTGGCCAGGCTTTCGGGTATGAGCGCCACCAGCGTGCCCAGGAACTGGGCGGCCACCAGGCCGGCGCCCTCCGGCCCGGTGTGGGCCAGGATCACCCCGTCCACGAACTGCATGATGGTGCGGTTGAGCATGCCCATGCTGGCCGGCCAGGACATGGCCAGCACTTCCGCCGCCGATCCGCGGGATTCAATCTTGTCATTCACCTGGTTCATTCTTGTCCGATGATTCTTTCACGATTCTAAGGTCGCTCCACCCGGAGGGCGACAGACTTTTGGTTCTTCGGGTTTTTCATTGGAAGTTGGGGATGATGCCGCGGGACCTCAGAGAGTCTTTAGCTTATAGCCCCCCAACCGGAGGCAGAATCGGAAGAACCGTGGGAGACCGCCGTTCGGGCGGTTTCTCCCACTTTACATTCCCCGCCGGCGGGGAGATTTGGGTTTTGTGGCCAGTCGCTTTCTGTATAGTAGTTGGGCTGTGAAGAGTTTGCGTGATTATCTTGAGAGCGAGACGCTGGGGCAGTTGGCCTCGATGTTCTCCATTGCCATCAACGCCCCGGTGCAGATTCTGGACGCCTCCGGGGCGGTGCTGGCCGGGCCGGGCACGCAGGCCGCCGGCAACTCCGCCACGCACATCCTGGTGGACGGCCAGCCGGTCGGGTCCATCGCCCTGGTCGAAGGCCAGGCCGACGCCCGGGCCATCCGCTGCCTGGGCCTGATGCGCGACCTGTTGACCCGGCTGTGCGAGCAGGCCGCTCAGCTCCGCAACCGCCTGGAGGAACTGGCGGTCATGTACCGCCTGACCGAGGCCTTCAACGGGCGGACCGACCTGAAGGACGTCTCCCAGATCGTCGCTCAGACCATGGTGCAGGTCACCGGCGCCCACGCCTGCTCCATCCGCGTGCTCAGCGAGGACCGCCAGGAACTGCTGACCATGGCCGCCTTCGGGCTGTCGCAGGAATACATGTCCAAGGGCAAAATCCTGCTGGCCGACAGCCAGGTCGACCGCTTCGTCTTTGAAAACAACGAGTGCGTGTACATAGCCGACGAGACCCACGACCCGCGCATCCTGTACCAGAGCGAGGCCCGGCGCGAGGGCATCGTCTCGGCCCTGTGCGCCCCCATGGCCTACCGGGGCAAAGTCGAGGGCGTCATCCGCGTGTACCACAAGGAGGCCCACCAGTTCGACTGGTACGAGACGGGGCTGATCAAGGGCGTGGCCGCCCAGGCCGCCGCCGCCATCGTCAACGCCCGGCTGTACCAGGAAGCGCTGCAGGCCGAGAACATGAAGCGGCAGCTCCGCCTGGCCGGCGAAGTGCAGCGGCGGATGATTCCCTCCAGCCCTCCGCACATCCCCGGCCTGGACATCGCCGCCGTGTACGTGCCCTGCTTCGAGACGGGGGGCGATTTCTACGATTTCATCGAGCTGCCCAAGGGCAACCTGGGCATCTGCGTGGCCGACGTGGTGGGCAAGGGCGTGCGGGCCTCGCTGCTGATGGCCTCGGCCAGGGCGGCCCTGCGGGCGTACGTCACCCACATCTACGACCTGTCGCGGGTGGTGGCCGCGCTTAACGCCCACATGTACCAGCAGAGCGAGGAGTCGGATTTCCTGACCCTTTTTTACGGCGTGCTGGACATGCCCAACAGCCAGCTTACCTACTGCAACGCCGGCCACGAAACCCCGCTGCTGATCCGCGGCCAGGAGGCCCAGACGCTCTCCTGCGGCGGCGGGCTGGTGGGCATCGACCCGGCCATGAATTTCGAGCACGAGGTCGTCGAAGTGCAGCGCGGCGACGTGCTCTTGGTATATACTGACGGGCTGGCCGAGGCCATGAACTTCCAGGACGAGACTTTCGGGCGGGGTCGCGTACGCCAGGCGGCGCTGGTTGCGGCGGGGAGGGGCGATTCGGCCGAGGGCATCGCCAAGCACGTGCTCTGGGAGATGCGGCGGTTTGTGGGCCTGCAAACTGGCAGGGATGACTTGACTTTGGTGGCTTTGAAGGTTCAATAGTGTATCTTAGCTGGGCGGGGCGGCCACGGCGGCCGCGGCTGCCCGGGTTAAGGCCGGCGCGACTGGTTGACGCGAAAGGCGCGGCGGCAAAACGGGTTTTCGCGTCAGGGATTCGGCGGCTGTAGCTTTATGACCCACTTTTGTCTTCTGGCCGACGCCAACGCCTATCACGCTAGCGACCCCGACCTGTTCCAGGACCAACAACTGCGCCAGTACTGGCTCAAGCTGTTCGAGGACCACTTTGCCACGGTCCTGGAATCGGCGCGGGGGGCGTACGGGCGGAATTTCGGCCGGCAGATCGAGCAGGCCCGCAAGCAGTTCCTCTCGTCCCTGGAGCCGCTGCGGCAGGGCTCGGCCGTCACGGACGGCCGGCTGGGCGTCATCGAACTCTGCCGCCTGCGCGAAAAGGCCCTGCGCGACAACGCCCTGCACGACCCCTTCCGGCATATCAAGGCCCGCGAAAACCGCTCGGCCATCGAACTTTATCCCGGCGTCATCGAGGACCTGCAATCCCTGCCCACGCAGCAGCGGTGGGAACACCTGGTCCGCGGCGTCTTCGCCGGCAACATCTTCGACTTGGGCAGCCCGGCCACGCTGGGGTACGCCCAGCAGAAGGTGGACTTCCACCAGGTGCTCGACCAGGTCAAACCCCGCCCCTGGCTGATCGACGATTTCGACCGCCTGGCCGAGGCCCTGCCCACCTCCGGCGCCGCCCCCGCCCCCTGGGCCAAGGCCGTGGTCTTCATCGACAACGCCGGCAGCGACCTGGTGCTGGGCGTGATGCCCCTGGCCCGGCAACTTGCCGCCCACGGCGTGCACGTGGTGCTGGCCGCCAACGAGTTGCCCAGCCTTAACGACATCACCGCCGACGAGACCGTCGCCGTGCTGGAACAGTTGGTGGTTGAGGATTCGGAATTAGCCAGCTACGTCGAAGGCGGATTGTTCGAGGTGGTTTCCACCGGCAACGATCTGCCCCTGCTGGACCTCTCGGGCGTCAGCGACGAGCTCAACGCCGCCGCGGCCGACGCCGACCTGGTGGTCCTGGAGGGCATGGGCCGGACCGTCGAGAGCAACCTCCAGACGCAATTCAAGGTCGATGCCGTGCAGCTCTGCCTGCTGAAAGACCCCACCGTGGCCGCCCGCGTCAACGGCCAGGTGTACGACTGCGTGTGCAAGTTCGACCCGGTGGCGAAGTAGGTCGGGATTGCCTGGGCGACTCCGGGTGGCATGGTCACGCTTTTTTTCGCGTGACCATGTTTGTGACCTCACTTCGGGTGGCATGTCAAGCCAGCTAGGGCACGCTGATTCCTCAGTGGTTCGGGAAATCTGCGCGCCGCCCCGGCTACTCCTGTAGCGAAAAACCCCCCTCCGTGACGGTTACCTTGACGGTCGGCAGGTTCTTCAGGTCCAGCAGTTTGGCCGGCTGGGTGGAGGCCATTTCCCAGGCCTGGGCAAAGGTCACGTCGCAGTAACGTGCCACGTTCAGCAGGGCCTTGTCCAGTGTCAGCGATGAACCGGCCAGGTAGGGCGTGCCGGCCAGGCTGACCCGCCCGCTGGGCCCCACGTCCACGTGCGTCCGGCCGAGGGCGTAGCGTCCGGGAGGGGCGTCGGCCGCGGCCATGGCGTCGCTGGCCAGGACGCAGCGCGGAAGTTGCTTGGCCCGCAGGAAATTCTTCAGCGCGGGGAAGACAATGTGATGCCCGTCGGCGATGAAGCTGGCCCAGAGCCGGTCATTGGCCAACTGATGCTGGATATAGTTGTCGCTGCGGGGCAGGGTGGCGTGGGCCCCGTTGCCCAGGTGGGTGCAGAGCCGGGCGCCGGCGGAGACGGCCTGGGCGATTATGTCCGGCGTGGCGGCGTGATGGGCCAGGGCCATCACCACTCGCTGGCGGGCGCCGGCGGCAATGACCTCCAACGCCCCGGGCAGTTCGGGGGCCAGGGAGAACATCTTCAGCAGCCCGCCGCAAGCCTCCTGCAGTTGGTCCAGCAGGCCGGGAAGCTGGGCGGGCGTGCGGCAGTGCTCCAGCGGGTGGGCGCCGCGCGGGCCGTCCTGGGGGCTGATGAATATGCCCTCCACGTGAAAGCCCGGCGCCATCGCCTCGAGCAACTCGTCCTGGCGGCGGAACTGGGCGAAGCGCCGCAGCCGTTCCAGCACGTTGGGCAGGGCGTCGGTGGTGAAAGTCGGCAGGAAGCGGGCCACCCCGCGAGAACGCATCTTCCGGCAGGCCTGGCGGATGGCCGAGAGGTCCAGTCGGGCGGGGTCGGCGTTGAAGTCGACCTGGGCGTAGCCGTTGACCTGGATATCCACCAGGCCCGGCCCGGCGGCGGAAGTCACCTGGCCTCCCGCGCCAACGGTCGCGCGGACAACGTGTGAGTCGCTCATGGCCCTAAAAATCTTCTCCGGAAAGCCTGAAGTCAACCTATTTGTGGCGAATCATTGGGCTATCTCGGCGGTTTAAGTCCTGATGCCCGAAGGATAGATTACCACAAGGGCGAAAAGTTGGCTTATATTGGTGGCACAGGGCTGGAGCAGAGGTTGCCCGAGGGCCTGATCGTGGGCCTGCCGGCCTGGCTGCGCGGCGACCAGGTTCTTTACTTGCGCGAGCAAGGGGTGCGGCGCTCGAGGCCGCCCCTCCAGCCGCTCTGGTGAAGCGTCAAGGGAAGTGACTATGGCGAAATGGGTGTATTACTTCGGCGGCGGCTCAGCCGAAGGCGGCGACGACAAGACGATCCTGGGCGGCAAAGGCGCCAGCCTGGCGGCCATGGTCAACGCCCACCTGCCGGTGCCGCCGGGCTTCACCATCTCCACCGAGTGCTGCCGCATGTTCCTGGAAAGCGGGGGGCGCTGGCCGGAGGAGTTGGAGGCCCAGGTGCGGGCCAATCTCCAGCGGCTGGAACAGGAAGCCGGCCGCAAGTTCGGCGACACCCAGCGGCCGCTGCTGGTTTCCGTGCGGTCGGGGGCGGCGGCCTCCATGCCGGGCATGATGGACACGCTACTGAACTGCGGCCTTACTCCGGCCATGGCCCAATATACGGACGCCGGCAGTTTCTGGCGCGTTTTCGCCCAATTCTCGCTGATGTTCGGCAAGACGGTGGCGAGCATCCCGGGCGAAGAATTTCATGCCATCGAAAAGCAACTCAGGGAGCAAGCCGATCCCGGCGGCCACGGCCATCAGAAGGAACAGAAGCAGCCGCCGCTGACGGCCCAGCAAGGCCAGGAACTGGCCCGTCGCTACCAGGAACTCTATACCCAGCGCACGGGCAAGGCCTTCCCCCAGGCGCCCTGGGACATGCTGGTGCAGTGCATCGAGGCGGTCTTCCGCTCCTGGAACAACGAGCGGGCCATCACGTATCGCCGCGAGCACGACATCCGCGGGCTCTCCGGCACGGCCGTCAACGTCCAGGCCATGTTCCCCTCGGAGGTCTCGGGCATCGTCTTCACCACCAACCCCAACGATTTCTCGGCCAACGAGATGATCATCGAGGCCAGCTACGGCCTGGGCGAGGCCGTGGTCAGCGGCGACGTCCACCCCGACCTGTTCGTGCTGGACCGCGACAGCCTGGCCGTCAAGCGCAGCGTGGCTGGGCGCAAGAACCACGTCTTCGGGGCCATGGGAGACGTCAAGGCCCGCGACGCCGAGGCCCTCTCGCTGGACCCCCAGCAGATCGACGAGTTGGCCAGGATGAGCATGAACGTGGAGAAGTTCTTCGGCAAGCCCATGGACATCGAGTGGGGTTTCGCCGACGGCAAGCTGGCGCTGCTGCAGAGCCGGGCGGTGCGCGGGCTGGAGATCGCCGAGGACGTGGAGGTGGGGCGGAAGGAGGAGATCTACCGCCTGCGCCAACTGGCGGGCAAGAAGCGCCGCGTCTGGATCAAGCACAACCTGGGCGAGACCCTGCCGGCCCCCACGCCCATGACCTGGGACATCGTCCGCCGCTACATGAGCGGCAGCGGCGGCTACGGCAAGCTCTACCGCGACCTGGGCTACCTGCCCAGCCGGCGGGTGATGGAGGAAGGGTTCCTGGACCTGATTTGCGGGCGCGTCTATGCCGACCCGGAGCGGGCGGCGGAGATGTTCTGGGACGGGTTCCCCAAGGTTTACGACATCGACGAACTGGCCAAGAACCCCCGGGCCATCGAGGCCGAGCCCACGCGTTTCGACGCCGAGAAGGCCGACGCCTATTTCCTTCGACGGCTGGTCAAGCTGATTCGGGGCATGCGGAAAAACCGCAGGATTCTCAAGAGCATCCCCGCCACGGCGGTGGAGCGGTTCGAGAAGCAGGTGCTGCCGCCATTCCTGGATTACGTCAAGGGGCGGCGGCAGGCCGACCTGCAGGCGCTTTCGACCGCCGGGGTGATAGCCGAATTGCGCGACCGGCTGCGGGTGGTGATGGACGAGTTCGCCGGCGAGTCGCTGCTGCCGGGATTCCTGGGCGGCCTGGCCCAGGCGTCGCTGCAGAACCGGCTGTGCAGCCTGATGGGGCCGCGGGAGGGCCAATCCCTGACCCTGGCCCTGACCCAGGGGCTGCCGGGCGATTCCACCATCGAACAAAACGTCAACCTGTACAAGGTGGCCAAGGGCCAGATGCCCTTCGGGGAGTTCACCGAGCGCTACGGCCACCGGGCGGTGGGGGAGATGGAGCTTTCTCGCCCGCGCTACCGGGAGGACAACAGCTACCTGCGGCAACTCATGAGCGCCTACCTGGACGACAAGGTCACCTCGCCCGAGCAACTGCACCAGGCCAACGTGCAGCGCCGCCAGGAATCGGAGAAAGAACTGCCCGAACTGCTGGCCCAGTGGGGCGGCGCCAGCTTCAGGGAAGAGGTTCAAAGCGACCTGGAGCAGGCCCAGGCCACGCTGCCCTATCGCGAGACGGGCAAGCATTACCTGATGCTGGGCTATGAACTCATTCGGCAGGCGTTGCTGGAACTGTCGCGCCGCTGGGATATAGGGCGGGACGTTTTCTACCTGCAACTGGATGAGCTGGAGGGCTTCGAGACCGACAAGGCCCGGATGCTGGAGCGGATCAAGCTGCGCAAGGTCCGCTACCAGTCGGCCCGCAAGCTGGAAATGGCCGACGTCATCGACTCCAAGGAACTGGAGGAGGTGGGCATGCCGCGCAAGTACGAATCGGCCAAGGAACTGCCGGGCGAACCCATCGCCAGCGGCGTGGCCAGCGGCGTCGCCCACATTATCTTCGAACCGTCGCAGGCAGCCGACCTGTGCACCGATTACATACTGGTCTGCCCCTCCACCGATCCCAGTTGGACGGCGCTGTTCGTGCACGCCCGGGGCCTGGTGGTCGAGCAGGGCGGGGTGCTTTCCCACGGGGCCATCGTGGCCCGGGATTACGGCATTCCGGCCGTGGTCTGCCCCGACGCCACCAAGCGCATCCCCGACCGCGCCATGATCCGCGTCGACGGCAAAAGCGGCACAATCACCCTTCTGGAGCAGTAACGGATTGGCTTATGTTTGAATGGCTCAATAACACGATCGTGAGCGGCATGGATTACGTGGTGGGCTGGCTGCTGCGCCTGCCCAGCGACCTGGCCCTGATCCTGCTGGCGGTGATGACCAGCCTGGCCATGGTGCTGATCCGCAAATGGGCCACCGACCAGGATTTCCTCCGGCGATGCGACGCCGACCGCAAGCAGCAAGTCAAGTTGATCAAGCAGGCCAAGGCCGCCCGCGACAAGCAGGCCGTCAAGCGGCACAAGGACGTGGTGACGGCGATCAAGTTCCGCGCCACTAAGTACGAACTCAAGCCGCTGCTGTTCTCGCTGTTGCCGGTGGCGCTGCTGGCGACGTGGGGCTTTGGCCGGCTGGGCTTCCATCCCCCCCAGGCGGGCGAGGAGCTTGCGGTGCGGGCCTACCTGCCCACCCTGGCCATCGGCACCCGCTATCCCTATCTCGACCCGGTGGATGGTTTGGAGGCCCTGCCCACCAGGCCGGGCCAGGCCTCCCCCTGGGTGCAGGAAGTGGTGACGGACACGGCAGATTCCAAGGGCGGCGGCGTGGCCATCTGGAAAATCCGCGGCCAGGCCAGCCCCAGGCCCTACCTGCTCCAGATGCCCTACGAGCACAAGCTCTACAAGCGGGAGCTGCTGATCGGCCAGCCGACTTACAGCGAGCCGGTGGCGGTAGCGGGCGGCGATCCGAGCGTGGTCATGGAAGTGCCCCTCAAGCCGCGCAAGCTCTTCGGCGTGGTGCCGGGTTTCATGGAACTGCTGCGGGACATGCGCCTGCCGGCGGTGTGGTCAGCCGTGGGCTGGTCTTTTCCCCAGGCCGAGTTCCTGCCGCCCTGGGTTATGGCCTACCTGCTGATCGCCATTCCCCTGGTCAGCCTGCTCAAGCGGGCGCTGAGGATTTACTGACGGGCCAAAGCGGGGCGCAGTCAATTACGCGCGTGGGGGAAACTTGCGGGCGGCGCACAGGGCGATGGCCAGGGCGTCGGCCACGTCGGGCGGCTCGGGCGGGGCAGGAAGGCGACAGAAGCTCTGGATGGCCCGCTGGACCTGCTGCTTGGAGGCGTGGCCGTTGCCGGTCAGGCTGCGTTTGACCATGGTGGCGGGCATGTTGCGGATTTCCACCCCGGCCTGGGCGCAGGCCAGCAGAATGGCGCCCCGGGCGTGGCCCATGAGAATGGCCGTGCGCGGGTGGGCATAGTGGGAATAAAGCTGCTCGATGGCCGCCAGGTCGGGCTTGATCTCCGCCAGCAGGCCGCACAGGTCCTGGTGCAGTCGCTCCAGCCGCTGGGGCATGGGCAGGCGCGGGTCGGTCTGGATGACGCCCGCCTCCAGAATGGCCCAGTCGCCCCCCCGGCTCTCAATGGCCCCGTAGCCGGTCAGGTGCAAACCCGGGTCGATGCCCAGTATGCGGATGGCGTTACTCATGCTAAGCAAGAATCCTACTCGGGTGGCATGGTCACGCTGCTTCATCTCCCGCGTGACCATGCAGATCGTCTAGAACATGGTCACGCGAAAAGAAGCGTGACCATGCCACCCATTGTCTCAGCCTTTTCTCCAGATGGTGCCTTTTGGCGTATCTTCCAAGGTGACGCCCTCGCTCAGGAGCTGCTTTCGAATCTCGTCGGCCTGGGCGAAGTCGCGCCCCTTTCGGGCGGCGTTGCGCTGGGCGATGAGGGCCTCGATGCGTGCGGCCTGGGCCTGGTCGGTCTTGGGCGGCGGCGGGGAAGTCTCAAACAGCCCCAGGATCCTGCCCGTGGCCACCAGCGTGTTGCCGGCGGCGGCGGCCAGAAGGCCCTTGAGGGCGGCGCTGCCGTGCTGGTCCAGGTAGCGGTTGACCTCGCCGGCCATGCCGTGCAGGGCGGCGATGGCCGTGGCGGTGTTGAAGTCGTCATCCATCGACTCGTAGAACCGCAGTTGTTGCCGCAATATGGCATCGACGAAGGCGGCGTCTTCCTGGGCTGTGGCCTTATCGTGCACCTTCTCGATGGTCTGCCCGCCGGCGTAAACGTCGCTGCCGGCCTCGCGCTTCAGGCGATCGAAGAGTCGGTAGAACGTTTCCAGGCTCTTGGCGGCGTTGTCGAGCTGCTCGTCGGAGAACTCCAGCGGCCGGCGGTACTGCGTGCCCAGCACGAACGCCCGGATGATTTCGCCGGTGCGTTTCTCCAGCAGTTCGGTGATGGTGCGGATGTTGCCCAGGCTCTTGGACATTTTCTCGTCCTGCCACTGGCCCGAGGCGGCCTTGGTCTTGATGCGTGTCAGGCCGTTGTGCAGCCAATACTTGGCGAAGGGCTTGCCGGTGGCGGTCTCGCTCTGGGCGATCTCGTTTTCGTGGTGGGGGAAGATCAGGTCCATGCCCCCGCCGTGGATGTCGAAGGTTTCGCCCAGCAGCGACATGCTCATGGCCGAGCACTCGATGTGCCAGCCCGGCCGGCCGCGGCCCCAGGGGCTGTCCCAGCCGACCTCGCCCTGCTTGGCCGATTTCCACAGGGCGAAATCCGCCGGATGGCGCTTGTTCTCGCCGGCCAGGTCGCGCGTGCCGGTCATCTGCTCCTCCACCGTGCGGTTGGAGAGCTTGCCGTAGCCGATGGCGGCGGCGTGGTCGAAATACACGTCGCCGTCGGCCACGTAGGCGGCGCCCTTGGCCACCAGCCGGGCCACCAGGGCGATGATCTTGTCGATATTGGCCGTGGCCCGGGGGAAGTGGTCCACGCCGCGCACGCCCAGCTCCTGGAGGCACTGGCGGTAATTGGCCTCGACCTCGCCGGCCAGTTCGCTCATGGGCCGGCCCTGGCGGGCGGCCTCGTCCATGATCTTGTCGTCCACGTCGGTGATATTGATAACCCAGCTCACCTGGTAGCCCTTGTGCGACAGGTAGCGCTTGATGGCGTCGAAGATGATCGGCCCGACGGCGTGCCCGATGTGGCTGGGCTTGTACACGGTCGGGCCGCACAGGTATATGCCCACCTTGCCGGGCGTCACCGGCTCGAACAACTCCTTCTGGCGGGTCAGGGTGTTGTAGACTCGAAGGGACATGGAACACCTCTAGATTGTCAATTTTCAATTGTCAATTGACAATTGAAGGAGAAGAGCCAAGGCCTGCCTCGGGCTCCTTCTTCAATTGACAATTGAAAATTGAAAATTGTCAATTCCTACTCTCCCAGTTCTTCCAGCAGCACCACGGCGTAGGCGGCCAGGCCCTCTCCGGCGCCGATGGCGTCCATCTTCTCGTTGGTCTTGGCCTTGACCGAAACGGCCACCGTGTCCAGCCCCAAAAGGTCGCCCACGCGGTCGCGCATGGCCTGCTTGTGGGGGGCCAGGTGCGGTTCTTCGGTCACGATGGTCAGGTCGGCGTTGACGACCACCCAGCCCATCTGGGCCAGCAGGGCCACCACCTCGGTGCACAAGGCGGCGCTGTCGGCGTTGCGGAAGCGTTCGTCGGTGGGGGGAAAATGCTCGCCGACGTCGCCCAGGCCCGCCGCCCCCAGCATGGCGTCCATCAGGGCGTGCAGGGCGGCGTCGCCGTCGGAATGCCCGGCCAGGCCGCGCTCGCCGGGCAGCTTCACCCCGGCCAGCACCAACGGCCTCCCGGCCTCGAAACGGTGAGAATCGTAGCCGAATCCTATCCTGTTCATGCCCTAGAGTATGCCAATCAGACGAGAGATTGTCGATTCGGGGATTTCAAATTTGGGAATTTCAAATCTGGGAATTGAAAAGCACCACGGGACCTGCTGTGGTCAAATCTGCCTGTCATGGCCAAGACGAGCAAAAGGATACCGCAGGAGCTCCGGCCGCGGGAACTGCTGGCGGCGTACGCCTCGGGCGTCTTTCCCATGCCCGATCCGGATGAGCCGGGGGAGTTGCTGTGGTTCTCCCCCGACCCGCGCTGCCTGCTGCCGCTGGATGAACGGTTCCACGTCTCGCGCCGCCTGGCGGCGACGTTGCGGCAGGGGCGGTTTGTCTGCACCCTCGACGGCGACTTCGGCGGCGTGATGCGGGCCTGCGGCCGCAGGCGCGAGGGCACCTGGATCAATCGTGACTTCCTGGCCGCCTACGGCCAGTTGCACCGGCTGGGCTTCGCACATTCCGTTGAGGCCTACGTTTCGGCCGCCTGGGCCGATCTTCACCCGCGCCGCCGGAGCAAGGCGCATCCCGCCCGGGCAAAGGCCGCCGCACCTGGGAATCGCCAGGCGCCGGCGGCAAAGGGACCGCTGGCGGGGGGCGTGTACGGCGTGGCCATCGGCGGGGCCTTCTTTGCCGAGAGCATGTTTCACCGCGTCACCGACGCCGGCAAGGCGGCCCTGGTGTTCCTGGTGGAGCATCTTCGCCGGCAGGGTTTTGTGCTCTGCGACGTGCAGTGGCTGACGCCCAACCTGGCCCGCTACGGCGCCTGCGAAATCCGCCGGTGGGAATACTTGGACCTGCTGGCGACGGCCATAGGCAAGGGGGTCCAGTTCTGAAGGGATTTCAAATCTGGGAATTTCAAATTGGGATCTCGGAATAGTCCAGGACTATACGCAGAGGCGCAGAGATCGCAGAGATACGCAGAGAAAACAAGGTAATTAAAGCTGCAGCAACAATTCATAGCGGCGTTCGCACATAGTGGGCCATTATCCAGGCGGAGGGTTTAAGGACGACCCAAAGTGGCGACCCAAAACTAAAGTTAAAGCACCGGTTACTGGTTGTCCTCACACATTCCTTTCCTGTTCTCTGCGGCTTCTCTGCGATCTCTGCGCCTCTGCGTAGAGTCTTGGCTACTCAATAGCTCTGGCTACTGGTTCGGCCGCCACGGCCCGGCACTTCTGCCCGAGCAGGTGGATCTGCTGAAGGTCTTCGGGGCTGTAGCGGATGTCGCTGTCGGCAGGTCGGAGGGCGTTGATTCGTAGGGCCTCCTGGATCTCGCTTTGCGCCTGGGCCAATCGCCCGGTCTGCCAGAGCATCTCGCCCAGACTTAGCCGGCCCTGTAGGTCCATCGGATCTTTGTCGCGGGCCGAAAGCATCAGTTCGACCGCCCGCTGCGTCAAGGCGGGATCGGCAGCCTCCCCGCCCTTTATGTAAAGTTGCCAGTTCTGCCGGGCCTGGTCTGGCTCGCCCCGCCGCCAGGCCAGATCGCCCAGGTGTTCGTAGAGTTTCGGCACGGCAGGGCCGAACTGGCGGGCGGCCTCATCCAGCACCTCCAAAGCCTGGTCATTCTTGCCCTGCGCGGCCAGCACTTCCGCCAGTTGGCAGGCGACGGCGGGGTCTTTCCGCCTCTCCCACTGCTGCAGCAGTTTGGCCTGCAACTCCGGGCTATCTCCCCTGTGGTTGTGCCAGGCGCAGGTCAGTTCCCACGGCCGGGCCTGGTCGAAGAGAATCTGGCCCAGCAGGCGGGCGTTGCCGGCGGTGGGGGAGCGGCGCCAGGCCAATTCGGCGGCCCGGGCGGCGCTGGCCAGACAATCGTTGAGGTTTTCGCCAACCTGGCCGGTCCAGTAAAGCCGGGCCAGGTCGGCTGGGGCCAGGGCATCCAGGTGATCGACATCGGCCGCCTGCTGAAGCTTGGTCGCAGCCAGCGGATAATCCTGCCCGCCCACGGCCAGGGTGGCGGCGCGTACGTAGGACCGCTGCAGCGCCACCGGCGCCAGCACCGCCGCCAGGGCGATCACCAGTCCGACCGTCGCCAGGCCCGCCAGCGCCCCGGCAAGCCTGCCTGCCCGCACCGACTGCTCCAGAGGCCCCAGGCCGCCGGCGACCGCCGCCCCGGCGGCGATCCAGAAAATCGTGGCCGTGCCCGGCGACCACAGCGAGTGCGTCAGCAGGTTGTGCAGCACGAAGCCGAAAACCCCCGCCGCCAGGCCGATTCGCGCCCAGCGCCCGCAAATGGCCGATGCGCCCAAGTTCTGCCCCGCCCACATCGCCCCCGCCAGGGCGGCGGCGAAGATCGCCCCCGGCAGGGCGGCATCGATCACAAAATGGGCCGCCCCAGTTGTGCCGGCCGTCACGGCCCTGGTGAGAATCACCGCCAGCGTCAGCGGCACAAGCCAGAGCGCATCGCGGTGCTTGGCCCAAACGGGTTGCTCGCCCCGCCCCGGGCGGGTCATGGCGGCCAGCACCCACACGATCGCGGCCAGATACAGCAAGCCGCCCGGCAGGCCGTACTGCGTGGCGGCATCGAAAATGAGGTTATGGGGGGTGCGGGTGCTTTCAGCCGCCTGGGGCAGCCGGTGCAACAGATAGGCATCGCCAAAGCCGCCCGGCCCGGCGCCCAGCAGCGGCGCGTCGCGGATGATCTGCACCGACCCCTGCCAGTACTCCCACCGCACCTGGAAACTCCGCCCCGGCAACCGCCCGCCCGCCATGCCCAGCGCCGCCACGCCGGCGATCACCGCCAGTATCGCCCCGCCTGTCGCCGCCAGCCACAGCCGCCTGTGCGGCAGCATGGCTGATCCCTTCCATGCCGCCAGCCCGCCCGCCAGAATCGCCAAGGCGCCTGAGGCTGCGCCGCCCTTGCTGTTGGTCAGGGCCAGGGCGGCTGCCGCTGCCGCCGCGGCCAAAACGGCGATCACGGCCGCCACGCCGGGCAGGTGAACCTGTCCGCGCCGGGGGGGATCAAGCCGGGGAGACTGCCGCGCCCAACGGACCTTCTCGACCGCCAGGCCCGCCCCGCACGCCCCCAGGATGACCAGCAGCGAGGCAAAGTCGTTGGACAGCCCCATGAACCCGGTGGCGGAGGGGTCACTGACCCGCCGCTCCAGCAGCCGCGCCTGCGTGCTGCCCGGCTCGATGTCCGCCGGGGCCAGGAAACGGGCGCGGTCGGCCTTGAATTCCGCCGCCTGTTCGGAGTTCTCGTAAGAGGCCTGCATGATCCCCTTGGTGCCCATCGCGCCGGCCAAGGCGACCAGCACGACCACGATCAGGCCGAATTTCCGGCGGTCGCGGGCCATGTTCATCACCGCCAGGCAGGTCAGCATCAGGCAGAACTGCTCAAACCACAGGTCAATGGCCCCGCGGCGGTCGGGGGGCAGGGCCAATCCGGCGGCCGACCAGCCCGCCAGCGCCAACGCCAGAAGCAGAAAACTCCGCCCGCGGATCTTCCGCCCGGCCATCGCCCACGACGCCGCCCACAGGGTAAAGGCCAGCAGCAGCCCCATGGCGCACAGTACGCGGATGAGTTCCGACGGCGGCTTGTAGTCATCCGCCTTGGCCGACGCAAAGCTCATTTCCGACAGGCGGAAATGCATCTCGGTCATGTACGGCCGGGCGACCGCCACGGCCAGGATCAGCCCCAGCGCCAGCGTCTCCAGCCGCCTGGCCAGGATCGGCGGCGCCGATGCCGGTTGCAGGGAGGCCTGGCCCTGGGCAACGTTGTTGGCCGGGGAGTGCGTCATCGCTGCTCCGCCGATTCCAGCAGGGCGATCAGCAGGACGATCGCCAGCGTCTGGCCCAAGACCATCACCGCCCCCAGTTCGTCCACCCGCGGCAGCAGGCTGGCGCCCACGGCCGTGGCCCCGGTGGCCAGGTAGATGGTCAGGACGGCGGCCCGGGGGCTCATGCCCCGGCGGATCAGGCGATGGGAGAAGTGCCGGGTGTCGCCCACCATGGGGTTTTTGCGCTCGCGCAGGCGGAGGGTTACCACGCTGAGGGTGTCATACAGCGGCACCGCCAGCACCACCAGCGGCACGAACAGCCCGTAATAGTGGCCGCTGGGCCCGCTGTGGTAGTAGGTGGTCAGCACCGACAGCACGGCCAGGAAATAACCGATCACCATCGAGCCGGCGTCGCCCATGTATACCTTGGCCGGCGGGAAGTTGTGAACCAGGAAACCGGCGCAGGCGCCGATCAGCAGGCACAGCCAGCCGCCCACGAAGACCTGCCCGCTGCCGGCGGCCGATCCCAGCAGGGCGCAGCCGCAGATGGCCGCCACGCCCGCCGCCAGGCCGTCCACGTTGTCCAGGAAGTTGAAGGAGTTGGTGATCAGCACGATCCAGCAGATGCTGCCCAGCGTGCTGGCCGGCTCGCCCAGCAGCGTGAGCATGCGGACGTCGGCCAGCAGCACCACCCCGGCGGCCACGGCGAATTGCGCCAGCAGCTTGATCCACGGGCCCAGGTGTTTCTTGTCATCGACCAGTCCGACAACATGCAGCAGGGTTGCCCCGGCCAGAACGATCAGGGCCATGGGGGCCTTGCTGGCGGCGCCGCCGATGTGGATGCTGAGCCGGTCCGCCCAGGCGCCGGCCGCCCAGGCCGGCAGGGGGCCGCTGGCCCAGGAGACGGCCAGCGACAGCACCAGCAGGCTGGGCATGAGGATGGCCAGGAAAATGGCACAGCCGCCCAGCATGGGCGTGGCGGCGCGGCTGAAGCGGTCGCCCTTGGGATAACTGATGAAATCCCACAGCACCGCCAGCCGGCGGGCCACTACCGTGCCCGTCGCCGCCAGGAAGAACGCCACTGCCATCGCTGCCGCCGCCGCCAGAATCATCATGCCCGATGCCCTTTGAACCCTCTCACCGCGTGTCGCGGGCATCTTGCCCGCGGCTCCGGCAAACGAGCCGGGTACCTTGCGCGGGCGTGACGCCCGCGACACATCTCTATACACGATCTCACCGCCCCAGTTGCCGCCGCAGGCCCTCTCTGGCCTCCAGCAGGAAGCCATCATACAGGCCCGACCCGTAGTCGGGGAAGGTGTAGGGGTGACGCACCCACCGCCCGTGCACGAAACTGAGCGTTATCTCGGCGTAAATGCCCTGGTCCATGTAAATGCGATGGGCAAAGTCTTTGGTGCTGGCCAGCACCAACTTGCCCTCGGTCAGGTAGCCCGGGTCGATGTTGGCTGGCCGCGAGGGGCCGGAGGGGAAACGCGCCGCCAGTTCCTCCTCCAGTTGATTGGCGCGGCGCTTGATGGCGACGATGTCCGAAGGGGTTATCAACTTCTCCATCGCCAGGAACTGGCGCAGCAGGTTGTGCCCCATCTGGGCCTGGTAATAATCGGTGAATGAGAACTGCCACTGGGGGCTGGCCAGTTCTATCCGGCCGTAGAGTGTGGCCAGGGCCTCGGCCGCGGCGGCCAGCACCTCGGCCCGCCCGGCCAGCAGGCCCACGATCAACTTGCAGGGAAGCGGCGGATGTATGGCGGCCATGCCGGAAAGATAAAGCTGAAAGCTCAAAGCTGAAAGCTAAAAGCTAGGAAAGGCCACAACAGTCCATCCTGGAAAACCGGGGCGGTGATGCCGACGTATCTGGCAAGTCTTGAATCCTGTTCCATCTCTACCCCTGTTCTTCATCCTAAGAGAGACCGAAGTTTTGGGGGAGCGTATTGCAGGGGGTGTGTTTTCAGCTTGACGGTTCTGCAGATCTGGGTTAGCTTTAATACCGGTTAAGAGCCATAACAAAGAGAGGGAGAACCATGCTCATTTCAAAAGTCTGTGCACTTACGTTAGTGCTTTTGGCATCTGCCCCAGTTTGGGGTGCGGAGGGGAACCAGCAAGCAAGACTCACAGCATCGGACGCCAGTGCCCAAGATATTTTCGGTTCAGCAGTCGCAATTGGCGGCGATTACATTCTGGTTGGGGCGGGGCTTGATGATGACAGGGGAGACAACTCAGGTTCGGCCTACGTATTCTATCGCAACGGCAATGACTGGACGCAACAAGCCAAGCTGACTGCGGCAGACGGGATGGCCGGTGATGCCTTCGGCCAGCTTTCGGTCTCGATCAACGGGAGCGATGCATTAATCGGGGCACATTATAAGAATAGTAATTCCGGAGCTGCTTACGTTTTTAATCGAGTCGGAGGCACCTGGACTCAGCAGGCTAAACTGGTTTCTTCCGATGGCAGGATAAACGATTTGTTTGGGGCCGCGGTGTCACTTTATGGGGATTATGCCCTGGTAGGGGAGACGGGAACAAATGCCAACAGCGGCCTTGGCGCGGCGTATGTCTTTCACCGTGTCGGCTCGACGTGGTCTCAACAGGCTAAGTTAATCTCGCCTGACGGGGTGTGGGAAGCGGGCTTCGGCAACCGGGTTTGCCTCCACGGCGATTATGCGGTTGTTTCGGCCATGACAGATAACCCTGGCGGCACGGCGTACGTCTTTCAACGAAGCGGATCAGTTTGGACAGAAATAGCGAAACTAACGCCTTCTGACGGCGCAAAATATAACTACTTCGGCTGTTCAATCTCAGTCAGCGACGATTACATCTTTCTTGGAGCTCCGGGGGACAACCACAACACGGGGGCGGCTTATGTCTTTGCCAAGAGCGGGAGGGGGTGGGATCAAATGGCAAAGCTCACAGCTCCCGAAGGAAAGGCCTGGGATGAATTTGGCCAGTCGGTTGTCATCAGCGGGGATAACGCCATTATTAGTGCCTCTCTTGCCAATAACGCGGGTTGTGCATATTGGTTCCATAGCAACGGATTGTCCTGGGAATTGGTCGACACGATCCTTCCCCCCTCTGGAGCGGAGAACAGCCTTTTTGCGTCACCATCCGGACTTGACGGGAATACTTTGGTATTAGCGGCCGAGGGGCAAGATTTGGGCGGTATTGTCGACGCGGGAGCAGTCTACGTTTTCACCAATGTACCGGAGCCAGCAACTTCAACCTTGTGGGTGCTTTGCGCCCTTGCGCTTGTCCGTCGGCGGAGAGGAAAACATCCAGCAGCGGTCCGGGCTACGATTTGATTCGCTACTATGGTAATGAAGTTGGTCCCAAGGTGGGTCCTTTCGCGGCTTGCCTTGTGGCGGAGGCAGCAAGGTTCACCTTGATGGCCTTCTGGACCAAGAACGTCTGGCCGGTGAGATAGTCGGTGAAACTGACCTGGACGGTCAGGTCGGCGTGGCGCGGCGGGGACTTCCAGAGGCAATCGAACTGGTACTGGTAGGTGATAAAGCCGCCGTACCAATGCTTGGCTGTTTCTTCGGGCGGATACTCGCAGCCGACCACCAGGCTGTCCTGAGGGCTTTGGGCCAGGTCGAATACCTGCACCTTGAACGTGCCGGCGGCCTTAATCACGTCGCCTTGCTGGTCGAGGGGTCGGATGTACACCCGTACGCCCTGGTCGCCCGCGCCGCCGCCAAGGTTGATGCCTCCGGAGTAGCGGGTGACGTCTATCCTGGTCACCTGGTAGAGCCGGTCCAGACGCTTGGGGCCCAGGCCTTCGAGCGTCTGGATGCGATCCTGCTGGGAGGCGGCGGAGGCGGTCGCCTGCTGGAGCTGGTCGCGCAGGCGGGAGTTTTCCTGCTGCAGGTTGTTGACCTGGACGACCAGCGGGTCAGTCTGCTTATAGGTGGCGCAGCCGGCCACGGCGGCGGCCGCGGCGGCGGCGGCGGCGAGCAAGCAATGGCGGATTGACCCCGGCATACTCATGCTGGTCTTAGCGTCCCTATTCCTGGCTGGGCGGGCGGGCCAACGATTCGGGCATCCGCTGGAGGACCTTGTCGGCGCAGCCGTAGGCCAGGGCCTCGTCGGAGTCCAGCCACTTGTTGCGGTCGCAGTCGCGCTCGATGCGCTCGACGGTCTGGCCGGTGTCCTTGGCCATGATTTCGTACAGGCGGCGGCGCAGGCGGATGATTTCCCTCGCCTCGATGTCCAGCTCGGTGGCCGGGCCGGTCAGCACGCCGCGGATGAGCGGCTGGTGGATGAGCACCCGGCTGTTGGGCAGGATGTAGCGCTTGCCCTTGGCCCCGGCGGCCAGCAGCACGGCGGCCATGCTGGCGGCCATGCCCACGCACACGGTGGAGACGTCGCAGCGGATGAACTGGATGGTGTCGTAGATGGCCATGCCGGCCGAGATGCTGCCGCCGGGGGAGTTGATGTACAGATTGATGTCGCTCTTGGGATCCTCGTTGGACAGAAAGAGCAGTTGGGCGACGACCAGGTTGGCCATGTCATCGTCCACCGGCCCGCCGATGAAGACGATCCGGTCGCGCAGCAGCCGGGAATAAATGTCGTAGGCGCGCTCGCCGCGCCCGGTCTTCTCGATGACGATGGGCACCAGGTGCTGGTTGTCTGGCATCGGCACGGTCCTTATTGGTGGCACAGGTTTTCAACCTGTGCCGATAGGAACAGGTTACAAACCTGTTCCACCTTTACATCCGGGCGCCTTGACGGAAAGCTACTTGTTCTGCCTGGGGGCGATGATCTCGTCCACCAGGCCGTAGTCCTTGGCCTCGGCCGGGGTCATGTACCGGTCGCGCTCGGTCTCGGCCTCGATCTGGGCCACGTCGCGCCCGCTCAGGCTGCCCAGGATCTCGTTGAGCACGCGCTTGGCCTTGAGGATCTCCTCGGCCTGGATGAGTATGTCGCTGGCCTGGCCGGTCACACCGCCCCAGGGCTGGTGAATCATGACCTTGGAGTGGGGCAGGGCGAAGCGTTTGCCCTTCTTGCCCGCGGCCAGCACCACGGCGGCGCCGCTGGCGGCCTGGCCGACGCAGTAGGTGCTGACGTCGCATTCCAGAAACTGCATGGTGTCGTAGATGGCCAGGGTGTCGTCCACGTCGCCGCCGGGGGAGTTGATGTACAGGTGGATGTCGCGGTCGCGGGCCTTGGCCTGTAACTCCAGCAGGCGCATGATCAGCCCGCCGGCCGTGGCGGGGTTGATCTCTCCCCAGAGGAAGACGATGCGTTCCTCGGCCAGCCGCTCTTCCAGCGTCATCTCGCGTCGCTGAGCGTATTCGGTGTATGCCATGTGGTCAGTCCTGCTCCTGTCCTAGTGTAGGCGCTACTCCTTGGGTTTTGTCTTCTTGGCGGCCTTGGGCTTGGCTTGGTGCTTAGCCTTGGGCTTGGCTTGGTGCTTGGCCTTGAGTTCCGCGTCGGACTTGGTTTGGGGCTTGGCTTTGGCCTTGGGCTTGGGGGCCGCGTGGGGGGCGGGATGGGCGGCCAGCTTGGCTTTCGGCTCGACCACCTTGGCTTCCGGCTCAACCGGCTTGGCCTTCGGCTCGGCCGGCTTGGCCTTCGGCTCGGCCGGCTTGGCCTTCGGTTCGACCAGCTTGGCCAGTTCCAGCACCTTGTCCAGGGCCTTTTCCTCGGCCAGGGACATTGTCAGTTCATCCAGCGAGCCGTCGGCCTTCATCTCCTGCTTGAAGCGCTCGGGCCGGCGGTTGGACTGCCTGGCCATCTGGGCCACGCGGGCGTTTACCTCGGCGTCTTCGACCTTGATGTTCTCGGCCTGGGCCAGTTTGTCCAGGATGAAGCTTCGCTTCAGGTCGGCCTTCGCCCGCTGGGCGGCCTCGGCCTTGAGGCCTTCCAGGTTGGCCTCGATCTGTTCGCGCGGCACGCCGCGGTACATCAGGTCGACCACCCGCCGGGTCAGCAGCCGCTGGCTCTGACGCTCGGCCATGCCCGTGGGAATCTCGATGCTGATCTTCTCGCCCAGGAACGAGGCCACCTGGGCCTGCATGGCCCGGTGCTGCTCGGTCGCCGCCTGCGCCTCCAGCCGGGTGTGCAGGAAGGCCCGCATTTGCCCCAGGTTTTCGAAACCGGCCTGCTTGGCGAATTCGTCGTCGGCCTTGGGCGTCTGCAGGCGCCGCACCTGCTTGATTTTGAAAGTGATGGTCACGTCCTTGTTTCGCCAGGCCTCGGTCGGGTGGGCCGCCGGCACCTTGCTCTTGAGCGAAACCTGCTGGCCGGCGGGCTTGCCGGAGAAGGCCTTGGGCAGGTCCTCCAGCAGGATGCCTTCCACCTGGGCCGGCGCCACGCGCAGTTCCATGTCCGCATGGGCGTGGTCGATGCCATCGCCGGACAGGCGGACGTCGGCCGTCACCAGGTCGTTCTCCTTGATCCCACCGGCGACCTCCACCACCTTGCCGTGGGCCTGGCGGTAGGACTCCACCGCCTCGTCCACGTGCTTGTCGGTAATCTCCAGGTGCGGCTTGGTAACCTCTATGCCCTTGTAATCGGGCAGCTCGAACTGCGGGGCCACTTCGATCTCAAAGGAGAACTTCATGTCCTCCTTTTCGGGGATGGTTATCGCGTCCAGATCAATTTCGGGCTCGCCGACGGCCTGCAGGCTCTTGTCCTCCATTACTTTGCCCATGCCCTCGCCCACGAGGCTGTTGCGGACGTCTTCCAGCACTTCCTTGCCGAATCGCTTCTCGATCAGGCGGCGCGGGGCGTGCCCCGGGCGGAAGCCCGGCACCTGGGCGGAACGCGACAGTTCGCCGAACATCTCTTCAAACTTGGCATCCACCCGGGCGCGCGGGATTTCGACGGTGATGCGCTTGCGCAGGGCGCCGGCGTCCTCGATGGTAACTTTTGGCTGGGGCAGGTTCTCGGCGGATTCCTGGGCGGGGGAGTCGGGCTGGGTTTTCTCCTGGTCAGACATTGTGCGTAACTTCCTTTGGGGCGACAGCCACGACCAACGGGCCACGAAGCCCGTCCCGGCGGCAGCGCAGAATGATATCCCTTGGCCGGGTCGGCCCGCAAAGCGGGCTGGGCCTGCGGCCAAGACGGATAACTGTACGTTCCCAATCCGCCAACGTCAAAGCTTTCTTGGGGTGACTGAAGAGCGGGAGTTCTAAAAAGCTTGCCCCAGAGACGCCGAGGCGCAGAGACAGGAATTCATCTACAGCCCGACTAAGCCGTCTAGGTATACATTTTCTCTAGCCAAGATCAGGCCCGGAGGGCCGGTGAGAAGTTAGCCGGGGGCGAAGCGGCGACGTTTCTTCTGTCGCCGCGGAGCCCCCGGATCAGGGGCAAGGAGAAACAGAGCGAACGCCTGAATCTGCCTTTCCAGCCTATGCAGGCACAGCTTGAAAAAGCTGTGCCACCAAAGAATCTCCCCATCGTTCTTGGTGTTACAGACGACTGGAGCATTCCAGGGGGCTGGCGAGGCAATCGCGGGTGCGGCGGCAGAACCTTCTCAGGCCACTTCAAAGAACTTATGGGACGCGCCGCAGATCGGGCAGACGTCCGGGGGGTCGCCCAGCACGGTATTGCCGCAGACGCCGCAGACGTACAGCTTGGCGGAGGGGGCGTCGCTGCCCGCGCCGGCGGCCTGCAGGGCCTGTTCGTACAGAGCGTGATGGATGCGTTCCACGGCCAGGGCGCGCTCGAAAGAGGTGGCGGCGGCCTTGTTCCCCTCGGCCTTGGCCGCCTGGAGGAATTCCGGGTACATCGTGGTGAACTCGTAGCTCTCCCCGTCAATGGCGGCCTTAAGATTGTCGGCGGTGGATTTGACTTCGCCCAGCACGCGCAGGTGGGAGTGGGCGTGAATGGTCTCGGCCTCGGCCACCGCCCGGAACAGCTTGGCGATCTGCGGCCGGCCGTCCTGCTGGGCCTGCTTGGCGAAGGCCAGGTACCGCCGGTTGGCCTGTGATTCACCCGCGAACGCGGCCTTCAGGTTGTCATTGGTTGCCATTTCGATTCCTTCCTCTTTCATTTTCGATGTTCGATTTTCGATTTAACAAGGAGCCAGCGGCACAATCATAGATCAGGCGTATTCTCAAGATTAGATTCGTCCAGATTCTAGGCGCTAACTTTGGAGTCTTTCCTGAGTTGGCCAACTTGCGATCTAGAGAAAAAGCCAGGGGGAATGCCTCCGGCTCTTTCCGTTAAATCGCAAATCGTAAATCGTAAATCGTAAATCGAAAATTCGCTACGTTCCCATTTCCGACGAGGCCAGGTACTTTTTCTGCTCGGGGGTGAGTTTGTCGATCTTGATGCCCATGGTCTTGAGCTTCAGGCGGGCGACGTAGGAGTCCAGTTCGGCCGGCACGTCGTGCACCTTCACCGAGAGTTTGCCGGCGTTCTTGACGGCGTATTCGGCCGAGAGGGCCTGGATGGCGAAGCTCATGTCCATGACGCTGGCCGGGTGGCCCTCGGCGCAGGCCAGGTTGACCAGCCGGCCCTCGGCCAGCACGTAGATGCTGTTGCCCGAGGGCAGGACGAACTCGTCCACCATCGGCCCGCGGACGCCGCGGTTGATCTTCTTGGCCAGTTTCTCCAGTGCCGGCAGGTTCAGCTCGACGTTGAAATGGCCGCTGTTGCAGACGATTGCGCCCTGCTTCATGGCCGCGAAGTGCGCCCTGTCGATGACGTTGATGTCGCCGGTCAGGGTGATGAACAGCTCGCCCTCCCGGGCCGCCTGGGACATCGGCATCACCAGGAAACCGTCCATGCAGGCCTCCAGCGCCCGCACCGGGTTGACCTCGCAGACGATAACCGTGGAGCCCTGGCCTTTGGCCCGGGTGGCCACGCCGCGCCCGCACCAGCCGTACCCCACCACCACCACCTTCTTGCCCGCCAGCAGGAAGTCCGTCGCCCGGATGACCCCGTCGATGGTGGACTGGCCCGTGCCGTAGCGGTTGTCGAAGAGGTGCTTGCACTGGGCGTCGTTGACGGCGACGACGGGGAACTTCAGCACGCCGGCGGCCTCCATCGCCCGCAGGCGGTGGATGCCGGTGGTGGTCTCTTCCATGGAGGCGATGACGTTGCCGGCGTAGCGGCTCATGTCGGTGTGCAGCGAGTTGACCAGGTCGGCCCCGTCGTCGATGGTGACGGAGGGCTCGTGCTTACAGGCGGTCTGGATGTGGCTGTAGTAGGTGTCGCGGTTCTCGCCGCGGATGGCGAAGGTCTTCACGCCAAAATCCTTCACCAGCGAGGCGGCCACGTCGTCCTGGGTGCTCAGGGGGTTGGAGGCGCAGAGCACCAGGTCGGCCCCGCCGGCCCGGAGGCAGCGGCAGAGGTTGGCGGTTTCGGCCGTCACGTGCAGGCAGGCGGAAATCTTCCGCCCGCGCAGCGGCAGCTCCTTCTCGAAACGCCGGTGGATCTCGGCCAGCACGGGCATGTCGCGGTCTGCCCATAGGATGCGGCGCTTGCCCTGGGGGGCCAGGGAAAAGTCTTTCACGTCGGAAGGCAAGGTCTTGGCCATGGTTTTCCTCTCTCTAATCCGTAGGGTGGGAGGAACCGCCCGCGGGGCGGTCTCCCACCGATTGATCAGCATGCCCTTCCGCACAAGACGCGTAAGGGCTTGGCGCCCTTTCTTGGCGTGGGCGGGAGATCGGCCTTTGGCCGCTTTCTCCCACCCTACCGCGAAAAGAAAGAGCATTGTGCCGCCCGGGCAAAGAGATTGCAAATGCCCAGCGGCAAAAGTTCAATGGTAGACGGCGTTTTTGATTAAATCCAAATATCGATTCCTGCGTCTAACCCGCTAGAGAGCCTTGGGAGTATCCGTGGCCGACGACCGGCCCGATATGAGTTGCCCGCCTGGCGACACGGTCCGCTCCGTGCCACAGGCTCGTCTGCGCGCCGCGCTGGAGGAATGCGGGCCGGCGGTGCGGCGGTATCTCTTCGGGCTCTGCGGCGATTGGGACCAGTCCGAGGACGTCGCCCAGGAGGCTATGCTGAGGGCATGGCAGCGGCGCGACGGCTTCGACGGGCGGAGCGACGCCAGGACGTGGGTCTTTGCCATCGCCCGCCACCACTGGATCGACCGCCTCCGCCGCGGCCGGGCCAGCAAACAGGAACCGATGCCGGCCAACCAGTCACAACTCGCGGCCGATAACCGCACCGCCCCGGCCATCCTGGCGGGCAGGGAATTCGCCCAGGCGGTGGGGAAGGCCCTGGACCTGCTGCCCGCCGAGCAGCGCGAGGCCCTGGCCCTGCGGGAGAGCGAGGGCCTGAGCTTCCCTCAGATCGCCCGGATGCTGGGCATGCCGGTGGCCACGGTCAAGAGCCGCGTGCGCTACGCCTTGCTGAAATTGGCCGACGAACTGGAGCGGTTCCGGCCGGAGTGACCAACGTGAAGGCCTCGAATGACAACCTGATACGACAGCCCGAATTCGTGTCGCGGGCGTCTCGCCCGCGAGTCGCGATGCCATCTTGCCTTCGCGTCTTGCCGTCTTTCCGCAGGCGGGACGGGCGCGGGACGCGCGGGCAGGATGCCCGCGACACGCAGGAGGTGTCGCCATGAACTGCGCCCAGGCCGGCGAAATGCTGGTGGACCTGGTGTACGGTGAACTGGAGCCACAGCCACGCGAGGAATTGCTGGGGCACCTGGAATCCTGCGCCGCCTGCCGGGCGGAGCAGCAGAAGCTGCTGGCGGCCCGGCGGCTGCTGTCGAAATACGCCGCGGGCGAGCCGGCGAGCATGCCAATCGCCTTGCCGATCCACCTTTCCGTAGCGAGGCCCAAGCCCTTTATCCGGCCGGCTTTTCGCCTGGCCTTTGTCGCCCTGGCCGCCGCGGCCATGATCCTGGTGGCCGTGCTGGCGTTCTTCCTTTTTGAAAAGGGTCCAAGCAACAACGCCGCCTACGCCCAGGGCATTCAGATAACGCGACAGAACGTATCGCTCACGATCATGTCCGAGCCGGAAGGCCTGCCGCCCGTTCCCTACGCCATGCTCCAGCAGGACAAGCAATACGCCCGCGGCTGGCAGGGGTTGGCCCTGGTCCGCGACCAGCGGCTTATCGCCAACCTGGCAGGCGGTCAGGCCAGGGTGGCCTTCACCGACGTGCCCACGCAGATATTGCCCGACAGCGTCCGCCTCCGCAGCCTGGATGACGGCGACAACCTGAAAATCCTCGAGCAGAACTACCAGTACGACCTGGCATCGGCCCAGGCCCTGCTCAAACGCTACATCGACCGGAAGGTCGCCGTTAACCTCAAGGGCGAGGGCGGCAAGGCCACCCCCGCGGTGTCGGGCAGGCTCATGAGCTTCGACGGGGAGAACCTGGTTGTCGATATCGGCTCGGCCGAGAAAGACGGCTCGCGCCCGCGGACCATCAGCCGGCGGGAGGTTCAATCCATCGCCTTGGACAAGATGCCCGAGGGCCTGCTTACCCGGCCCACGCTCATCTGGCAGTTGGACAATGCCGCCGCCCGCAACCAGCAGAAGTTCGAGGTGGCCTATATGACCCACGGCCTGAGTTGGCGGGCCGATTACGTCCTCAAGCTCCGTCCGGCAGGGGGGCCGGCCGGGGTGGGGGCCGGCGCACCGGCCATCACGGACACCGCCGACCTGGTCGGCTACGCCACCGTCACCAACCTTTCCGGCGTGAGCTTTGAAAACGCCAGCCTCAAGTTGATGGCTGGGGATGTCCACCTTGTGCAGGATGAATATGGGGGGTTTGGTGGGGCAGAAAAGGATAAGCTGCAGAGGTCAACCGCGGACCAGACCGGATTGGGTTTTGAGGAAAAATCCTTCTTCGAGTACCACCTTTACACCCTCAAACAACAGACCACCCTGCATGACGCCCAGGTCAAGCAGATCGAATTGGTTTCGGGCAACGGCCTGAAACTCACCCGCGCCTACGTCTTCGACCCCAACGTCAACGCCACCGCCGCCCGCGTGGTCAGCGAGTTCAAGAACACCAAGGACAACGGCCTGGGCAAGCCCATCCCCAAGGGCGTGGTCAGCCTGTACGCCCCCGACCCGGAAGGCCAGGACGCCTTTGTCTCCAAGGTGAAGATCGACCACACCCCCGTGGACGAAAAGGTCCGCCTGCCCTGGGGCTTTGCCTTCGACCTAGCCGGCCAATTCAAGCAGGTGGTGTACGCCCCCGACCGCGACTCCAAGTACACCTATCAGATACGCAACCACAAGTCTTACGCCGTGACGGTCACGGCGGTGGCCCACGTGCCGATAACCACCAGTACCCTGAGCGTAACCCAGGGCGACAAGAAGATCCCCTGGCATATCCGCCAGGTTGGTTGGATTGAGTTCGACCTGACCGTCCCCGCCAATGGCAGCGCCCAGGCCGAGGTGAATTTCCGCTACGGCCGGAGCGGCGGCGGGCTGGTTTCGCCTTACGACAAGGAAAGCGAGAGCCAGGCGCCCCTGCTTGAGCCTGTCGATCAACCGTACGCAGGAGACCAATATGAATAGCAGGACCCTCTGGCATGTGCGATTGCTCGCGTCACTGCCGCTTGCGATACTTTGCCTTGGCGCCCAGATTATCTCGGCCCAGGCAACAAGGGTCGCCTCTCAGCCGGCGACGGCCACCTCGCCTGCGGCCAAGGGAAAGACCATCCCCGAGGGCCTGCCGCTGGAGGCCAGGCTCATCGTGAAGAATGGCACGTACGGGCTGGATCCGGGCCAATCCGGCGAGGCTTTCGCAAAAGAACTCAAGGAGAAGGCCAAGGACCCGTCGGGGCGAATCAGGCCGCCCGCCCCGCCGGTAGTGGACATGACCTTTGAATTGACCAACAAGAGCAAATCCACCATTACCATCCCGGTGGGTAGCGACGATGCCCGGCTGGAACTGAAGCTGGAAGGGCCTGGGGCAGTCACCGTTCCGTTCCAGCAAATGCACACCCTGGAGTTTCGCGTTGGCAGGCCGCTGGATATCGAGCCGGGCAAGTCCACGGAATTCACGATTTCCCGCCTCCATTTTGGCGAGCGCGGGGATACCTTCGCCGCTTACTGGACCCAGCCGGGCACTTACACCCTGACCGCTTCCTACGTTACGCCGGTCGAGGGGGTGGACCTGAAAGGCGCCCGGCAGGCGACGATCATCGCCGCCCCGGTGCAGGTCCAGGTGACCGCGCCGGAGAAAGCGCCGCTCGGCAACGCTGCCGGTCCCGCCGATCGTTGATTGACGTTAAGGGAATTTGAATGAGATTCTTTGTAACAGCATTGACGGCGACTTTTGCCCTGGCCGGCGGCTTGGCAGGCAAGGGCGACCTGCCCACGTCGGAGGAATTCGACCGGGCGGCGCTGGTCGCCTTTGGCCGCGTGCACGGCATAAAGCCCACCGCCCAGGAGGCAGTCAGTTCCGGCACGCTGGACCTGCTGACGGTATTCAAGGGCAGTTCCCAGCCGGCCACGGGGCCGATCAGGTTCTACGGCCAGGGCATCGCCGAGAACCAGACGGACCTGTGGGTGCTGGCGGTCGATCCCGCCGGTGGATACCAGCAGACCCAGCCCTGGATGCGGCTTGAACCGACGGGCTGGCCGGCATTGCCCCCCAAATACTGGCAGGCCATCCAAAAGGCCGCCAACTACGCCCAGGGCGAGCCGGTGGAGGGCCTGTCCCTCCGGCTGATGATCCTGCCTTGCCATGCCGGCCAACCCCTGCAGGTGTGGCTGCTGGCCAAGAACGAATCGGCCCAGGACCGCTTCCTGGCCCCCGACACCGTGCGCTTCGACGTCGCCCGCCCCGACGGCCTCAGCGCCAGCAGCCGCCTCTTGACGCAGGATCGCCTGCGAATCCTGACCACCCAGCCGGACCTGCCATTCCTGCCGATCAAGGCGGGGGACACGATCGCGCTAAAGTGCCCGGGTCAATCTTCAAGCCTGATCTCGGTGTACGAGCAGACCCTGCCGGGAAAGTACGTCATTACGGCCCAGGCAACCTTCAGCCTTCCCCGCCTGCTTGAAAAAAGCACGGGCAGTCCCAAGAGCTTTGTCGCCACTGTCAGCAGTGCGTGCGTGCTTGAAAACCAACCAGCCACGGCCTCCGCGCCGGGCAACGAAAGGTAGAGCCATGAAAACGAAAACGACCGCGATCATTGTGGCATTGAGCATCATGTCGGCCTGCTGCTTGGGCCTGGCCCAGGTTCCCCCGCCGGACCAGAAGGAAGAGATCGCCCTGACCGTTTACAACGGCGGCTACGGCGTGGTGCGCGAGACGCGCAAACTCACCGTGGACAAGGACGGTTTTGCCAAGTTCATCGACGTGCCGACGGCCATCGACGCCACCACCGTCCACTTCAAGAGCCTGACCGACCCGCAGGCGGTGCTGCTGGAGCAGAATTACCAGTACGACCTGGTGTCGGCCGACAAATTGCTCCAGAAGTACATCGACAAACCCCTGGACGTGGTGGTCAAGGACAAGGACAAGGCCTACAGCGGCACGCTGATGAGCTTCGACGGCAACCAGCTTGTGCTTAAGGAAGACACGGGCAACCTGGTGATGATCCAGCGGGCCGACAACGTCCGCGACATCCGCTTCAAGAGCCTGCCCGAGGGCCTGCTGACCAAGCCGACGCTGCTGTGGCAGATCGGCGGCGGCAAGGCCGGCGAGCAGACGGCCGAGGTGTCCTACCAGACCGGCGGCTTGAACTGGCACGCCGAGTACGTCATGGTGCTGGGAGCCGACGACACGACGGCCGACCTGTCCGGCTGGGTGAGCGTGCAGAACAACTCCGGCAAGACCTACAAGGATGCCAAGCTGAAGTTCATCGCCGGCGACGTGCGCAAGATCGTCGAGCAACAGGCCGACCGCAGAATGGCAGTTGCCGCCGCTCCCCGGGGCGGGCTCGGCGAGGCCGCTCCCATGCAGGAAAAGGCCTTCTTTGAATACCACATGTACAGCCTGCCTCGGCCCTCGACCGTGGCTGACAACGAGGTTAAGCAACTGGAGATGTTCAGCCCGGTTGCCGGCCTGAAGGTGGAGAAGAAATACCTCTACGCCCCGGCCATGCAGTTCCGCTGGTACGGCGGCCAATACACCGACCCCAGCTACGGCGTCACCAGCGACAAGAAGGTGAACATCTTCGTCGAGTTCAAGAACGAAAAGGCCAACAAGCTGGGCATACCCCTGCCGGCCGGCAAGGTGCGGGTGTACAAGCGGGACGAGGCGGACAAGGCCATGGAGTTCATCGGCGAGGAGAAGATCGACCACACGCCGATGGACGAGAAGCTCAGCCTGCAGATCGGCAACGCCTTCGACGTGGTGGGGGAGCGCAAGCAGACCAGCTTCAAGGTGGAGACGTCCCGGAAGATGATGTGGGAGTCGATGGAAATCAAGCTCCGCAACCACAAGGAGCAGGACATCACCGTGCGGCTCAAGGAGCCGATGTACCGCTGGAGCAGTTGGGAGATCACGGCCAAGAGTCAGGACTACAACAAGGATGAAGGCGACGCCCACACGGTGATCTTCGACGTGCCGGTCAAGGCCAAGGGCGAAACGGTCGTGACCTACACCGTTCAGTACTCGTGGTAGGCCCCGGGTAGTAGCCGGTTTCCTATATAGCCCCCGGCGTAAGCCGGGGGTTTCTTTTTGGTTTTTCCCGCGTCGCGCGTGGTTGCTCCGCTTCGCGTCGCAGCCCACGGCACCGGGCTACCGGCTCCTGGCTACTGGCTACCGTCTCCGGTCAGGGCATCCAGAATTCGCTGCGGAGCGGGCTGCCTTCCTTGGTGGCCTGGATGAAATCCGCCACCTTGTTCAAGTCCTTGATGCCCGGGGCCGACTCCACCCCGCTGGAGACGTCCACCGCCCAGGGTTGGACGATGTCGATGGCGTCGCCGACGACGCCGGCGTCCAGGCCGCCCGAGAGCACCAGCGGCGGCAGGCCTTCCAGTTGCCGCTTGGCCCGTGCGGCTAGGACCCACTCCCAGTTGAAGCGCTGCCCGGTGCCGCCGCGGGCGTCGCTCTTGTAGGCGTCCAGCAGGATCGCCAGCAGGCGGCGGTGGTCCTTCACCCCGTCCAGCCAGTTGCGGACCGAGTCGATCCAGTTGGCGTCGCGCATGGCGAAGGCCTTGATGCAGGGCCGCTCCAGGGCCTCGACCAGTTCGGGTTTCTCTTGGCCGTGCAGTTGGATGACGTGGATGCCGGATCGCCGCACGGCGGCGTTGATCGTTTCCGGCGGGCTGTCGGCGAAAACGCCCACCGCCCAGACCAGCGGGGGCAACTGGTCGGTCACCGCCCGGGCCTGCTCGGGCGACACCCAGCGCGGCGAGGGGGCCATGACCAGGCCGATGGCGTCGGTGCCCATCTGGGCGATCTTGGCCGCCTGCACCGGATCGCGCAGGCCGCAGATCTTGATGCGTACGCGCTGGAGCATGCCTCCACTATAACGCCGGCGGGCCCCCGGGCAACAGGCCCTTGTGAAGGCCGCAAGGCATGGGGTAGATTGTCTTTCACAGGAAAGGCAGGCCATGAAGAAAGTTCGATTCGGAGTTATCGGTTGCGGATATATCGGCAAGATTCACGCGGACGGCATCGCGCAGGCGGCCAGTCGCGAGTTTTGCCTCTCGGCCGTTTCCGACAGCCAGACCCGGCTGGCCGATAAATTCGCCGCCGACTACCATGTCCCCTGGTTTGCCGACTACCGGGAGATGATGGACTCTGGGCTGGTGGACGCGGTGATCGTGGCCGTGCCGCATTATTTCCACCCCACGGTGACCGTCAACGCCGCCCGGCGCGGCATTCACGTGCTGACGGAAAAGCCCATGGCGGTGACGGTGGGGGCCGCCCGGGCCATGATCCGGGAGTGCGCACGCCGCAAGGTGGCCCTGGGCGTGATGTTCCAGATGCGCTTCCGCTCCAACATGGCGGCCATGAAGAAAATGGTGGACGATGGGGCCATCGGCGAGATATTCCGCGTGCAGATGATCTGCTCCAACTGGTACCGCACCCAGACCTACTACAACAGCGGCGCCTGGCGCGGCAGTTGGGACGGCGAGGGCGGGGGCGTGCTGCTCAACCAGGCCCCGCACAGCCTGGACCTCTTCCAGTGGATCGGCGGCATGCCCCGGCGCGTGCTGGCCACCCTGGGCACCCGCATCCACAAGATCGAGGTGGAGAACACCGCCAACGTCATCCTGGATTACGGCCAGGGCCGCACCGGCTACATCTACGCCACCACGGCCGAGGCCCCCGGCTACGAGCAGTTCATGGTCTGCGGCGACAAGGGCACGCTGGTGGCCGAGGGCGACAAGCTGCGCTTCGCCAAGCTTAAGGTTCCGCTCACCCAGCACCTGACCACCTGCAAGGAGATCTGGGGCAGCGTGCCCTGCCAGTGGAAGGACGTGGCCCTGAGGCCCACCGACCAGCGGCACATCCGCGTCACGCGCAACTTCGTGGGCCATATTCTCCGCGGCGAGAAGCTGATCGCGCCGGGCGCCAGCGGCATCGGCGGGCTGGAGATATCCAACGCCGTCTACATCTCCGGCTACAAGAACAAGCCCGTGGAGCTGCCGGTCGATGCGGCCGAGATGGACCGCCTGCTGGAGAGACTCTCCCGCACCCGCGGCGCCGGCAGGAGCCTGGACCTGCGCCGCCAGGCCAACCGCGAGTTTCGCCGGCTGCTGAAGAACTAGTAGTCTGTCACAGCAAAAACGATGGGTAGGTTCTTTGGTGGCACAGGCTTTCCAGCCTGTGCGCGCACAGCCTAGAAAGGCTGTGCCACCCGTGGAATTTCCTGTT
This sequence comes from Phycisphaerales bacterium, assembly GCA_003171235.1. Classification (GTDB taxonomy): domain Bacteria; phylum Planctomycetota; class Phycisphaerae; order SM23-33; family SM23-33; genus FEN-1344. The sequence goes on along the minus strand of PMYM01000182.1, from coordinate 12 downwards.
ACAGACTACTAG
>PMYM01000035.1 GCA_003171235.1 Phycisphaerales bacterium | reverse complement strand
CGCGGTCACGGAATCGGACCATTTTACGTTTCGGACTGGGCTTAGGCACGTGTCTGTCTCCTCGCAAAACCGGTTCAGGTTCCAAGTTTCAAGGTTCAACGTACAGGTTCCCGCTTGTGGCCCTTGGCGTGCGGCCTGGGCTAGAACGGGATCGTATCGTCCTCGACGTTCTGGTTGAAATCGTACTCGTTGCCCGGGGGCGCCTGGCTCTCGCCGCCGCCGGCCGCCGCGGGCTGGGGCTTGGCGTCCTGCGACGGGGCAGGGCGGTTGGCGCCGCCGCCCTGGCCGCCGNNTGGAACGTCAGACGGCCCTCGACCAAAAGGGGGCTGCCCTTGGTCACATACTTCGTGATATTCTCAGCCGTACGGCCCCAGGCGGTGCATTCGACGAAGCAGACCTCGTCCTTCATCTGGCCGTCGGCCGCCTTCCACTTGCGGTTGATGGCCAGGCCGATGTCGCACACGGCCGTCTGGTTGGGCGTGTACCGGAGCTGCGGGTCGCGCGTCAGGTTGCCGATCAGGATGATCTTGTTGTAATAGCCCATAGTCGTCTCGTTTTCCTTATCGCAACTCCCGTCTGCCGAGGCGACTACTTCGCTTCGGGAGAGGCCGGTTCGGCCGGGAGAGCTTCGGTGGTTTTCTCGATGGCCGGAGCCGCCGGGGCAGGGGCCGGGGCAGCACTGGCCGGAGCGGCCGGGACGGCGGCGCCCGGAGCGGCGGCCGGGGCAGCAGCGCCCGGAGCGCCGGGGCCCGCGGCCGGACCCAGGGCAGGGCCTTCGCCCGGACGATGGATCGGGAGGCTCTCGGCCGGCACCGGGGCGTTCATCTGCTCCTGCGTAATGTCATCGGCGGAAAAGACCATGGCGCGCAGGACCTTTTCGTTGATCAGGATGTCATGCTGCAGGCTGCTGATGTTGGCCGGGTCGGCCTTGAAGTACGTTATCGCGTACAGCGCCCGCTTGCGCCCGCGGATCTCGTAGGCCAGCCGGCGTTCGTCCCAGGGCTTCAGCATCAGCACCTCGGCCTCGATGCGCGTCAGCAGGTCGCGCACCGGCTGGACGGCCTGTTCAAAATCCGGGGCGCCCGCATCCAACAGAAACATGCCTTCGTAAGTCTTCATCACTTGCCTTTTCCATTCTCGCCCGGGCCGTCTTGGCCGGGGCTGCTGCCTGTTTGAGGATCCTGGTTGTACTTATCCATCACGTAGGTGATGCCCTGGGCGATCCAGTCGGTCACGGCATCGGCCGACCGGCGGATGGCCTGCTCCATCACCGGCTGCTCCTGAGGGCTAAAACCGCTCAGCACGTAATCGGCCCAGTCCATCTCCGGCGGCGCCTGGCCGATGCCCACTCGCAGCCTGGACACTTCCCAGCCGCCCAGGGCCCGGACGATGTCGCCCAGGCCGTTGTGCCCGCCGGGCGAGCCTTCCGAGCGGGCCCGCAGCCGGCCGGGCGGCAGGGCCATGTCGTCCAGCACCGCCAGCAACTCCGACACCGGCGGCCGGTAAAACGCCACCAGCTCCGCCACGGCCAGACCCGACCGGTTCATGTACGTCTGCGGCTCCACCAGCATCACCGATTGCCCGCCGACGCTGCCGCTCCAGAGCCGGCTGTGAAAGCCGCTGCGCGGCCGGCCGAAGTCATGCCGCCGCCGCAACTCCGCCAGCACCATCCAGCCGACGTTGTGGCGGGTCTGGCTGTAGCGCTCGTCGGGATTTCCCAGTCCAACCACCAGCCGCATTGGGGCGCCCAGGGGCTGTTTGACCGCCGCCCTGCCAGGCCGTCAGGCGCCTGTCGGCCAAGCAGACCAGCAGTCCAACCGCCGCTACTCTTCCTTCTTTTCCTTTTCCTTCTTGGCGGGCTTTTCCGCCTCGGGGGCCTCTCCCTCGCCCTCTTCGGGCTTGGCGCCGATGATCTCGGGCTCGGCCACTGCCGCCACCGCCTCTTCCGCCGCGGCGACCACCTCCTCGGCCACCATGCTCACGCTGGCCACGATGGTCTCGCCCTCTTCCTTGATGGTGAGGTTGGGGGGCAGCGGGATGTCCTTGACCTTCAGCACGTCGTTGAGCTTCAAGGCCGCCACACTGACCCGCAGATCCTCGGGAATGTCGGTCACCAGGCACTCGACCGTCAGCGTGCGCAGGGACTGGCTGAGCACGCCGCCCTCGGTGGCCACGCCCACGGGCGTGCCGCGCAGCACCACCGGCACGGTCAACGTCACGCGCTCGTCCAGGCGCACGCGGGTCAGGTCGACGTGAATCACCTGGTTGCCCAGGTAATCGTACTGCACGTCCTTGATCAGGAAGTTCTGTTCCGAGCCGTCCAAAACGCCCTTGAGCACGCGCTCGCCGTGGCGGATGGCCCTCTTGATTTCGTCCGCCGGCAGCGAGATGGCCAGGTTGGCCTGCCCGTGCCCGTAAACGATGCCCGGCAACAGGCCCTCGGCCCGCAGGCGGCGAGAAACCTTTGTGCCCAGCTTCTCACGCGTCATGATTTTCAGCGCTGCCATAAACCTTCATCTCCGATCCAGTGGCACAGATTTTCAACCCGTGCCTCATTGGCCTTTATTTTCTCGGCTATACCCCCGGCTTACGCCGGGGGCTAAATACTCAATCTCTCAAGAACAGGCTGCTTACCGATTCGTTGTTGTGAATGCGATGGACGGCCTCGCCCAGCAGTTCCGCCACCGACAGGATCTTCAGGCTGGGCAGGGCGATTAGCTTGTCCTGGCCGACGGGAACGGTGTTGGTGACCACCACCTCTTCGATGCCGGCCTCGGCCAGCCGGTTCAGGGCCGGCCCCACCAGCACCGGGTGGGTGGCCCCCACCAGGATGCGGGCGGCGCCTTCGTCGCGGGCCACTTGGGCGGCCAGGGCCACCGTGCCAGCGGTGGAAATCATGTCGTCCATCATCAGCACGGTCTTGCCGCGCACGTCGCCGATGACGCGGTTCATAGTGGTCTGGGTGCCGCTCACTCGGCGTTTGTCGATGATGGCCAGTTCGCCGTTGAGCCGCCGGGCGTACTGCCGGGCCCGCTTGGCGTTGCCCACGTCGGGCGAGAGCAGCACCAGGTTGGGCAGGTTCAGTTGGCTGAAATACCGGCTCAGGATCGGCGCGGCGTAGATGTTGTCCACCGGGATGTCGAAGAAGCCCTGGATCTGGGCGGCGTGCAGGTCCATCGTCAGCACGCGGTCGGCCCCGGCAGTGGAGATCAGGTTGGCCACCAGTTTGGCGGTTATGGGCACGCGGCCCTCGTCCTTGCGGTCCTGGCGGGCGTAGCCGAAATATGGAATCACGGCCGTGATGCGTTCGGCCGAGGCTCGCCGGGCGCAGTCGATGAACACCAGCAGCTCCATCAGGTTCTCGTTGACCGGCGGGCAGGTCGGCTGGATGAAGAACACGTCGCGCCCGCGAACGTCTTCCTCCAGCTTGACCAGCAGCTCGCCGTCGGGGAAGCTCTCGACCGTCACCTTGCCCAGGCGCTGCCCCAGGTAGTCGGCGATCTGCTGCGACAGCGCCGGATGGGCACGACCGCTGAATACCTTCAGGTTATCCACGGCTGGCCTCCACGCTTTGCCCGTCGGCCACCTGGGCGTCCTTGAGCACGACCATCGGGCCGATAGTGCACCTCCGGCCGATGCGGCAGAGGCCGTCGATCACCGTCATGGGGCGGATGACCGTGTCGGCCCCGATGCGTGCTCGCGGGTCTATCCAGGTGCTGGCGGAGTTTTCGATGGTCACGCCCTCCAACATCAGACGGGCCTGGATGCGCTGCTGCATCAGCCGGCTGACCTGGGCCAGTTGCACCCGGTCGTTGATGGAAAGCACGTCCTCGGGCGGTACGGCGGGCACGGCGGTGATGGTGTGGCCGCGGCCCCGCAGCATGCCCAGCGTGTCGGTCAGGTAATACTCGCCCTTGGCGTTGTCGTTGCGGAGCTGGCCGACGACCTGGCGCAAAAGCGCGGTGTCGAAGCAGTACAGCGAGACGTTGACTTCCTTGATGCGGGCCTGCTCAGCCGTGGCGTCGAGGTACTCGACGATGCCCTCCAATTCGCCCGTCTCGTCGCGGATGATCCGCCCGTAGGCCTCCGGCTCGCTCAGGATGCTGGTGGCCAGGGTGCAGGCGGAGTGGCGCCGGCGATGCACGCTGAGCATCTGGGAAAGCGTCTCGGGGCGGACCAGCGGGCCGTCGCCGGCCAGCACCAGCATCTCGCCCTCCAGGTCGGCCAAGGCCGGCAGGCTGACCTGCACGGCATGGCCGGTGCCAAGCTGCTGCTCCTGCAGCACCCAGACGATGTCCTTCTGGTCGGCGTAGGCGGCGCGGATCTCTTCGGCCCCGAAGCCGATGACGCAGATCAGCCGGTCGCAGCCGGCTTCGCGGCAGGCCTCCAGCACGTAGGTCAGCATGGGCAGATTGCAGACCTTGTGCAGGACCTTGGGCGTGGCGGTTTTCATCCGCGCGCCCTTGCCCGCCGCCAGGATTATCGCTGCTGTGCTCATGCCAACCAAACCTGGTAACTAGTAGCCTGTAGCCTGTAGCCGGTTGTCAGTGCCAGTTTCTTCTTCCGGGCTACTGGCTACCGATCACTGGGTACTGTTGTACGGACTACCCGGCCAGGACTCGAACCTGGAATAGAAGAACCAAAATCTTCTGTGTTGCCAATTACACCACCGGGTAATGCGCACGCCGTGCCGACAGGCTAATTCCGCTTTGGCCATCGAGACGGCGGCGTGGCCCGGTCAGGAGGCTTGGACAAGCGGCCGCCAGCTGCTTGCCCATTCCCTCTCCTGGAGGGTCGCCCTAAGCGACCGGGTACACCAAACACAGGCCGAGAACTTTACCCTGCTACGCCCCCCGTGTCAATGAGGTTCCTCCATAAAAAACGCCCCCTGCCCGCGCCTGGCCCCGGCCAGGCGCAGCCATGACACCAAAACGGGGTGGGTTATAATGGCGGGCATGGGCGACTCACTCACGCGGCAGAGCGAAGGCGAGGTCATGGACTCACCGGCCGAGGCCCAGGCCTACGCCCGGGCGGATTTCAGCCAGGTCAACCAGCTCTTCGTGGACCGCCTGCTGGAACTGGCCGGGAATGCCCCCGCCTTAGCGGCCCTGGACCTGGGCACCGGCCCGGCCGACATCCCCATTCGCCTGGCCAGGCTCCGGGCGGACTGGCTGATCACCGCCATCGACGCCTCGGAAGCCATGCTGGGGTTGGCCCGCCAGGCCGTCGCCGCCGCCGCTCTGGAAGGCCGCATCTGTCTGCTGCAGCGCGACGCCAAAAAGACCTCCCTGCCGGGTGGCAGCTTCGACGTGATCTTCTCCAACAGCATTCTGCACCACGTCGCCAATGCCCTGGAATTGTGGCGAGAGATCCGCCGGCTCGCCCGGCCGGGGGCGCTGGTGTTCATGCGCGACCTGTTCCGCCCGCCGACGGCCAAGCGGGCGGCCGACATCGTCGCCGCCTACGCCAGTTCGGAGACCCCCCTGCTGCAGGAAGAATACTACCGTTCCCTGCTGGCGGCCTACACGCCCGAAGAGATCGTCCAACAGCTTCGCCAAGCCAAACTGCCCCTGGAGGTCAAGACCGTCAGCGACCGCCACGTGGATGTGTTCGGCCGATTGGCCTGAAGTCCGTCAGGGCGAGCAACTGTTGGGTTGCTCGCCCTGCTTGGCTTGCAAGTCACTCCAAGGCAGTGGTATCCCTCGTTGTGCTTGAAGTTCACGGTGGGAATCGCATAATTGGCCGCAACCTCTAACTTGGGGAGTCGCCAATGGCGGTTATCTTGGGAGCTGAAGGCACACTCGTGGTGGGGCACCCCATGACTATCGATAGCAGGACGCCATATAACGAGTATGGAGCTTGTTTTGAAGATGACGGCGACACGGGGTACTTCTACGCTCTGGATTACAGAGACAAGGAAAATCCCATTCAGGACGCCTTGAGCATCTATGACGTCAAGGCCGTGAAGGACGGTCATATTCCTTCGGAAGTCAAAATCGTTTGGGCGCGGGACGGTACAAAGACAGCCTTGCTTATCAACGGCTACCCCCACGCGGTGTTTGACTTTGTCACCAAGCGAGGTTTCTGTCGGTCTGATTTCCCTCCGCCAAGCTCTAAGTGGCCCCAGTCGTCGCACGAATGGGATGATGTGGCGCTCGGATTGTTCGATTAGAGTGCTTTGCATTGCGGTGTAGCTCATTGCTTGCTTGTTTGAGCCTGCGCAAGCAGGCTTCTCTTCTCTTCTCTTAACAGGCCCCGGCTTTAGCCGGGGTAGCAGAGGCCCAGGATTATCCTCCTGGAGCCATCCGCTGACNNCATCGCCAACGTGAATCTGCCACAAGGCAGGTCGGCGGATGGCCTTGCTCCGGTGGGGGCGACCTGTTACCCCGGCTAAAGCCGGGCGCAGCGGAGCCCCCGGTTCGGGCGCATTAAGAGGCCCGAGGCAGTGCCGTGATTTCCTGCGCGACAGATTCTTCCCTGCCGATGGCGCGATTACCCGGAAATGCGCGGCTTGGCCAGGGCATCGCGAGTTGAGCAGTTACCCAGCTTTGATCACGGCACTCGCTTTGTCTTCGTGTGTGCCGATTACCGGGGGTTCCGCGGCGGCAAAACAAAGAACGCCGCCGCTCCACCCCCGGCTATCCTCTGACGGCCCGCTGGGCCTTGCGATTTCCTCAAGAGGTGCTGTGCCGTTTCCATGAGAGCACGCGCCGCTACCGCGGCTGACCTGCGCGCCCTCACCACATTTAGTAGCCTCGCCGCCAGGCGGGGGTTTATTCTTTTGGGCCTCCCGTGAGGCGGGGGTTTTCATCCAGACCAATGACAACAGAAAGAAACCCCCGGCTCACGCCGGGGGCTATTTGGCCGCTTGGCATGGCGGGCGTTGTTCCGCCATGCCTGATGACCTTGGGCCTGCTAGGCGGTTCAGCGCCAGCACTGCCAGGCCGGTGGCGAGGGTGACGCAGCCCTCGCCCCAGGTCCACCAGGCCGGCAGGCCGGCCGACAGGTCGATGCCCAAAACCACCACCCCCAGCAGCAGCATCGAGCCGCCCAGGTAATAAACCAGCCCGGAATAGCGCCGCAAATCCGTGGCCGCCAGCAAGAACAGCCCGCCCTGCATGGCGTAGAACAGCGACAGGCTGCGGGCAAGATATTCCACGATCGGCCCGGCGGGAAGCGGCCCCAGCCCCAGCCAACGGTGAATCGCATCCATCGTCGCAATGGGCAGGAACACCGCCCCCAGGGCCGGCAGCTCGCTCAGGCCGACAAGGACCATCACCAGACGCAGAAGTTTGCCGCTCTTTATCATGGCCGCCTTCAATCCTTCAGAAGCTGCTCGCAAATTTGGGCGGCGGTGCGGACGAAATCCGGGCAGAGCGTCTGGAAGAGCTTGTTGTCCTGGGCTTGCTTGAGGCCATCGGGCGTGGAGATGTCGCAGCCGAGGATGTCGCGGCACTGGATCGAGCCGTGCCGGGCGGCGAAGGCCTTGAGCAACTGCTCTGCCTTGGCGTAGGTGCGGGCCTTGGCCTGGGCGTCCGTTGGCGTCGTGCAGCCGAACTTCAGGCCCAAGGCCATCAGCGCGCCGCTGACGGCGCCGCAGACGCCGGCCGTTCGCCCCATGCCGCCGCCGAAGGCCGCACCCAGCTTCAGGGCCGTGGCCGGGTCGAGCTGAAACTGCCCGGCGAAGGAAGACAGGACGGCTTGGGAACAGTTAAACCCGCCGCGAAACGTGTTTGAGGCCAGTTCGCCAGTGTCCATGTCGATTCTCACAAGGGGCCCATAGATTCTACCGCCAAGAGAGCGCCGCGGCGACGCCCAGCGGGAAACGCAGGTTTGAAGTCAAGCCGGGCCTACTTCAATGTGGCGGCGATGTCGTCGGGGATTTCGCAGTTGGCGTAGACGTTCTGGACGTCTTCATGCTCTTCCAGGGCTTCCAGCAGGCCCATGAGCTGCTGGGCCTTATCGCGCCCGACGGGCAGGGTGTTGTTGGGCACCATCGCCACCTGGGAGGACTCGACGGGGATGCTCTTGGCGGCCAGGGCGTTCCTGAGCTGGACGAAAAGGTTGGGCGGGCAGGTGATCTCGAATGAGTCGCCGGCCTTCTTGACGTCGTCGGCGCCCGCGTCCAGGCAGAGTTCGATCAGGGCGTCTTCTTCAATGGCCGAGGCCGCCACCATGAAGGTGCCCTTCTGGGTGAACATCCAGCCGACCGAGCCGGCCCCGCCCATCTGCCCGCCGGCCCGCTCGAAGATGTTGCGCATCTCGGGGGCGGTGCGGGAGCGGTTGTCGGTCAGGACGTCGACCAGGATGGCCGCGCCGCCCGGGCCGAAGCCCTCGTACATGATCCGCTCGTAATTGATCGAACCCAGCTCGCCCGTGCCCTTCTTGATGGCGTTCTCGATGGTGTCGCGCGGCATGTTGGCGGCGCGGCATTCGTCGATGGCGTAGCGGAGGGATAGGTTCTCGTCGGGGTTGCCGCCGCCGCCCTTGGCGGCCACGATTACGCGCCGCGCCAGCTTGGACCAGACTCTCCCGCGCCGGTCGTCGGTGGTGGCCTTGGCACGCTTGATTTTCGACCAGTGTGAATGGCCTGACATATCCCGAGTCCTTCCGTTTGTCGGTTGACTCACTTCTCCGGCACGATGCCTTCGCCCAGCGGGGCGACGGGCGGGGGCTTGCGGGCCCCCGCCGCCTGGATCTTGGCCGGGGCCCGTTCCAGCACCGCCCGGCTGTCGCGGTCGGGCCGCTTCTGCTTTTTACCCAGGTCCACGGCGGCCTTCCAGCATTGTAGGGCCTTGTCGGCCTGGCCGCCGCGCCAGTAGGCGTCGCCGGCGTGGTCGAAGATGAGGGCGTGGCCTTCCTGGTCGGACTGATCCTCCTGGCCAGCCTGCAGGTCCAGGGCCTCGTCGAAGGCGGCCTGGGCCTGTTCGATCTTGCCGCGCTTGTACAGCACCCAGCCCAGGCTGTCGAGGAAGGCCACTTCGCGGCGCGCCTCGGTGGCCCGGCGGATCATTTCCTCCGCCCGGTCCAGTTGGACGCCGCGGTCGGCCAGGCTGTAGCCCAGGTCGTTGTTGATGCCGACGTCGTCGGGATCCAGGGCGTAGATTCTTTCCATCAGGGTCATCGTCTCGGCGTCGAGTTCGTTGGCGGCCAGGGCGGAGTAAAGCAGCTTGAGCAGGCGGGTGTCGTTGTCGGCCTGGGCGGCGAACTGCCGGGCCCGCTCCAGCGCGACTTTGTTCCGCTGGGCCAGCAGGTTGATGCGGACAATGGCCGCCCGCGCCCCCAGCGGCTTTTCCGGCTGGAGGTCCAGGGGCGGAATGTTGGTGGCGTCAGGGACGGCCGGGGCGGTGGCCGGAGCGGTGGCGGAAGCGGCCTTGCCTTCGGCCTCCAGCCAGTCGTCGGCCAGTTTGAGGGCCTCGTCATATTTCTCACACTCGGCCAGGGTCAGCACCAGCGAGCTGTACGCCAGGTCGGTGTCGCTTTCCTGGGCGATCCACCGCTTGCCGAAATCGGTCAGTTCGGCCAGTCTCTTCTGCTTGCCCAGCAGGTCGATCTTTAGCCCCTTGAGCAGGGCCAGTTGCGGCGGGTCAAGCGGCTGGGCGAGATAGCCTTCCACGGCCCGGAGGGCCTGGTCATAGGCCTTCAGGTCGCTCAGCACGCTGATATGGGTCAGGCGCACGACCTGCTGGAGGTCTCCCCGTCGCTCGGGCGGCGCCGGCCGGACGGGCTTCTTTGCCAGCTCGTCCAGCCAGCCTTGCACGTGCGCCTGGAGCTTGTCGTACTGGCCTGCCTGGGCCAGCAGCCGGGCCTGGCGGGCGCGGATGGCGAACTGCTGGCCGGCCTGCTCTTCCCAGCCGAGCCATTCGTCCAGCACCGCCATGGCGCGGTCGGACTTCTTCTCTTTCTCCAGCACTTCCTCGTAGGCCAGAATGAGAGCCACGTCGTGCGGCGATTGCTTGAAGAGCTTTTCCAGGACGGTTTCGGCCTGGGCGTACTGCTCCTGGTTGACCAGCAGGGCGGCCAGGATGCGGCTGGTCTGCATGTCGGAGGGTTGGAGCTTGAGCAGGGCCTGGGCCCGTTCGATAGCGGCCTTGGCCTTGTCGGCCGGGATGGGCCGCTTGCCCATGTTGGGCGGCAGTTCCAGGTATAGGTCAAGCCGGCGGATGTCCAGATCGTCGGGCAGTTGGGCCAGCAGGGCGGCGATTTCCTCCCGCGCCTTGTCGGTATTGCCGCTGATGAGGTCCAGGCGTGCCAGGAGGATTCGCCCGGTCAGGCTGGCCGGGTTGGCCTGGGTAAAGCGGTCAACCAGTTCGCGGGCTTCGCTCTGCCGCCCGGTGCCGATGTACAGTTCGACAATCTCGCGCACGACCGAAGAGCTGTTGGGGGCCTGGGCATAGGCCTGGGTGAGAAACACCTCCGCCTGCTGCGGCACGCCCAGCCGGTTGTAGGTCCGCCCCAGCAGGACCAGCGTGGGGGCATGGCGGTCCAGGCGGACGCGGGCCTGGTCCAGGTCGTTGCGGGCCTGGGGATACTGCCCGCGATTCAACTCGGCGGCGCCCTTGAGGTAGTAATATGGCTGGCCCTGTTCGGCGAGCTTGAGCTGCTCGAGCAAGGCGTCCTCGCCCGGGCGGTCGTTCTTGGACTGGTAAATCCGCTGCAGGGCCTGGTAGGCGGCCCACAGGCGGTTGTCGCCGGCGATGGCCTTGCGGAACAGGTCGACCGCGCGGTCGCTCTGCCCGGCCAAGTCCAATAGAAGGGCGGCGGCGGCCAGTTGGGCGGGTTGGGCATCGCCCGCCACGGCGGCGGCGATACCGTCGGTCTTGAGGCTCTTGGCCGAGAGTTTCAGTTCCTCGGGAGCGTCGACCAGTTCAGGGGCGTTGGCCGCGAACAGCCCGGACAACTGTGCCAGGGCGTTGCCCGCATCGCCCAGCCGGGCGTACATCCGGGCCAGCCGCAGGGCCACCGAGCCTTGCTGGGAAGCCGAACCAAGGAATCGGGCGACCGCCTGGTCGGGCCGCTGCGTCGAACCCAGTTCGCTGGCTACCTCGATCATGGCCAGGATGAAGTCGCTGTCGCTGCCGCCTTGGGCGGCATAGGCCTCCAGCAGGCGGTAAGGCAGGCGTGGATCCTTGCGTTCGCGGCAGAACTCGACGGCCGATTCGGCGGCACCCTCGCGCAGGGCCGGCTCCTGAAGCATCTCCGTCAGCACGGTCTGGGCGCCGTCGTAGTCGCCCTTTTGGAGCAGGGCCTTGACCACCAGCCGGGCGGCCTGGGGGTTGGACTTGTCGCGGCGGTAGGCTTTCTCGATAAAGCCGGCGCCGTCGGCCACTTTGCCCAGCTTGAGCAGCACCCGCCCCTGGGCCAGCATCTGCTGCTGGGGCTGGGCGACCAGGCCGCGCAGCACCGCCCGGTCGCTGGCGGCGTACTGGCGGTCGTGGGTGAGCAGCAGGCCCGCCAGACGGGCGTGACACTGGGCGGAGGCCGTCAGGTAGCCTTGCGTCTCCAGCAGGACGGCCAGGCGGTAGAGGGTCTCGGCGGTTTCAAGCTGGTCGTCGCCGGCGTCGCTGCACAGCAGGGCCTGGCGGAAATAAACGTTGGCCTGGCGGTTGTTGCGCTGGGCTGCGGCGTAGGCCCCCAGCAGCATTTGCACCAGGGCGTGATCGGGGGCGTCGGCCAGGCTGGCCTTAAGGGCCGCTTCGGCCTTGGCGGCATCGCCCAGGGCGGCGTAGGTCACGCCCAATTGGCGCTGGATAAGCGGGCTGTGGGGATCGAATGCGCGGGCGCGGTCGAGTTTTTCGGCGGCCTGGGCGAAGCGTCGGGCGGCGTAGTCTTCCTGGGCCTGGCGGGCCAGTTCGGCGGCGCGGTCGGAGAGCTTATCGGCATCGCTCGAGTCGGCCGGCTTGGTCAGCCGGGGCGGAAGCTGCTCCAGGCTCAGCAGGGCTTCGGCCGGCAGGGTGGCGGCCTGGTCTGCCCGGCGGGCCGGCTGGCTGGCAGGCGCCGCCGGAGACTGGGGGCGGGCCGACGGGGCGGAGGGAATCCCCTGGCAGCCCGCCGTCGCCACCAGGCCCGCCAGAAACAGCCAGACACTGCGTTGCATCATGGAATAACCTTGTTCAGCGGATAGGTGATGATGCCTGAGGCCCCGGCGCGCTTCAACTGGGGCACCAGGTCGCGTTCAACGCGTTCTTCCACCACCACCTCGACGGCCACCCAGTCGGGGTCGGCCAGTCCGCTGATGGTGGGGCTTTTTTCGGCCGGCAGCAGGGCCGTCACGGCCGACAGACTCTTGCGCGGCACGTTCATTTTCAGCCCGACCTTTTCGCGGGCGGAGATGGCCCCCTGCAGCAGCAGGGCCATGTTCTCGATCTTCTCCCGCTTCCAGGGCTCCTGCCAGGACTGGCGGTTGGCGATCAGGCGGGTGGTGGAACTCAGCAGCGTGTCGACGACGCGCAACTGGTTGGCGGCCAGGCTGGAGCCGCTCTCGGTGACGTCCACGATGGCGTCCAGCAGGCGGGCCTTGACCTCGGTGGCGCCCCAGGAGAACTCCACCTTGACGGCGATGCCCTGGCGGTCGAAGTACTGGCGGGTGAGGTTGACCAGTTCGGTGGCGATGATGCCGCCTTGAAGGTCCTCGGGTTTCTTGACCGGCGATTCTTCCGGCACGGCCAGCACCCAGCGCACCGGGCGCAGCGAGGCCTTGGCGTAAACCAGTTCGGCCACCTCGATCACGTCGGAGCCGTTCTCGGCGATCCAGTCGCTGCCGGTGATGCCGGCGTCCAGGACGCCGTCCTCGACGTAGCGGCTCATTTCCTGGGCCCGGAACATGATGCAGGAGATGCGGTCATCGTCAATGGCGGGAAAGTAGCTGCGCGAGGAGATGGTCAGGCGATAGCCGGCCCGCTGCAGCAGTTCAACGGTGCTGTCCTGAAGGGAACCCTTGGGAATGCCCAAGGCCAACTTGTCGGGAGACTTGCGTATCACGGTCATGCTCTCTTTCGCTGTTATCCAGAGCAGCTAACTGATTAAACACCAAAGCACAAAGCAGGTAACGGCATCATGGCTTCTTTCCCGAGGGCCCCCTGGCGGGGGGACGCTTGCCCAGCTTGGCCGCCCTGGCGGCGGCTGATCCCTTGGGCGGGATAACCGGCTTGACCGGCTTGGCGATCTCCGACTCGGCCGCCCTCACCGCCGCCTTGCGCGCCTGTTCCCGGGCATGCTCCCGGGCCAGCTTGTTTTGCCGGGCCATTGCCTTGGACACCTTGGGGGCGGTCTTGGCCGCGAACTGCCGCAGGGCCTCGTGGGCAGCAAGGGCCTGGCTGGCCGGCACCAGCCGCTCCAGGAAGCCCTGCACCTCCTCCAGTTGGGCCGACGCCGGCGCCATGGCCTCGGCCTTGAGCGATTCCAGCAGCAGGTGATCGACAGGCACGGCGTGGCCGTCGAAGCCGTGCAACGTCACCACCGACTCGGCGTAGGGCGACAGCCCCAACTGCTCGCGCAGCAGCCTGCGCAGTTCGCGCTTGGTCTTCTGCCGCAGATACTCCAGCGAGAGCTGGTTGCACTGGTCGAAGATGGCGTTGAGGGCCCTGTTGAGGGACTCGGCCTTGACCCGGGCACCGGGGAAGTCCCTCCCCAGGCAGTCTTCGATGTCCTTGACCGGCGCCACCCGCAGCTCGTTGTAGTCCAGGAATTCCTTTTCTATCGCCGCCATGGCGTCGGATACCTGCTTGGGCACGGCATCCTCTTCCAGGATGCTGCGGAGGAGCAACTTGCCGTTGTCTTCCTCGGCTCGCACAGAGGCCTTGGCGCCGCTGATAAGCTTGCGGACCTTGGGGGCGTAGGTGGAACTGTTTCTCATCCTTTGTATTCCCTTGTTTTCTCTTTACGTTCAAGAAGGTTAATCGGTTGATCGGTTAATCAGTTGATCGGGGGAAGAACGATTCGACCGATTAACCGATTAACTGATTCACCGATTAACCAATTCACATCCCACTCACTGCTCTTGTTCGTCCTTCTCCGACTCGTCCGAATCGGTCGGGGTTTCTTCGCCGGTCGGCGGTGCATCCTGGCCGGCGTCGGCCTGGTCCTTGGCCCGCAGTTCGTCCATGGCCTGGCGAATGATCTCGAAGGTCTTGAGCGTGCCCTTGAAACGCTCGTCGTTGCGGAAATCCAGCACCGGCATGCTGCGCAACTGCACTTGGCGCCGCAGCAGCGCCTGGATGCGCCCGGCGCTGTGCTGCAGGGCCTCCAAGCCGCGGCGCTGCTGGGCTTCGCTGCCGTAGATGGAGATATACACCTTGGCGCGCAGCAGATCCTCCTGCACCTCCACCCGGGTGACGGAAGTGCGGGCGGGCTCGATCCGCGGATCGGCCAGCTCGGTCATCAGGATGCGGGCAATGGCCTGCTGCATGACCTTGCCAATTCGTTCCGTGCGCCTTCTCATATTTAAACTAGGTGAATCGGTGAATCGGTGATTCGGTTGATTAGTAGGTTCTCCACCAATCGACCGCCTTACCGATTAACTGATTAACCGATTAACCCTCTGCCTCTAACCTCTCGCATTACGCTAGATAATTTCAATCTCATGGTTCAACAACACCCAGCCGTGATTGGCCCGGGCGGTGTTGACGATCTGCTGCAGCGCCCCTTCCAGGTAGCGCCCGTCGTTGCCCACCATGGCCACCGCCAGCAGCGCCCGCCTGGTGCTGTCGAGGTAGTCCACCTCGGCCACCGAGACGTTGTGGGCATGCGCCAGGCGGTCCTTGAAGGACTTGACCACGCGGCGCTTATCCTTGAGGCTCATGGCGTCGTCGATGGACACTTCCAGGTGCAGCAGTGCGACTTTGGTTGCCATAGTCTTCTGGTAGCACAGGCGTCCCGCCTGTGTCCCAAGACCTAACACGTTAAACGTTTGCCTGTCACGGGCGAGACGCCCGTGCTACCAGGTTACTTCTTCTCCACCTCCACCGTCTGGTAGGCCTCCAGGATGTCGCCGACCTTGATGTCGTCATAGCCGGCCACCTTGATGCCGCACTCCAGCCCGGCCCGCACTTCGCGCGCGTCTTCCTTGAAGCGGCGCAGGCTTTCCAGCGTGCGCTCGTCCTCGACAATGACGTTGTTGCGAATGATGCGCAGCTTGGCCTGGCGGCTGACGGTGCCGTCGGTGACGTAGCAGCCGGCGATGGTGCCGACCTTGGAGACCTTGAACACCTCGCGCACCTCCAGGCGGCCGACGACCTTCTCGGCCATTTCCGGGGCGATCATGCCCGTGGCGGCCTTCTCCAGGTCCTCCAGCAGGTGGTAGATTACCCGGTAGGTGCGGATTTCCACGCCGGTCTTGTCGGCCAGCATGCGCGCCCGCTGGTCGGGCACGACGCGGAAGCCCAGGATGAGGGCCTTGGACGCCCCGGCCAACAGCACGTCGCCCTCGGTAATGCCGCCCACGCCGTTGTGCAGGACGTTGATCTTGACCGTTTCGCTGCCGGCGGAGGCCAGGCTGTGGTTGAGGGCCTCCAGCGAGCCCTGCACGTCCACCTTAATGATCAGGCGGATCTCGTTGGTCTGGCCGGCCTGGATGCGGGAAAGCATGTTCTCCAGAGTGGCCTGCGGGCTGACGGTCAGGCCCTGCTGGCGCTGGCGCAGTTGCCGCTCCTGGGCCACTTGGCGGGCCCGGGCGATTTCATCCATGACGTAGAAGCGGTCGCCGGCCTCGGGCATCTCGTCCAGGCCGGTGACCTCCACGGGCGTGGCCGGCCCGGCCTGCTCGAGGGGCTTGCCGCGGTCGTCGGACAAGTTGCGCACGCGACCGACGGTCGAGCCCGCCAGCATGATGTCCCCCACCTTCAGCGTGCCGTCGATAACCAACAGGCGGGCCAGGATGCCGCGCGCGCTGTCCACGCGGGCCTCGACCACCCAGCCGCTGGCGGGGGCTTTCGGGTCGGCCTTGAGTTCCAGCAGTTCGGCCTCCAGGCTGAGCACTTCCAGCAGTTCGTCTATGCCCTGCCCGGTGGCGGCGGAGGTCTGGATGACTTCGGTGGCGCCGCCCCACTGGCGCGGGCTCAGGCCGTGCTCGGCCAGTTGGCCCATAGCCTTCTGGATGTTGGCGTTGGGCAGGTCGATCTTGTTNNCCGTCGTCGGCCGCCACCACCAGCACCACCACGTCGGTCATATTCGCCCCGCGGGCGCGCATGGCGGTGAAGGCCTCGTGCCCGGGCGTGTCCAGGAAGACCACGTGCTTGTCGCCCATGTCGTAGCGGTAAGCGCCGATGCCCTGGGTAATGCCGCCTTCCTCGCCCGCGGCCACGCGGGCTTTGCGGATGCGGTCCAGCAGCGAGGTCTTGCCGTGATCGACGTGGCCCAGGATGGTGATGACGGGGGCCCGGGGCAGGAGGTTCTCGCTGGACCGCTGGCGATTCTGCTGGACCTCCACCTCCAGGTCAGCTTCGGCCGATTTGGCGGACTTGATCTTCAGCTCGATGCCGTATTCCAGCGACAGCATTTCCACCGTCTCGCGCGCCAGGGTGGCGTTGATGTTGGACAGGATGCCATGGCCCATGAGCTTGCGCATGAGGTCGGCGATCTTGATGCCGGCGGCGGCCGAAAAACTCTTGATGGTGATGGGCTCTGCCATCTCCACCTGGTTGTCGCGGGAGCCGGGCTTGAGTTCGGGTTTTGCGCCCGGGCCGACGCTGGCGCGGTGGCGGCGCAGGCCGGGGCCGGTGGCGGCGGCCAGCCGCGCGCTGCGTTCGGCCAGATCGCGGTCGCGCCATTCGCGCAGGCCTTCGCCGGTCTCGCCCGTGCGCCCGCCGCCCTTGCGCCGGGGGGAACGCTTCTTGGCGCCCTTCTTGGCGGTGTCCTCTTCTTCGACGCCGCTGACAAAGCTGCCGCCCTTTTTCCCGCCCGCCGGAGCGGCGGGAATCGGCGGGGGCGCGGTCCTGCTAGCCGGCGAATACCGCCTGGGCGGGGCGGGCGCCTGCGGCTCCACGCCGGCGAATCGCACCACGCGCGGACCCTGGAGCTTGGCCGGCTTGGGCACCACCTGTGGGCCGGCGGGCTTGATGCCCTTGGGCCGGACGGGCTGGTTTGGGACAGCCTGGGCGGGCAGCGTTGCCGGGGCGGGTTGCTTGGCGGTTTCGGCAGGCGCAGCCGCTGTGATCGACGCGGCCGCGGCAGCCTGGGCTTGGAGGGCCGGCGCGACAGGCGGCGGAGGGGCCGATGCCTCGGGTGGCGCCTGGACTGCCGACGGGGGCGGCTGGGGCGCGGGCGTGGGGTAAGTTTCAACCACCGCCGCGGCGGCGGCGGGCGGGGCCTGGACTTCCACCGGCGGGGCGGTCTCGACGGCCACAGGGGCGGCCGGTTCGGCGACGGCAACCTCTTCCGCCTGGGCGGGTTCTTCGTGCCGGCGGCGGCGGCGCTGGGAGGCCGCCCGCTTGCTTTCGGCCGCCAGGTCCACGTGCTGGGTCGTCTCGATGGCCGTTGCGTGATCGGCGGCGCTGAACCATTCGCGGATGGTCACTTCCAGCCCCATCGACAGGGCCGCCATGTGGTTCTTCAGCTCGATGCCCTCGGCGCGGCATTTCTCCAGGATGCCCTTGGAGGTCACCCCGAGCTCTTTTGCCAATTCAAATACCCGTAACAAACCTGGCTCCCCACCGCCCGCAGGCGGTGTTCATAATCGCCGGGGGTCCGTCCGCCCGGCGCTACATTACGGCGTCTGGGTCTGGTCCGGCAGGTCCGGCTGGTCCGGCTGGTCCGGCTCAGGCGCGGCATTCGGCTCGGCCGGCGGGATGCCCGGCTCCTGGGCCGTCGAAAGCTCTCCTGAGGCCTCCTGCCCCGGCGCGGGGGCCTCTTCGGGCGGAGGCGGCGAGGGCTCCTGCTGGGCCGACGAAAGCTCTCCTGAGGCCTCTTGGCCCGGCGCGGGGGCCTCTTCGGGCGGAGGCGAGGGCTCCTGGGCCGTCGAAAGCTCTCCTGAGGTCTCCTGGCCCGGCGCTGGGGCCTCTTCGGGCGGAGGCGGCGAGGGCTCCTGGGCCGACACCGACCTGCCTTCCCGGGCCCGGTTGGCCTGGGCCTCGGCCACGCGGCGGGCCTCTTCGCCGCAGCGAGCGACGATCCTATCGGCCAGCACCTTGTCCAGCCCCAGTTCCTTGACCAGCGGCTCGGCCCCGACCTCTTCCACGTCCAGCACGTTGACCATGCCCAGGGCGATGATCTGGCTGACGATCTGGCTGTCCACCCCTTCCAGGCTCAGCAGCGCCTTTTCCAGCACGTCCAGGGCGGCGTTAAACTCGTTGGGGGTCAGGATGTCCACGTCCCACTGCGTCAGCCGGGCCGCCAGGCGCACATTCTGCCCGCGCTTGCCGATGGCCAGCGAAAGCTGGTCCTCTGTGACCACCACCAGCGCCCTGCCCAACTCGAAGCACAGCGATATGTCATACACCTCGGCCGGCTTCAAGGCGTTGGCGATAAGGATCTTGGAGGAATCGTTCCAGCGGACGATGTCGATCTTCTCGCCCGACAGCTCGTCCACGATGCTCTTGATGCGGCTGCCGCGCACGCCCACGCAGGCGCCCACGGCGTCGACCTTGCTGTCCAGGCTGTTGACGGCCACCTTGGTGCGATAGCCGGCCTCGCGGGCCAGGGCCTTGATCTCGATGATCTTCTCGGCCACCTCGGGCACCTCGCGTTCGAAGAGCCGGCGGATGAAGTCCGGGTGCGTCCGCGAAAGCACGATCCTCACCTGGCTGCCCTGGTCGCGCACCTCCAGGATCAGCGCCCGGATGCGATTGCCCACCTGGTGGGTCTCGCCGGGAATCTGCTCGCTCTTGGGCAGGATGGCCTCGGCCCGGCCGATGTCCACCAGCAGGCTCCCCCCCTCGCGCCGGGTGACCTGGCCGGTGACCGCCTGGCCTCGGCGCTCGGCGAATTCCTCGAATATGCTGCCGCGTTCGGCCTCGCGGATCTTCTGGATCATGACCTGCTTGGCCGTCTGGGCGGCGATCCGCCCCAGTTCGCGCATGTGCATGGGCTGGCCGTTGACGCTGGCGGCGATTTCGCCGGTGGTGCGGTCGATGGATACGGCACTTTCCTCGGCCCGGTCGTAGGCCTTGCGTATTGCCGAGAGCATGGCCGCTTCCAGGTCCTCGAACACCGTCTCCTTGTCTATGTTCTTGTCCCTGGCCATCGCCTCAACTATGCGTAACAATTCCTGGTTCATGTCTTTCCTTGGCCAAATCCAAACAAAAAAGTGGGTCCAAAGGCCCACTTTCCCACGGTTCCAGAACACTTTGGGCGCGGCGGCTAACCCATCGCCCCTCCCGCCACGTGGGGCTGGCTAGCCTGCGAAACCGTCCCAAGCGTGCCTCTGTCCGAAGCCGGCCGGCCGGGCAAGTTGGCCCGATAGGCCGTCACCGACACGCCGCTCCGCTCCGGCGCAATTCGCCCTGAGCCTGGGAAACATGGACTTTGCCATTGTCCAGGTGCATCTTGGCCCTGTCCCTTAAGTCCCTGAGGCTTTTGGTCTCCGGACTCTAAAGAATACTCGTTACCTGCTTACTTTCCTCATCGGCCAGCCGGCGGCTCGCCCATCAGGCAGAATAGCCTGCCCTGGGCCGCGCAATACCCAACCTTGGCGGCCCTCACTCCGCTTTGCACCATGATTATAGATGCTCCCCCCGGCCTGTCAAAGAAAAACTCCCCCTTGTGTAGGTCGGGCATGCTTGCCCGACATCTGGCTTCATCTCTGCCGGCTTGAGTAGGTCGGGCCGGGTGCCATGCTTCCCCTGTCGTT
This sequence comes from Phycisphaerales bacterium, assembly GCA_003171235.1. Taxonomy (GTDB): domain Bacteria; phylum Planctomycetota; class Phycisphaerae; order SM23-33; family SM23-33; genus FEN-1344. The sequence goes on along the minus strand of PMYM01000035.1, from coordinate 2,738 downwards.
TAGGGGAAGCCGGGTGCCATGCTTTTGCTGTCGTTTAGGGGAAGCATGTCCGAGACGATTTGGGTTGCCTGTCCGTCTGAATAAGGGCGATGATTTGTGCGGTCTTCTTGCGGAAGGGCAGATCTTGCCACCCGTCCCGCGGGCATAGCGTGGTTGAAGTAACCGGAAAGAAGGGAAAACGAAAGGACATGCTTCCCCCAACAGCAACGACGGGGGAAGCATGGCACCCTGCCGCCACCCGATGAAAATCCCTGTGCAATCGCCGCAATCGCCCCCTGCGGGGGCTCTGATTCATCTGGGCACGTTGTCCCAGGGCTTCCCGCCGCCGCGCGTCGGCTGCGCCCTGGGCTACAGGCAGTCGCCCTCCGGGCTCTGGGAATTCCATCCTGGCGAAGCATGGTCACGCCGGAGGTGAAGAAGCGTGACCCTGGCACGAGGTCCCGAACATGCCCTTCCGCAAAAAACGCGTAAGGGCATGGCACCCGGCCAAAGATAACACCGCCTGTCGGGCAAGTTTGCCCAATCTACACAACTTGGCTACGCAAACCACGCCACCCAGCCTCTTGTCACCGCCGCTGACCCCCCGGTATAATGGTTCCGCCGAAGCCGGAATCGGCTCCCTGAAGACCCGGGTCTTCTATCAGGCGGCGCAGCATGGGGTCTATGACTGGACATCCGATGATGTCGAGTGTGCTCGTCAGCAGGCTAGCTTGCTTACCCGGCCCTGGGGCCCTTGCGGCCCAACACCCCAGGATCGCCCGCAAGCCCGCACGCCCATCACCCAGGCGCAGCGCGATCAGTTCCGGCAAGCCTTCCTCCAGGCCCGCGCCCAGATCCTGGATGAGAAGGGCCTGCCCGATGAACCCTGGGAAGCCCTCAGCCTTACGGCGCAGGCCGCGGTGGCCCGCGCCTCTGTTCGCCGAGCGCTGGAATCGCTCGGTGATCTCTTGGTCCGGAGGAGGCAAATTAGTCCACCATTTAATTCGCCTTTACGTGTCAACTTTAGGTGAAGGCCACACTGAGCGCGCACAGCCTAGAAAGGCTGTGCCACCGGGAGAATTTCCTGTTACAGCCTACTAGGGGAGTTATGAAATGAAAAGGCAAGTCACAGTGAGTATCGCAGGCCTGCTGCTTCTTATGGCCTGCGGTTGTAGCCAGGTTGCAGAACCCGATTCAAATAGCCTCATCCAAAGATTTATAGCCGTCAATGGCCCCACGGATGATGTGGAGGTGATGGTCGGTACGCGTACCGGTTGGCTGACGTTAGACCCCTTCACGTTTAGCTTTGAGCTGAAATCTCCAATTCTTGCCGCGATGCAGGAACCGGTTAAAGACAAAGGGGCGGCAGGAGTGCTGGCTATAGATGTTTGCCGGATTCTGATTATCGGGCGGGAAGCGAGTCTTCCGGTTTGGCTCAATGAGGCCGGGTTTCACGTCAATCGCAACGGAGGAGATTTCTATTTTGCCAGTGCCCCTCTAGCCAGGGCCTTGCGGGAGGCGATGGAGAAATCGGGGTGGACACGTTTAAAAGAGTGGCCCAGTGTGGATGTGTGCTTGGCAAAAGCCGGCGGGAATGGCACTACCGGCCAGGGAAGAGCGCCCGAGAGTCTTGTGGATGAATCGGATGATTTTGACTATGTCCCGAAACCGGGAAATTCAGGTAGTGGATTGGTCTCGGAACGCGAAGTTATTGAAGAGATCAATCGCATTTCCGACAGAGCAATCCTGGATAAGCCTCTCGACAATGGAAAAGCCCAGACTAGATTAGAGAGAGCGATGTGCGACGACTACATGGGGGCAGTAGGCGTTCTTCTGCTAAAGAGAGCAGATCCGAACATTCAGGATAGGGCGGGAATGACTGCACTTCATTATGCTGCTGGCTCTAGCAGAGCACTTCTGCTTCTAATTCTTGCAGGTGGTGACGTTAATAAGAGAGACTATAATGGCAATACGGTCCTGCATTATACTGGTCAAGTGCTGCATGATCCTAGTGTCATGGCGGCCAAGATTCTATGTGCTTCTGGGGCTGATGTGAACGCCAAGAACAAACATGGTTGCACACCATTGATGTATGCAGCGTTCATGGGCAATACTGCATTAGTGAAATGGCTATGCGAAGAAGGTGCTGTGATTGGACTTCAAGATGCCGACGGAAAGACAGCCATAGATTATGCCGAAATGCGTGGCCGAGAGGATACTGCAAACTTCCTAGGAGGAGAAGTGTCAAGAAAGCATGCGGCGGCGACGCAATCTTCAGGAGATTGAGAGCAGTCTCGTAGGGCGTGCAACTGTTGGGTTGCACGCGCAATTCTGTCGCTAGCTAGATTCCGGATTGCGCGTGCGGCCCAGCAGCCGCACGCCCTACCCGCCGCCCGGCGGTTCCACGGGATGAATTATCGCCCTTATTCAGACGGACAGGCAACGGAAATCGTCTCGGACATGCTTCCCCTAAACGACAGGGGAAGCATGGCACCCGGCAGGCCAAAGATAATACCGGATGTCGGGCAGGCATGCCCGACCTACAATTCCGCCAAGCCTTCCAGGGAAAAAATTCTCCTTGGCCGGCGAGATTTCTCTTGACTTTTCTGGAAAAGTTGTTATGTGAACATATAACATCCGCATGGGGGATGTTGCCGGGGTCGCCTGGCCTCCGGCAGGCTTTTTGACAAGTGAAGAGTGGAACCCGCTAAGTCGGTAGCCAGTGGCCAGTAGTCAGTAGTCGAGGGTGTCCGATAATT
>PMYM01000270.1 GCA_003171235.1 Phycisphaerales bacterium | reverse complement strand
GACCACTAGTAGTCTGTCACAGCAAAAACGATGGGTAGGTTCTTTGGTGGCACAGGCTTTCCAGCCTGTGCGCGCACAGCCTAGAAAGGCTGTGCCACCCGTGGAATTTCCTGTTACAGACTACTAGCTACTAATAAGGTTCGAATGGCAAAAGCCCGACAACTGATCGGCCGGCGGCGGACGGTGCAGAACATCCGCACCATCACCAAGACGATGCAGATGATCGCCGCCTCGCGCTTCAGGAGGTCATACAATCGCGTCGCCCTGCTGCGCCAGGCTGTAAACAAGGTGCAGGAGGTGGTCGAGCGGGTGGCCGAGATGACCGGCTGGCAGGGCCATCCGCTGCTGCTGCCCGGCCAGGGCAATCTGCACGCCCTGCTGGTGGTCACGGCCGACCGCGGCCTGGCCGGCGGGTACAACAATCACGTCATCCTGGCCGCCCGCCAGGCCGTCGCCCGCCTGGAGGCCCAGGGAAAACAAGCCGCCCTGTACATGCTGGGCAAGAAGGGGGTTTCCCACCTGAAACATCAGTCCTCCTGGGCCCCGCCGGGGCAGGCGCCGCTGCCCCGCCCGTTCAAGACCCACATCGGCCTGGATGACAGAAACAGCGAGGGCTTCGCCCGCGAGGCCTCGGCCGAACTGATGGAGGCCTTCCTGGCGGGCAAGTATGCCGGCGTCGAGGTAATCTACAACCGCATGCGAAGCGGCGCTTCCTACGAGGCCCAGGCCGCCACGCTGCTGCCCATCGCTCCGCCGGACCAGGCCGCCCAGTTCGGCAGCGGGGGGCGGGCGGTCAAGGAAGAAGAGCCCCTGCGCCGGGAGCAACTGGCCCTGTTTGATTTCATGCCCAGCCCCGAGGGCGTGCTGGCGGCGGCCCTGCCCATGCTGTTTCGCTTGAGGCTGGGGCAGTGCCTGCTGGAAGCGGCCGTCAGCGAACGGATGGCGCGAATGATGGCCATGTCGGCCGCCACCAAGGCCGCCGACGACATGACCAAACTGCCAGTGCGGCGGATCAACCGCGCCCGCCAGAGCCAAATCACCACCGAACTCGCCGAGATCATCAGCGGCTCCGACGCCCTGAAATGAGGATTCAAATGCCCGGCACAGGACAGGTAGTACAGGTCATCGGCTCGACCTTTGACGCCGAATTTCCCGAGGGCCAGCTCCCGGCCCTGTACAACGCGCTGCGCATCGACAGCGACAACCCGCCCATCCACCTGGTGGGGGAGGTGCAGCAGCAATTGGGCGGCAGCCGGGTGCGGTGCGTGGCCCTGGGTTCAACCGACGGGCTGCCGCGCGGCATGGCGGTGGCGGACACCGGCGGCCCGGTCACCGTGCCCGTGGGCAAAGAGACGCTGGGGCGGGTCTTCAACCTGCTGGGCGAACCCATCGACGGGCGCGGGCCTGTCCAGGCCGCCGAGCGCCGGCCCATCCATGCCGAACCGCCGCTCTTCGAGGACGTCAAGTCCTCCACCCAGATCTTCGAGACCGGCATCAAGGTCATCGACCTTTTGGCCCCGTTCGTGCGCGGCGGCAAGACCGGCCTGTTCGGCGGGGCCGGGCTGGGCAAGACCGTGGTCATCCAGGAACTCATCGCCCGCATCGCCACCCAGCACGGCGGGTACAGCGTCTTTGCCGGCATCGGCGAACGCACCCGCGAGGGCAACGACATGTGGCTGGAGATGCAGCGGACACAGATCGGCCACACCGGGCACAATGTCCTCGAACACACCGCCATGGTCTTCGGCCAGATGAACGAGCCGCCCGGGGCCCGCCTGCGCGTGGGATTGAGCGCCCTGACCATGGCCGAATACTTCCGCGACACCACCGGCACGGACACGCTGCTGTTTATTGATAACATATTCCGCTACAGCCAGGCCGGCTCGGAAGTCTCGGCCCTGCTGGGCCGCATGCCCTCCGCCGCCGGCTACCAGCCCACCCTGAGCACGGAAATGGCCGCCCTGCAGGAGCGGATCGTCTCTTCCACCAAGGGCGCCGTCACCAGCGTGCAGGCGGTGTACGTGCCGGCCGACGACCTGACCGATCCCGCCCCGGCCACCACCTTCGCCCACCTGGACGCCTTCATCGTGCTCAAGCGTTCCATCGTGGAGAAAGGCATTTACCCGGCGGTGGACCCGCTGGAGAGCTCCTCGCGCATCCTGGACCCGCAGTACGTCGGGCAGGAGCACTACGACGTGGCCCGCCGGGTCCAGCAGATCCTGCAGCGCTATCGCGACCTGCAGGACATAATCGCCATCCTGGGGGTTGAGGAATTGTCCGAAGAGGATAAGATGACAGTAGCCCGGGCCCGAAGGATCGAGCGCTTCCTTTCGCAGCCCTTCTTCGTGGCCGAAGTCTTTACCGGCAAGAGCGGCAACTTCACGCCGCTGAAAGAGACCATCCGGTCGTTCAAGGAACTGGCCGAGGGCAAGTGGGACCACCTGCCCGAAAGCGCCTTCATGTACATCGGCGCCATTGAGGAAGCCGCCGGGCAAGCCGAAAAGATGGAGGCCGCGGCCAAAAAATAAGGAGAAGGCGAGTATGGAAATGTTGCTTGGAGTAGCGTGGGGAATCCTCCTGGTTTTTAACCTGTACCTGCTGGTGCACCCGCAGCACGTGAGGGAGCCACGGGCATTGAGCTGGTGTTTGACCTTCCTGCTGCTGGCCTTTGCCGTTACGCCCCTTATCATCATTAGCCGCGACATGGCCAAGATCGCCGGCGTCATCGGTTGGGTCAGCACCGGGATTGCCTACATCCTCACCATCTCGACCTGCGGGATCAGGCTCCTGGGCAGCCTTTCGCCCCCGCGTAAGGATTCGCCGCCGCCTCAAGCCTAAAGGAGCTGTCACATGGGCCTTGACACAAATAACGTGGCCGGGCTGGTGCTGCTGGTCTTCGGCCTGTACCTGCTGACCCACCAGGACCGCCTAAAACGCCCGCCCATGTTGTTGGTGATATTCGCCGGCGTGGCCCTGGACTTGCTGGCCTGGTGGCTTATCGGGCGGGGCGCGGGCTCGCGCGATGTGGGGGCGGTATTGCAGTTGTTGGGCAATCTGGCCGCGTTGGCCGGGACGGTGCTGTCGGTGATGGATATCGAGCTGCCCTCGGTGCGAATCGAGCGGCATAAGACGCCCACCGTCGCCCGCCCGCCGGTCCAGGTCGAGCGGGTCGAGAACAAGGTGCCCTAGTAGTCTGTCACAGCAAAAACGATGGGTAGGTTCTTTGGTGGCACAGGCTTTCCAGCCTGTGCGCGCACAGCCTAGAAAGGCTGTGCCACCCGTGGAATTTCCTGTTACAGACTACTAGAAGTTGGTAGCCAGTACCCCGTAGCTGGGAGTAAACAAAGTTAATCGGTTAATTGGTTGATCAGTTAATCGGGAAGAACAATCATCAGGGTCAGTCCTGATTACCCGATTAACCGATTCACTGATTAACCTTGTTTTGCCCCGGTTACCATTTACGGGCTACCGGCTACCGGCTACTGGCTACTGAGGGTGTCCGATAATTCATGTT
>PMYM01000260.1 GCA_003171235.1 Phycisphaerales bacterium | reverse complement strand
GTTATTAGGATAGGCTCTAAGGACAGCAACCCAATGAACGCTTGGAGAACCAGACAAGCAACGTGTTTGATCTCTGTGGCGGGCGCCCTTGCGGTCATCCTGGCCTCCGGCACAGTTGCCTATGCCCAAGGCTTCATGGTCAAGCCGATGAAGATGGAGCTTACGGCCCGACCCGGCCAGACCGTCGAGAGCGTCCTGGAACTGCGGAACGCGGGGGGCGACGAGGCCAAGACGCTGGAGTTGAAACTGGTCGAATTGTCGCAAGGCCCGGAGGGGGGCTGGCAGATCATCGAGGCCGGCACCCCAAACGAAACCCCCAGCGATTTTTCCTGCCTCAAATGGATCAAACTCAGCGCCGAAACGGTCAACGTCGATCCCATGAAGATGGCGCCCGTCACCGTGACCGTCAAGACCCCAGCCGGGGCGCGGGGTTTCTACCTGGCCGGGTTGATCGCCCAGATTAAGGCCAAACCCGCCGAAAAAGGCGTCACGGTAGTCATCCGGTTCATGATTCCCATTCTGGTGGAGATTGAAGGCCGCCCGGAGCGCCAGAAGATCGATCTCAACGACGTGGGCATGACGTTCCGCAAGGAAAGCCCGGATTCCCCGCCAACCGCCCTGGCCAGCCTGGGCGTGGAGAATTCCGGCAAGACCTATTCGCGAATCAAGGGCAGCGTCAAGGTGATGTTCTCCTCCAACGGCCGGTGGAAACCTGTTTCCACGGTGGAGATCAGGGAACTAGGCATCCTGCCGGGATCGAAGCTCAACCTTGCGGCCGACCTCCAGCGGCGGTTGCCCTCGGGCAAGTACAAGCTCAGCGGCACGCTGTATGTGGACGGGCGGCGGGGCAAACCGCTGGAGAAGGAGATAGACTTCGAGGGCGACCCGACCGTCACCCGCCTGGCCGTGGACACCCCCTTGACGATAGACCCGTTGGAGACCCTCATCGCCGGCGCTCCCGGCTCAAGCCGCACGGCCACTATCAAGGTCGAAAACGCCTCGGATGACGAAGTCACCGTGGAGGCCGCCTGTCTCACGCCCGCTCTGCTGCGGGGCGTGGCCATGGGCGACCTGAAAGGCGACGACCTGTCCTGCGCGTCGTGGGTTGAGGTTATCCCCGCCAAATTCACTCTGCGGGCAGGGGCCAAACAGAACATTCGCGTCGTCGCCAAGATGCCCAAGGACGACAACCCCCAGGCAAATTACTACGGGACGATTTCGCTGAAGGCGACGTATCCGGACGGACAGAACGCCGGCCAGGGCGATGCGACCGTCTGCGTGGGCAATAAGGGCGTTGAGGCTAAGCCGGCGGCCCAGGTGGCCAAGATGACACTGGCGGCCGCCGAGAGCGGCAAGTACGTCCTGCAGGCCCGATTCGCCAACTCCGGCAACGTGCATTTCAAGCCAAAGTGCAAGGCCGTTGTCGTCACCGGACAAGGGCAGACCGTCACGGAGACCGAGCTTGCCGGCGAGGAAGGGATCATGTTGCCGCTGGAGAGCCGCGAATTTTCCGGCATCGTCGATTTCGGCAAGATCGAACCGGGGGCATATGCCCTCAAGGCGGTATTGGAGTTCGCCCCCGGCCAAGGGGCGGCCGAGCAGTTGCCCATTCGCGTGACGGTGGAGGATGGCCAGAAGGTGGTCACCATCATCACGCCGGAGGCGGCCAGTTCCTCTGCCCCGGCCAGTCAGCCGGGCGGAAATGCCAAGTGAACCCCGTTTCGGGCGGAAGGCGGATGGGCATGGTCGCCAACAGCCATAGCGGCAGTGCCCCCTGGCAGGCAAAGGGCGGGGGCCGCTCCCCCAAAGGCCCGGGCGGTATCGCCAGGGCGGCCCTGGCCGGGGGGATATGCCTGTGGTTGGCGGCGGCCGCTGCCGCGCAGACGGTTACGGCGCTGACGATTACGACGCAGCCGGCGACGCAGCTGACGACGCAGCCGGCCACGCGACCGGCCACCAGGCCGGCGACCGTCCTGGTCAAGCCGCGCGAGGCCAACACCGGGCCGTCGCTGGTCAGCAACGTCTTCACCGACACCGACCTTCGCCAGGCCCTCCAGGACGTGGCCTCTCAGGCCGGCGTGGTCATCATCCCCGACCCCACCGTTAGCGGCACCGTCTCCTGCGAACTCAAGAACGTCACGGTGGACAAGGCCCTGGACATCCTGCTGGCCGGAACGGGCTACTTCATCAAGAAGACGCCCGACTACTACCTGGTTTACATGTCCGACCCCAAGAACGCCGCCTTCATGCAGCTCAGCCAGACCAAGCTGGTCAAGCTGGACAACATAGACGCCGAGCTGGCCGTGAAGCTGCTCTCGCCCAACTTCCAGAAATTCGCCCAGGCCATCCCCAAGGGCAACATGGTGCTGGTGACGGGCCCGGAGGAGGTGCTGGCCCGGTTGACGGCCGACCTGGCGCTGATCGACGCCCCGCCCGCCCACGTCATGCTGCATGCCCGGGTGGTGGTGCTGGAGCAAAGCGACCTGCTGAACCTGGGGCTTCAGTGGAACTTCCCCCAGTTGCAGGCCGGCGCCTTCACCGACTTTGAGCACCTGGGCCCGGGCAGCCTGCTCAGCCCGGCCGTGCCCTGGGGGGTGCAGTTGGGCTACGCGCCCGACAAGACATTCACCAACGCCTTGCTGCTCACGCTGAACCTGCTGGCCCAGAACGAGGAGGCCACCATCATTTCCCGCCCGCAGATCATGGCCCAGGAGGCCCGCGAGGCGGAGATCAAGGTCATCACCGAGGAGTATTTCCAGATCGTCACCACCGGCGTGTACGCCGCCACGTCCACGCTGGAGAAGATCGAGTCGGGCACGGTGCTGAAGATCACGCCGCGGATCGGGATGGACGGGCAGATCACGCTGGACATGAGCATCGAGGTCAGCGACGTGGTGGCCCGCGGGCAGAACAACCTGCCGGTGGTCAGCCGGCGTTCGGCCAAGAGCACGGTGCGGGTCAACGACGGGGGCACGGCCGCCGTGGCCGGACTCATTGACAGCCGCACGGACAAGATCCACCAGGACGTCCCGGGTGCGGCCAAGCTCCCGCTGCTGGGCCCGCTCTTCCAGAACAAGAACGACGTCAAGAGCTGCAAGCAGGTGGCGGTGTTCATCACCGCCTCGCTGGCCGAACCGGCGCCCAGCCCGCCACGGGATCAATCGCCCCGTCGTCGCATTAAGCCCATAGACCCCCAGGAATTCCGCAAGTATCTCCGGGAAAGTCTCCAGCGGCAGGACGCCCAACATTGATGAAAAGCGAATTTGAGCATCGGACAGTGGTGTTTTGCCTGCTGGCGGCGGCCTGCGCCTTGGGCGGGGCCGGCTGCGCCCCCGAGCCGCCCAAACCCATCGTTGACGCCGTGGCCGCGCCGCAGCAGGTCGAGCTTACGCCCGACGACGTGGTGAACGTGCTGCGCCGGGCGGGCTTTACAAATCAGGAAATACTTGAGATCGGCCCGCAGGTCCGCGACGCCGTCGCCGCCTCGGGCGGAGTGAGCATTACCTTCAACGGCAAGGTGCAAGCCATCCTGGCAGCCGAAAACGGCCTGCTTTACATCACCGCCGCCGGCCGGGGAACATATATGTACCGCCTCGACGCGCATACCTTCCGTTAGAGCGCATTGCTTCGTCTAGTAGTCTGTCACAGCAAAAACGATGGGTAGGTTCTTTGGTGGCACAGGCTTTCCAGCCTGTGCGCGCACAGCCTAGAAAGGCTGTGCCACCCGTGGAATTTCCTGTTACAGACTACTAGCCGGCGTCGCCGGGCCAGGTCAGCGGCAAAGAACCAGGTCGGTCGCAATAAAGAAGGTGGCGGGAACTCATCCCGCCACCTTTGTTCTGCCTTATGATACCCCGTGCTACCGGGGTCTAACTTCGCTGAGTTACCTGCGACGGCGGATCAGGGCCAGCCCGCCCAGGACCAGCAAGCCCAAGGTGGCCGGTTCGGGCACGATCTGCTTGTCCTTGCTGATGAGTAGCGTGTCGGTGCCGCTGCCGGCCGGCCCAAGGGTCACGTCCCATTGGAAGGCCCAACTCAGGTCGCCCGGGCCCAGCGGGCCGGGATTGTCGTTCAGCGTCAACGGCGTACCGTTGTTCAGCAGGGTGTAGATGTTGGGGGCGAAGTCCACCTGGTAGTGCGACGGCCTGGGAGTCAGCACGGTCTCGCTGACAAGCGTTCCGATATCGGCCTGGTCGGCCGTATTGCCGCCGGTGATGCTGACGCTCGAGTCCTGCGGCGTGCCGCCAAGCGACAGGTCGACGTACTGGTAGAAATGCAGGTCCATGGGCTGGGCGGTGAGATTGGTCAGCTTGATCGTCTCGCCTATGTCGCTCTTGGGTTGCGCCGGCCCCGCCCCGGTGAGCGTGAAGGTGCCCTCAACCTTCAACTGCGCCCCCGTGTAGCGGGCGTACAGGGTGTCCATGTTGCCGTCAAGGTTCGTGTCGGTGGTGCCGTATACCAGGCCCCCCAACGCGTTGATGGGGCTCTGCCCGCCGTTGGGCCCGATGCGATACCAGAACCACTGCCGCACCAATTGGTTGACGCCGCCGACAGTCCAGGAGTTCATTCCCTGGTCGCTGCCAAGGTCGAACTGGGCTGTGGATTGGCTATCAGTCAGAGTCGCAACCGGAGCCGTGACGAAAGCCCCACTCACATTCGCGCTCGCCAGAACCACTACTCCGACACACATCGTTAGGATCCACGCGCTTCGCCTCACTTTTTCTCTCCTTTAACCAGCAAGCCCCGAAGGGCCATCCGCATCGCCGTGTCTTGGCCAGAGCCTGACGGCCCTTTGTAGCGTAAGGACACGAAGCACAGTCGTTCTTGGGAATTGGCCTGGACGGCCGGGAGGCAGGCGGCGCTGGAGCGAGCGACGCTCCTGCCCTCACTTTAGCACCCGCCGGTTAAGGCGGGCTTACCCTCTCCGCCTTCCCTGGGCGGAGGTCGAAGCGTCAGGATACTACCATGAGCAGCCGATTGTGTCAAGTCACTAAATCTCGGGTATTCACCTTTTTGAGCCCTGCGTACGTCCGGCCGTCGCCGCGGGTGGGAAAGCTACCCAAAAGCAGGCCGAATCGGCCCGGTCGTTCGTGGAGGATCTGCCGGCTTGGTTGTGTACGGGCGGCCCCGTTCAGCCCGCCACGGCCGACTGACTGGCCCGCCTGGGACAATGCGCAAGCGCCTGGAAAGTGTCGGCTTGGCCGTCTGCCGCGCCCGCGCCCCGAGGCGTTGCCGCTTGTTGGGGCAACGGGCGGCGACGGATTAGCCTCTACGGGATTCGAACCCGTGTTCACGGCTTGAAAAGCCGGTGTCCTAGGCCGGGCTAGACGAAGAGGCCATGCGACCAATGTCGCGGGCGCAAAAGAATAACATACCTTTGAATCTAAAGCAACGCCGCCGATTGCCCAGCGAACTTCTTGGGCCGGCAAGACCATCCCGGCCTGCAGGCAAATAGGGCTGAAACCTGACATTCCAGGGCCGCGACGTTCCGGCAGAGGTTGCCCCCAACTGCGGAGGCGAGGGGTTTGCTTTTGGGGATTCTGGCGTCTGCCGATAGGTTATAATGCCGCAAGCAACCCGCCGGCGGCGGGGAGGCTTGAGACGCACCCGTCGCGGCTTTTTATGTATTGTGCTGTTGGCGCCAAGGATGGAGCGTAGTGCGATGAATCGGCTGCGACAAGGTAGTCGCTTGGGGCGAATTATTCGGTCGATCGGCGGACATTACTCCCTGCATCGGGCGCTGCGGATCCTGGGTTTTTTGGTTCTGCTGGCGACCACCGCTTTCGCCATGCTCACCGTGATAGGCTGTCCCCAGCCCATCAACGCGCCTCCCGCCTCGTACGCCGCCCGCAGCAGCCGGGAACTCATCAGCCATTTCGAACAGGTGCCGTTGGTCCGCGTGCTGGTCGCCGGCGGCGGTTCCCTGCGGGTGTGCTGCTCGGGAGCGTATCGCACCCTGGCCGACGGCCGCATCGTGGCCGAGGGTTCCCAGCCCATGCCCGAGGTGGAGCTTGCCTGCACGGCTGAAGGCTGGAACCTGGGCGGCAACCTTTACCCCGGCTCGACGCTGGTCATCGAACCCCAGCAGCGGGCGCTGCTGAAGTTGGGGCAACTCTGGTACCGGGGCAAGATCGCCTTTGTGCGCGGAGACGACGGCGGCATCCTGGCTGTGAATCATCTGGACGTGGAGAGCTACCTGGCCGGGGTGATCTCCAAGGAACTCTACCCGAATTGGAATGACGTGACCTACCAGGCCCAGTGCATTGCCGCCCGCACCTATGCCCTGTACGAGAAGGCCCTGGCCGGTCCGGAGCATCCTTACGACCTTCGCAGCGACCAGGGCTCGCAGGTGTATGGCGGCCTGCTGAGCGAAACGGACAAGAGCTGGCGGGCCGTCCAGGCCACGCACGGCCAGGTGCTGGCGACAGGCCCGGCGGGGCGCGAGGTCATCTTCAAGGCCTACTTCTCTGCCTGCTGCGGCGGGTTGAGCAATAGCGCCTACGTGCTCAACGGAGACCCGGTGCGGTCAGGCCCGCTGGCCGGCGGGCGCGTCTGCGAGGATTGCGTGGCCTGCCCGAAATACCGCTGGCCGGCGGTGAGCATCCCCAAGAGCGTGGTATATCGTGCCCTGGTCGCGAGCTATCCGCAGATGAGGGACCTGGGCCGCTTGTCGGCCATTGAAGCGGTGGAGGACGCCCAGGGCGACAGGCCGGTGTGGGTGGATGCGGTGGGGCCGGGCGGGGGGCGGCTGCGGGTGCGGGCGGACGACCTGCGACTGGCCCTGCTGCGCGACGGCGACNNGGCTTCGGGCACGGCGTGGGGCTCTGCCAATGGGGGGCCCAGGGCAAGGCCGAGGCGGGCTATTCCGCCCACCAGATACTGGCCTGCTATTATCCGGGGGCGCAGATCATCACGGCATATCCATAGGCGGCGCAGGCTCCCTGCCGGCTGCGGCTCTTGAATGCTTCCCATAGCACGTGAGTCATGCGGTTCTCCAGGACATGCCAGTGGCCGTACTTTATGGCGCCGCCCGGCCGCTGTCCACCGTCACCCGCCAGCCATTCCCGCAAGCCCTGGCCCAGCAGTTGGAGACGCTGCGGCTCGCGACCGATTGCCTCTAACGCAGTTTGCAGAAGCCTGTAGCGTTGTGCTGCTTAGGGCGCTCTGGCTCAATAACCGCTTCA
>PMYM01000239.1:151-17783 GCA_003171235.1 Phycisphaerales bacterium | reverse complement strand
TACATCCCGCAGCGCGACATCTACATCGAGAAGGACTCATCCAAGAACGAGGATCTCGACCGCCTGCGGCTCTCGGCCACCGCCAGCCTGTCGGCCCGCAAGGACGTGATCATCGTCGCCAGCGTCTCCTGCATCTTCGGTTTGGGCCGGCCTGAGGACTACAAAAAGATGGTCGTGCCCGTGCGCGTGGGCGACAGCGTGGAGCGCGACGAGCTCTTGCGGCGGTTTGTGGACATCCAGTACGACCGCAACGACGTCAACTTCAAGCGCGGCACCTTCCGCGTCCGCGGCGACACGGTGGAGGTGTACCCGGCCTACGAGCAGTTCGCCTACCGCATCGAGCTTTTCGGCGACCAGGTCGACGCCATCCACCTCATCCACCCCACCAGCGGCAAGATCCTCTCCTCGACAGATTTGGCGTTTCTCTTCCCGGCGGTGCACTACGTGGCCCCCGAGGAAGCCATCGAGGGCGCCATCCGCACCATCAGGGAGGAGCTGGAGGGCCGGCTGATCGAGCTGCGCAACGCCGGCAAGCTGCTGGAGGCCCAGCGGCTGTCGGCCCGCACGCGCTACGACCTGGAGATGCTGGCCGAGGTGGGCTTCTGCCCGGGCATCGAAAACTACTCGCGCCACCTGGACGGCCGAAAGCCCGGCGACCGGCCTTACACCCTGCTGGACTACTTCGGCGACGACTGGCTGCTGATGGTGGACGAGTCGCACGCCACCATTCCCCAGGTTCGCGCCATGTACAAAGGCGACCGCAGCCGCAAGGAAACGCTGGTGGAGCACGGCTTCCGCCTTCCCTCGGCCATGGACAACCGCCCGCTGCGGTTCGAGGAGCTGGAGCAACTGTGGAAGCGGGTGGTGTTCGTGTCGGCCACGCCCGGCCCATACGAGTTGAATGCCGCCGGGGGCGAGGTCGTCGAGCAGGTCATCCGCCCCACCGGGCTGATCGACCCGGTGATCGAAGTGCATCCGGCCAGCGGGCAGGTGGCTGACCTGGTGGAGCAGATTCGCGCCCGCGTGCAGTCGGGCGAGCGCACGCTCATCACCACGCTGACCAAGCGGCTGGCCGAGGACCTTAGCGAATACATCCGCCAGGAGGGTTTCCGCTGCAAGTACCTCCACAGCGAGGTGGAGACGCTGGAGCGCGTGGAGATTCTCAAGGACCTGCGGTCGGGCACCTTCGACGTGCTGGTGGGCGTGAACCTGCTGCGCGAGGGGCTGGACCTGCCGGAGGTGTCGCTGGTGGCCATTTTGGACGCCGACAAGGAAGGCTTCCTGCGCAGCGAGACCAGCCTCATCCAGACCATCGGGCGCTGCGCCCGCAACGTCAACGCCCTGGTCATCCTGTACGCCGACGTGGTGACCCAGAGCATGCAGCGGGCCATCAGCGAGACCGACCGCCGGCGCAAGCTGCAGGTGGAGTACAACCAGGCCAACCACATCACCCCCCAGACCATCCGCAAGGCCATCCGCTCGGTGCTGTCCGACCAGGTGGCCGCCCACAAGACCGCCCGCCAGGCCATCCATGCCGACGAGGAGGAATACACCCGCGTCGAGCTCATCGCCGAGTTGGAAAAGCAGATGCTGGAGGCGGCTGAGAACCTGGAATTTGAACAGGCCGCCCAACTCCGCGACCGCATCAAGACCCTCAAGGCCCGCCAGGACGAGGCCCAGGCCGCCACCCAGGCCCAAAAACTCGTCAATCGCCATAAGGGAACGGTGCTCAAGTAGATTTTGAATTCGGGGATTTTGAAAATTGGGGAATTGAACGGGAAATGGCTCCCGCCGCGTTCATGCCACTTTTTCACCGGGGCGCTAGTAGTCTGTCACAGCAAAAACGATGGGTAGGTTCTTTGGTGGCACAGGCTTTCCAGCCTGTGCGCGCACAGCCTAGAAAGGCTGTGCCACCCGTGGAATTTCCTGTTACAGACTACTAGTGCAGATTTCGCCGGGCGATCATGAGTTCCTGGGCGTGCAGCTTCTCCTGCTGGACGATCTCGCGGATGGCCGTGGCGTCCTGGGGGTCTACCGCCTGGAGGATCTCGCTGTAGAAAAGGACGCTGTCCTTCTCGAGGTTGATGGCCATGTCCAGGGCCGCCCCCACCGAGCCCTCGGCGGCGATGCGGCGGGCCTCCTGGGGGTTGGGGATCATGCGGTCGGTCACCAGGGCCTGGGCGAAGTCCATCTCTTCCTCGTCCAGGGCGTGCGAGGCCGGGCGAGCGGCCAGAGCCGCCCGCAGGCGGCTGAATCGGTTGTAATGCTCGACCTCCTGGGCGGCCAGGCGCCGGCACAGGGCGGCCACGTCGGAGCGGGCAGAGCCCGCGGCCAGGGCCTCGTAGAAGACCTGCCCGGTCTGCTCCATCTCCATCGCGATCTGGTACACCTCGTCGGCGCTGAACACCGCCATGGCTGCTCTCCTGGCCTGTGGCCTGGGCGTCTCGCCCATGCCACTACAAAGCGAGCACCTGCCGCCTGAACCTTATATGCGTGAACTTTCACGCCCGCGGCTATATATCTACTGTTTAGGCCGCCAGAGAGAAAGAGGCAAATCCATGGCACGGTTTGAAGTTTTCGACAACCCCCGCCCCAACCGGCAATACGTCATCCGGCACGTGGTCCCGGAGTTCACCTCCGTCTGCCCCAAGACCGGCCAGCCGGACTTCGGCACGATCCAGATCGAGTACACCCCTGCCCGGCGGTGCGTGGAACTCAAGAGCCTCAAGCTCTACTTGCAGTCCTACCGCAACGTCGGGGTCTTTTACGAGGACGTGGTCAACCGCATCCTGGACGACCTGGTGGCCCAGCTCAAGCCCAGGTGGATGAAGGTGACCGGCTCGTTTGCCCCGCGCGGCGGCATGCACTCGGTGATCAGCGTGGAATACCCCTTCAAGCGAGGCACAAAGAAGTAGCACTTGTCTTTCTTATTTAGCCCCCGGCCGTAGGCCGGGGGGGCATTTGATTGATCTCTTTACAGGAACGGCCCAGAAGTCGCAGATAGCAAACGGAGCGATGTTCCTGGGAAGTATTCGGGAAATCTTTAGGGACAATGGACACGTTCTCCAACTTGACTGATCCAGGCCCGCAGGGCCGAAAGAATTTAGCCGGGGGCGAAGCGTCCCGAGCCACGGCGAGGGACGCGCAGCCCCCGGTGGCAGGCCTTCCGGGACGCAGAGGCAGTGCCGTGATCGCTCTGCCGGGGCAGGTCTTTGCTGCCGGTGAACTGATTCCACCTGAGGCCAGGGCCCCAAAGCCGGCAGGTCTTGCCATCGCGAACCGGATCGGTCGTGCAAGGCAGATCCAGCCGCTCGCTTTGCCTGTCTCAATGCCTTTACCGGGGGCTGCGCTGCGCCCGGCTGCGCCGTGCTTGCTCCGCCCCCGGCTAAACTCTTCCGCCCCTACGGGACTTGGCCTTTCACGCTGCTTGCCACTACAGTGTCCGCTGTGCGTTTCCGACTGGGGCTGGCGGCGGAACGTGGTCAAGTCCAGGCCGATAATTGGACCGCATGCATGAATTCCGAATTACCCAAGGCGGTGGTTTTACTCTCGGGCGGGCTGGATTCAGCCACCACGCTGGCCATGGCCCTGGGCGAGGGTTTTGCCTGCCACGCCCTCTCGTTCGATTACGGACAGCGGCACCTTTTTGAACTGCAGGCGGCTGGGAAGGTGGCCCGGGCGATGGGGGTCGGGGAGCATCGGATCGTGCGGATCGACCTGTCGGCCGGCGGGGGCTTTGGCCGCAGCGCCTTGACCGACCGGATCGCCGTGCCCAAGGACCGCCCCGACTCCGGCGGCATCCCCGTCACCTACGTGCCTGCCCGCAACACCATCTTCCTGGCCATCGCCCTGGGCTACGCCGAGGTCGTCGGGGCGTTCGACCTGTTCATCGGCGTCAACGCCGTGGATTACAGCGGCTACCCCGACTGCCGGGGGGAGTTCATCCGGGCCTTCGAAAAGTTGGCCAACCTGGCCACCGCCGCCGGCGCCGAGGGCCGGGGAGTATTTCGGGTGCACACCCCGCTGCTGGAGATGTCCAAGGCCCAGATCATCCGCAAGGGCCTGGAATTGGGCGTGGATTACTCGCTAACCCACAGTTGCTACGACCCCGACCCCGAGGGCCTCGCCTGCGGCCACTGCGATTCCTGCCGCCTGCGCCGGGCGGGTTTCGCCGCCGCGGGGGCGCCTGACCCGTTGCCATACAGAAAAACTTGAACCACAAAGACCACAAAGAACACGAAGAAAGGCTTCAGACTATAGACCAAAGGCTAAAGGAGCCGTGATATCGCCGGGTGCCATGCTTCCCCCGTGTTGCTGTTGGGGGAAGCATGTCCTTTCGTTTTCTTTCGGTTACTTCAGCGGCGGCAGCAGCGTCTCGGGGGCCCAGGCTTATGGGTCGTCAGACGGACAGGCAACGGGAAACATCCGGGACATGCTTCCACTAAACGACAGGGGAAGCATGGCACCCGGCTCCTTCAATCGTAAATCGAAAATCGCAAATCGAAAATCCGCCTATCCCGCCGCCTGCACGGCCGTGATGGCGGATATCTCCACGATATCCTGTACGCTACAGCCGCGGGACAGGTCGTTGATGGGCTTGGCCAGGCCTTGCAGCAGCGGGCCCAGGGCAGTGGCCTTGCCGAACCGCTCCACCAGCTTGTAGGCGATGTTGCCGCAGGACAGGTCGGGGAAGACCAGGGTGTTGGCCTTGCCGGCCACGCTCGAGCCCTTGCACTTGCGGGCGGCAATTTCGGGGATCATGGCCGCGTCCACCTGCAACTCGCCGTCGATCTTCAGCTCCGGTGCGCGCTGCTGGGCCAGCTTCGTGGCCTGGATGACCTTATCCACCTCGGGCGAGCTGGCTGAGCCCTTGGTGGAAAAGGACAGCATGGCCACCAGCGGCTCGGTCTCCAGCAGCACCCGGCAGCTTTGGGCGGCGGCGATGGCGATGTCGGCCAGTTGCTCGGCCGTCGGGTTGGGCAGCACGCCCGTGTCGGCAAAGACCACCGAGCCGCCCACGCCAAATTCCGGGATGAGGGTGTTCATGATGCTGCAGGACGAGACGGTCTTGTTGCCGGGCGTGAGCCCCACGCCGAAGATGCCCGCCCGCACGGTGTCGGCCGTGGGGCAATCGCTGCCGGCCACCATGCCGTCCACCCGGGCGTCGCCCACCAGCATGGCCCCGTAGTACACCTTGTGAGAGAGCATCTGAGCGGCCTGCTCGAGGGTCATGCCCCGGGCCTTGCGCTTCTCGAAAAGCCGCTGGGCGTACGTCTGGGCCCGCGGATCGCTGGCCGGGTTGACGATCTCCACGTCGCCCAGGCTTATGCCCAGGCCCTTGGCCGACTGCTCGATGGCGGCCGGATCGCCCACCAGGACGATGTGGGCCAGTTTCCGGTCGGTGGCGATGCGGGCGGCCCTCAGCACGCGGCTGTCCTGGGTCTCCGGCAGGACGACGCGCTTGAGGTTCTGGCGGGCACGCGACATCAGGCGTTCAACGACGTTGGCCATGAAATTTGCCTTTTCAAACTGATGGATGTTCCATACTGTAGTATCGTGCAAAAGCGTGATTCTAACGCGGCCATCAGGCGCCCACAAGAATGACCCACGCGCGGCGACATCTTTTGGAAAAGCTGCAGGTGGAAACAGCCACCCTGGCCGGGCTGGCCCTGGCCTGGCTGGTGCTTTGGCCGGCGGTGCGCCCAGTCGACCCGGAGGGGGCGATGAGCTTCCTGCCGGGTGGGCATTACGCCCGCCTGGTGGTCTTTGCCCTGTGCGTCTGGGGCCTGGCGGCGGGCTGTTCGGTGCTGACGCTGTCGTCGCGCTTCGAGGGTTCGCTGCTGGCCAGCCTGGCGGCGACGGCGGCCTTCTCGGCTCGCTCCAATCCCATGCAGAATCTGCTTTGGAGTTGGACCGGGCAGTACGGCCGGCTCTACGGCCTGCTGGCGGGCGAGTGCCTGGCCATGCTGGGCATACTGCTGGTGATGGTGGGAGTGGTCGTGCTGGTGCGGCAGGTTGCATGGTTCCTCTGGCCGCAATGGGCATGGAAAGACCCCCTGGCGGAGGTCGAGCACGTTCCCGTAACCGATCCCAGCAAGCGAACGACGTACGTTGTCGGGTTTGGCGCCGTCATCTATGAAATTGGCCGAAAGTTGTTTTTCGGTTCCCAGAAATACGGCGCTCGCCTCAGCCGCAATTCCCTCACGACCGCCGGCGCCTGCCTGCTGCTGGAAATGGCGCTGGCCTTGGTGATGCTGGTGATGACCTTCCGTTCGGGCTTTTTCCGCGGGCAGGTGATCTTTGCCCTGGCCGCCAGTTTCCTGGTGGGCACGCTGGTGGCCCACCAGATATTCCCGGCCCGTTTCTCGCTGCCCTGCTGGCTGGCGCCGCTGCTGCTGGCGGCGGTGGTGTTCCTGCTGGGGACGCTGGTGCCCGCCCAGCAGCCCGGGCCGGCCTGGCTGTACTCCATGGTGCTCGACGGCAAGGGCCAACTCCCCCTGCGCGGGGCGCTGCCGGTGGACTGGTTTGCCGCCGGCACCGGCGGGGCCATGCTGGGCTTCTGGCTCTCCGGCCGGATCCACGAGGCCAGGCAGGCGGAGAAGCAGGAGAAAACAGAATAGCCAGGAGGCCAAAGCTTAAAGCTGAAAGCTTAAAGCTGAAACAAGAACCAGGAACCTTCAGTCTCCATTTCAGCTTTTAGCTTTCAGCTTTCAGCTTTGATTGAAGCCTGGTCTAGTAACAGGAGAGAAGTATGCCTTCGTCAGTCATAGCCGCCCAGATGTACACTTTGCGCGATTTTACCGCCACGGCCGCCGACGCCGCCCGGACGCTCCAGAAGGTGCGAGAAATCGGCTACGAGGCGGTGCAGATTTCGGGTTTCGGCCCCATGCCGCCGGCCGACGTGGCCAAGATGCTTAAGGACACCGGCCTGACCTGCTGCTCCACGCACATGGGTTGGCCGGACTTCCTCAACGAGACCGCCAAGGTCATAGAGATCAACGCCATGTGGGGCTGCAAGCATCCGGCCCTGGGCGGCCTGCCCAAGGAGCTACGCTCGGCCGAGGGCGTGATGCAGTTCGCCCCCCTGGCCAACCAGGTCGGACAAAGAATCGTCCAGGCCGGCATGGACTTCTCCTACCACAACCACGAGTTTGAATTCGCCCGCTCCGGCAAGAAGACCTGGCTGGACCTGCTGCTGGAGAACACCGACCCGCGCTACCTCAAGGCCGAACTGGACACCCACTGGGTGCAGACCGGCGGCGGCGACGTGGTGCAGTGGGTCAACAAGGTGGCCGGGCGCATGCCCGTCTTCCACCTGAAGGACTACGTCATCGCCCCCGACAAGGCGCGGCGCTTCGCCGAGATCGGGGAGGGCAACCTGAACTGGCCGCCCATCCTGGCGGCGGCGCGCAAGGCGGGCGTCGAGTGGTACTGCGTCGAGCAGGACCTCTGCTACGAACGCAACCCGTTCGATTCGCTCAAGATCAGCCTGGAAAACCTTCGAGCCCTGGGCCTGCACTGACCATCTTTAGCCGCGAACATCGCGAACGACGCGAACAATAGAACTCTTATTGCATAGTTTTCTTTCAGGTTCGTGTTGTTCGCGCTGTTCGTGGCTCGTCTTTTTAGGGAGGCCGGACATGGCGCGCGTGACGGTGATGCTGTTGGCGGCGGCGGTTTTCTGCGGTTCCTACGGCTTGACGGCCCCGGCCAGCGGGCCCGCGTCGGCGCGCCTGCCGGAAGGATTGCTCAAGCCGACACCTCCTGGCGCAAGCGCCTCCGCCCCGGCCAGCGCGGCAAGCTTTGACCCCGCCCGGCTGCAACTGGCCGCCATGCTGGGCAGCAGCAGCTTCCGCCACGGCGGCACCGTAACGGGCATGATCGTCCTGGCCGACAACCGCCGCCTGCTCAGCGCCGGCAACGACAACACCGCGAGGCTATGGGACTTGGAGACGGGCAACCTCATCCGCCGATTCCAGCATTCCGGTTCCCGCGACTACGTCTGGGACATCCTGCTGCTGGGCCAGGACAAGTTCGTTTCCGCATCGTCGGAGTCCGGGCCGGTGCTGTGGGACATAAACACCGGCAAGCGGCTGGGGGAATTTCCCCAGGGTGGGATGAGCTTCCGCCTGGCCCTGGACGCCGGGGCCCGCCGCCTGGCCGTGACCGACGAGAAACAGGCCGTCGTCTGGGACGTCCAGACGCGCAAATCCCAGGCCACGCTACTTGGGCACAATGGCCCAGTTTACACCGTGTTCTTCGACGACCAGGGCAACGTCGTCAGCGGCGGCGGCGACACCACCATCCGCCGCTGGTTCCCCGGCTCGACCCAGCCGGCCGTTTATCTCAAGCCCAAGGACAAGAAGACGCGCGACAGCGGCATTCCCCCCGGCGGCAGCGGGGGGATCACCACCCTGGTCCCCTCGCCCGACCGGTCGCGGGCATTCGTCTGCTGCGCCACCCAGCCCTGGGTTATGGACTGCCGCACCGGGCAAAAACTCTATGCCGCCAGCATGCCGGCGGCCCTGACCGCCGCCTGGAGCCACGACGGCCAGAGCATCGCCGCCGTAACCCAAGAGAGGCCCTACGAGTTGTACCTGGCCGACGCCCAGAGCGGCCAGGTGCGATGGAAGGCCCCGCTGAGCAGCGAGTCCTACGGGGTGGCGATATCCCCCGACGGCAGTTTCGTCTGCTGCAGTGACGGCGGCCTGATCAGGCGATTCAGCGCCGCCGACGGCAAACAGATCTATCCGCCGGTCGGCCAGCCGCTGCAGAACCGCCAGGCCAAGGTCCTGCCCGCCCCCGGCGGCAAAACCGTCCTGGAATGGGGCAGCGAAAACGGCATCCGTTTCCGCGACGCGGCAACCGGGGCCATTACCGCCACCTGCCTGGGCGAAATCGACGTCGATGATCTGGCCGTCTCCGCCGACGGCAAGACCCTCGTCGCCCGCCGGGAAAAAAGCTGCACGGTGATCGACGTCGCCAGCGGCAGGAGCCTCAGGAGTTTCGAGGGTGGAAACCGTTGGGGCAGTAATGGCGCCCTGGCTCTTAACCACGACGGCTCTCGCGCCTTCATGGCCAGCTACTCCGGGGTGGAAGTGAGGTCAACTGCCAACGGCGAACTTATCGAGGCACTCAATGGCGGCTCAGGCGAAGGGCCGGCGCCCAATGTGGCCATTACTCTGCCGGGTGTGGACGGCCTGACTTCCGCCCCGGGAGACTTGTTGGCGGCCTACTCCGAAAAGCACGTTGCTCTTTTCTCCGCCGATGGCCGGTCGCTGCAGACGATCCAGCCGCAAACGAATGAAAAAGAACGCCTCCGGGGCTGCAGGTTCCTGGGCCTGACGCGCGGCATGTTGATAGCGACCGACAAGCGGCTGATGCTCTGGGACCTGGACCTGCCCGAGAAAACCGCTCTCACGCCCCAGCAGGTGCGCCAGGCCGTCGAGCAACTGGGGGCCGACGCCTTCGCCGATCGCCAGGCCGCCAGCGGGCGGTTGCTTTCGGGCGGGGCGGAGATTCTCCCGCTGCTGCGGCAGGTGCAGAGCAGCGACCCCGAAGTAAAGACCCGCCTGGCCGAGATCCAGGAAAAGCTCGCCGGCCTGGGCGAATACCGCCTGCGCGACACGCTGGATACCCAGACCGAGTTGACCGTGGCGGTGCATCCCGACGGGGTGCACTGGGCCGCCCGGCGGCAGGATGACGCCCGGATGCTGGTCTTTGGCCGCGTCGAGAACGGCAAGATCAGCCTGTCGGGCCAGCACGAGATGGAAGACGAAATTTCGGACCTGGCCTTCGACGATGCCGGCCGGTTGCTGGTGGGCATGAGCAACGGCGCCGTGGGCATTTACGTCTGCGGGGCGGGAGGCGGCTTTGCCCTTGCGCCGGCGGTCTTCTCCAAGCCGCCGGCCACGAGCCAGCCCGCCGAGGAAGGCCAGTCCTCCGACCAGGAAGGTTCTGCCGAGGATGGCAAATCGGCGACCAAGCCCGCCGCGGCCTCGCAACCCGCCAGCGGCCCGGCGGGCGAGGTGTTCCCCGACTGGAACCAGAAGGAACAGGACGGCGACGCCTCCGGGCCCCAGACGATGCCCCAGGGAATTCCCGGAGGCGCCAGGCCGGGCCTGGGCGAGGTCCTGCGGCGGATTTTCGACTAGGAGTCCCTAACAAAATGTCCCGTGACCGCGACTCCGCCGCAGCCCAGTTCGGGCAGTCAGAGTTATGCTCCCTATCTGCGAAGGGTCCGGCAAGTATGGAGTGGCGCAGGGGGGAGGCTTATCCAGGCCCGAACGGGCCGGCAAGAATTTAGCCGGGGGCGAAGCGGCGACATCTTTTCTTTTCGTCGCCGCGCAGCCCCCGGTTATGGCACGGGCACGGTCCAGAGGCAGTGGCGTGACCGCCCAAGTGGCGCGGTCTTTCCTGCCGATGATGTGATTCCCCGGGCGGTCGTGTGCGCGGATTCGCCTTCCATGAAAAACCGGCGCGCCACCGGCAATCACGGCATCGCGAGTGAGGTCAACTTCGCACGCAGACCCAGCCGTTCGCTCTGGTCTTGACCTGGCCATTATCCGTGGGCTCGCTTCGCGTCGCCCACGGCTACCATCCACGGCCCCGTTGGGGCCAAAACATGGTCACGCGAAAAGACGCGTGACCATGCCACCCGGATTCGGAGTGACTACCTAGCAGCCCGTTGAAGATGTAGCATGGGCGTCTCGCCCATGACCGACGACCATCCAAAAGGAAGGCCCCTGGACACGGGCGAGACGCCCGTGCTACGGGGAGAATCCTTTTTCAACGGGCTGCTAAGAGATAAGAACAACTGAATCCTCTTTGTGATCTCTGTGGTTAAGGTCTTGCCCTCAAGGGGAGCTTGGCCCGCGGCGTCGGCGGCGGTATAACAGGGCTATCATGACTGCCAAAGATTACGCCCTGATGCCGCGGAACGGGTATTTCGGCCCGTACGGCGGCCGGTTCGTGCCCGAAACCCTCATCAGCGCCTTAGACCAGCTCGAGCGCGAGTACCGCCGGGCAATGGCCGACCCGATCTTCATCGACGAATTCGACCGCTGCCTGCGCCAGATCGCCGGCAGGCCAAGCGAGTTGTACTTCGCCAGCCGGCTGACCCAGAAGCTGGGCGGGGCGAAGATCTACCTCAAGCGCGAGGACATGAACCACACCGGCGCCCACAAGATCAACAACACCCTGGGCCAAGCCCTCTTGACCCTGCGCATGGGCAAGAAGCGGGTGATCGCCGAGACCGGCGCCGGCCAGCACGGGGTGGCCACGGCCACGGCGGCGGCGGTCTTCGGCCTGGAGTGCGAGGTGTACATGGGCACGGAGGACATCCGCCGCCAGGCCCTCAACGTCTTTCGCATGCAACTGCTGGGGGCGCGGGTGGCGCCGGTTTCCTCCGGCCAGTGCACGCTCAAGGACGCCCTCAACGAGGCCATGCGCGACTGGATGGGCAGCGTTTCAGGCACGCACTACATCATCGGCTCGGTGGCCGGGCCGGCGCCGTTCCCGGAAATGGTCAGGGAATTCCAGAGCTGCATCGGGCGCGAGGCCCGCCGGCAGATGCTCTCGGCCGAGGGCCGCCTGCCCGACCTGCTGATCGCCTGCGTGGGCGGCGGCTCCAACGCCGCCGGCCTGTTCGCACCCATGATCGAGGACGAGTCGGTGCGGATGGTGGGGGTGGAGGCCGGCGGGCGGAGCCTCAAGCTGGGCGACCACGCCGCCACCCTATCGGCCGGCGCCCCCGGCGTGCTGCACGGGGCCAAGAGCTACGTCCTGCAGGACGCCGACGGCAACACCGCCCCGGTGCACTCGATCTCGGCCGGGCTGGATTACCCCGGCGTCGGGCCCGAACACGCCTACTGGAAAGACACCGGCCGGGTGGAATACCTGCCCTGCTCGGACGAGCAGGCCCTGGACGCCGTGGTCACCCTGGCCCACACCGAGGGCATAATCCCCGCCCTGGAGTCGGCCCACGCCGTGGCCGAGGCCGTCGTCCGCGCCCCCAAGATGGGCAAGGACCGGATCATCCTGATCTGCCTCTCCGGCCGCGGGGACAAGGACTGCAACGAGATCGCCATGCTGCTGGAGAAGCGGAAGTAGGCTTCAGGCTTCAGGCTATAGGGTAAAGGCGGGTACAGGAAGAGCCCTTTGGGTGATTAGAAATCAGTGCGATGGAGAGTCCGATGCATCGTGCCGTGATGAAGGCAACCAAGAGCCGAGTCCCGCAGGGACGGCAGAGTTTAGCCGGGGGCGGAGCGTCCGCCAGGACGCGCAGCCCCCGGAAGACGGCCCAGGACAGTAAAGAGCGACCGGCTGGACCTGTTTGGCGGAACGAACCTTCATCGCGATGGAATGACGAGATTGTGAAGACAGATCGAGGCATGACTGGAAACCACGCAACCGGCAGGAAGATAGCGTTGCCTGCATCGAACCACGGCACTGCCTCCGGAAACTCCGCGAAGGCCCGCCATTCCCAGGGCTTCCGCCCTGGGCTAAGAAAGGCGCCCCTGCCGGGGCTAAGAAGAACGTCTCAACTGTGGTATCACGGAACGATCCCGCACGCGGAACCGTTCGCTGCGCTCACGAACCCGCGTGCCCTACTCGGAAGCATGCCCCTACCGGGGCTAAGAATTCGCATTTTCTTTTCTCTGCGCCTCTGCGTCTCTGCGGCCAGTCTTTGAAGAACTAAACTATGCTTGACCAAAATCGCCTGACAATCGCCTTCGCCTCGCTCCGTGCCGCCGACAAAAAGACGGTGCTGCCGTTCATCACGGCTGGGTACCCCGACCTGGACACCACCATTGACCTGCTGGCGGCCTTTCGCCGGCAGGGGGTGCGCGTGTGCGAGCTGGGCATTCCCTTTTCCGACCCGGTGGCCGACGGGCCGGTGATCCAGGCTTCTTACACCGAAGTGCTGGGGCGCGGCCTGACCGGCTCGGAGATTTTCCAGGCCGTCGCCGAGTATCGCCGGCGGGAAGCAGCCGCCTGTGCCGCCGACGGCCTCCCATCCTTGGCCCTGATGGCCATGGTCAGCTACTCCATCATCTTTCGCCACGGCCCGGAGAACTACCTCGCCCAGGCGGCAGCGGCCGGAATCGACGCTCTGATCGTCCCCGACCTGCCGCTGGAAGAGTCCGCCGCCCTGACCCCGCAGGCCCAAGAGCGCGGGCTGTGCAACATCCTGCTGGTCTCGCCCATGACCCCCCCGCCGCGCCGGCTGCAGATCGCCAAGGCCTCGCGGGGCTTTCTCTACTACATCAGCGTGGCCGGCATCACCGGCGAGCGCAAACGCCTGCCGGAAGAGACCATCCAGGCGGTGGCGGATTTGCGCCGGCAGGTGGATATCCCCATTTGCATCGGCTTTGGGATTTCCTCGCCCCAGACGGTCGCGCAGGTATGCAGCGTGGCCGATGGGGCGATTGTGGGTTCGGCCATCGTCCACCGCATCGCCGACGCGGCCAAAGCGGGCGCCGGCCATGACGAACTGGTCGCCCGCGTGGCGGATTTTGTGGGCGAACTGCTCGCGCCGCTGAGGTAGGGAGTGCAACAAGTGGTTGCACGCCTTTCAGTTACTTTGTTTACAGCACTACAGATGGCACGTGTGGAGAAGGCCACGACGAAACTGGATATACTTTCTTCAATGTCTGCACGTGGTAGGCGCTACTGGCAACCTGCTTTATATGGAGAAACACATGAATGTGGACTCTGCCTTCGGCCATATTGACTTGGTCTGCAGGGATGTCGCTGAAGCGTTACCTGTCAGCGGGCCATATCTCAGCAGGCTGTATCTGATGAGGATAGTCTTGGCTCTTGTCGCTTGCGCTGGCGCCTGCGCATCCGAAGCGATCTGCGCGGATGCGCCGGCGCCGGGCGCGCCGCTGGATATCAAGACGGTGATTGACGGCCTCCGTGCCAGAGAAGACCTAATGCGGCGTGGGACGTACAATTATACAATCCAGACGCAGCTCTGGCTTACAGGGACCGCCAAGATATCGCCGGTTCCTACCGAGGATAGGGCGTCCCAATGCAAGGAGATTGACTGGGATAACATGAGGCGTGTAGAGACGGTCACGATTAGCAAGAAGAATTCGGGAACAAGGGACACGACGCGCATCCAAACATTTGACGGCGCACAATTTCGGCAATTTGTCACCTCCGTTAGCGACAAAAGGAAGGAGGCGCTGGTGTCGTCAAACCCCAAGAACTCCGTAGAGGACTTTGCTATCGCTACCACGGGGCGTCCGCAAATGTTTGCCGGGGACCTGGAGAAGTACAGTGACACGGCTAAGATCAGCGTTGTGGCGGAGAACAACACGTCCCTCATTGCGGCGCGGTGGAAGAGCGGAAACTCGAACCGCGTAATCCATCTGGATCCGGGACGACAGTTCCTGCCGGTGTTCATAGAGAGCAGCATGGATTCCGATGCCGAGTTCCGCAAGTCCACAGGAGTGCTGCGCTCCTACACTAGGTATGTGATAAATAAGTCTGAGATGATTGACGGGCTATGCCTTCCTACGGAGTTCACGATGGACTGGTTGCAGGACATGGAGGATGGAAGCAGTCGCATGATGGTGAAGAAGACGATCAAGGTCTCGGGATTTGAGCGGCTAAGCAGCGAACCCGCCGCTGAGGAATTCCGGGTCGCCTTTCCTGTCGGGACGGACGTTTCGCTTATAGATATCAGCGCGGGTTACGTGGTCGGCGGCACCAAGGAAGAAGCGGACGAGGCAATTGCCAACCTGCTGAAGAGCCCGCCTGCTAGCAGTTCAAGCCAACCTGGGGGTTCGACGAATCCTGTCGTGCAATCGGAGCGACCCCCATCTTCGCCCCGTGTTGCCGCCAAGACTGGGACGCTCACGCATTGGTCTTGGAGCGTAGCCTTCTCGGTATTGGGCCTGGTGTTGTTATCAGCCAGTTGGTTGATTATCAAACGGCGTCGGGCGAACGAGGCTGATTCCGCCGGATCGACGGTGGCACATGATTAGTAACAGGAGGAGATGGCTTCAGGCACATTGGTTGTTGTTGTGTGCCGGCATGGCGTGTCTTGGCATCGCGTCATTCATGGCTGCAGCCAGCTTGGCGGCATGGCGGAAGGATCAGGGCCCCAGGATAGCCGTGCCGGAGATCGTGGAAATTGGCGAAGTGAGCCCGTGGAAGCCTTACACCCGCCCTGTAGAAGTGCAGAATACCGGGGACGCGCCTTTGTCGATTACCGGTATCTACCCCGACTGCAGTTGCAGCAAAGCCTATGCCGACCGGACTACGCTTGGGTCCGGGGAACGCACACTTTTGCACATGGAATTCACGCCCACAGGTGGCATTGGAGCAGCAGTTAACCTGGGCGTAATGGTTAAAACAGATGATCCGGTTCGCCCGACGATTGTGGTTCGATGGATAGGTCGCATGAAGCTTGGTGCGATTGGCGTTCCTGCTTATCTCAGGCTAGGCGAGCTGAGAAGAGGGGAAACCAAGGAGGGGGACGTCCTGGTGGTAACTCCGGGCTTTCCAGGTTCGCTCGACGTTGAGGAAATGTCCTCTTTAGTTTCCGGACTGGAACTAAAATTGGACCCTGCATCCCCCGCCAGCCAATATCCCGGTGCAAACGGAAACGCTAGACGTATTCATTATCGGTATACCGCCGGCGACACACTCGGCCAGATCGAAGATACGATTAGACTCCGCCTGCGATCGGAAGTGGCAAAAGAGCTTGAAATACCGTTCTCGGTTACCCAAGTGCCGGTCGTAAACGTGATTCCCAAAGCCCTCGTACTGCCAATGCCTCAGCATGATATCCCCCCCACGTCGGTAAATGCGACTGTTGATGCCCCCTCGCCTATACAGAGCATTGCGCTTTTGCCGCAGAGTGGTTTGAGTTCACGTTGGCTGCCGAGCAAGGACGGCAAGAGCAGGCAACTGACATTAGAGTTCTCTAACGAGCTTTTGAAGTCACAGAAATCAGGCATAGCGGAATTTGAGGTTAGTTGTGACGGCCGGAAAGAGCAGCTTCATATACCTTGGCGCACGTTCGTTGTAGAATCTCGCATGAAGGATTAAGCTGAGTTAGGGCGTGCAAGTTGCTCCCGATGGCGAGACTCCCATGGTTTGCTTGTGCCTCCCCCAGGCACACCATGACAGCGCGAGCAGAATTCACTCCCTGCGCAAATCCAGGCATCGCTCTGTCACTACCGGTCAGGTCTCCGGGGGCTTCGCGGAGGAAAACATCGCCGCCTCTTCGCCCCCGGCCAATTTCTTGCCGTCCCGTCGGGACTAGTAGTCTGTCACAGCAAAAACGATGGGTAGGTTCTTTGGTGGCACAGGCTTTCCAGCCTGTGCGCGCACAGCCTAGAAAGGCTGTGCCACCCGTGGAATTTCCTGTTACAGACTACTAGATTGTCAGTCGGCGTAACGTCCTCGGATTTGTTCAGGGCCAGAGGCATATTGCAACAATCGGGGGGCGCACTCGCCCTCGCCCACCGCCTACCGGCCGCTTGCGCCCAAAGGCCCGCCCACCGGCTTCCGACTGCTTGCGGCCGGGGGGCGGCGCGGGTTACTCTGTGGCGGCGGTCAATCCCGCCATTTTGGATGGAGAGGCGATCATGGTCGATCCGATAACAATACAGATACGCCGCAAGGCTGGTTGCCAGGACATCCCGCTGCCGCGGTACATGACTGCGCAGGCGGCGGGGCTGGACCTTTGCGCCGCTTGCGACGGTGAGATGGTGATCGGCCCGGGCCAGGTCAAGCTCGTGCCGTGCGGGTTCTACATGGCCCTGCCGGCGGGCTTCGAGGCCCAGGTGCGGCCGCGCAGCGGGCTGGCGCTTAAGCATGGCATCATCCTGCCCAACGCGCCGGGCACCATCGACGCCGACTATCGCGGCGAAGTCTGTGTGATTCTGGGCAACCTGGGAACCGCGCCTTTTGCCGTGAAGCGCGGGATGCGCATCGCCCAGATGGTTATCGCCCCGGTCACCCGGGCGCGGATTGACGAAGTGGCCCAACTTGACCCCACCCCTCGCGGGGAGGGAGGCTTCGGGCACACGGGACATTAGTGCTCGTTCAACGAAGTTGAACGAGTACAGAGCAGGCGAGCAGTTGAGCAGTTGAACAGGAGAAGACGCAATTGAGCCTGCGGTCACCTGCTCTACTGTTCACCTGCTGGGCTCAAAGAATAGACTTGGGATTACTGGTTAACTATGAGCAAGGACGCCAACAAGAAGTCCAGGAAGGACGCCTCGGCCAAGTACCTGCGGTACTGCCTGGTCATCCTCCTGGGATTGTTCCTGGTCTTTTCCTGGGTGAGCCTGCTGAGCTTCAACCCCAAGGACCCCCCCGGCTGCGTGAACTTCCCCCACGCCAAGGCGCGCAACCTGTGCGGCCTGGCGGGCTGCTGGCTTTCCTATTGCTACCTGTACTGGCTGGGTCCGGGTGCGTACGTGATGCTCTCCTCGGGCACGGCGGCGGTGATCGTCTGGCTGCGCGGGCATAAGGTGCCCGACCTGCCCTGGCGGCTGGTGGGGCTGGTGCTGCTGATCATAACCGTGCCGGCCATGACGCACCTGGTCCGCCCCTACAGCCCCGACGGGCTGCTCATCGGCAACGGCGGCATCGTGGGCCTCGCCAC
>PMYM01000239.1:0-122 GCA_003171235.1 Phycisphaerales bacterium | reverse complement strand
GCGTTCATGCTGCTGGCCGACGCCTTGGTGCTGCGCCTGCCGGCAGCCCTGCGGGCGGTGTGGGATAGGCGGCAGATCGTGATCGGCCCGATGCAACGTTTCATTGCCCGGCTGCCGCGGCG
>PMYM01000008.1 GCA_003171235.1 Phycisphaerales bacterium | reverse complement strand
AATTATCGGACACCCTCGACTACTGGCTACTGGCTACTGGCTACTTTTTCTCTGGAGGACCAGGTCGGAGCCGGCCAGGGCGGCGGCGATGTCGCCGGGCATGTCGGCCGAGGGGAGTTGGCCGCGCAGCACGGCCAGCAGGTCGTCGAAGCGTTCCTGGCTGAGGTCCTGCTGGGGGGCGCCGAGCCATTCCAGGGCCTGTCGC
This sequence comes from Phycisphaerales bacterium, assembly GCA_003171235.1. Lineage (GTDB taxonomy): Bacteria > Planctomycetota > Phycisphaerae > SM23-33 > SM23-33 > FEN-1344. Next base: position 2,358 of record PMYM01000008.1, on the reverse strand, counting down.
AGGGCGGTGGCGGCGACCAGTGGCGGGGCCTTTCGCAGCGGGGCCGCCCGCAGGGCCACCCGCCCGGGGGCGATCTTGCGGCAGGATCGCTCGAAGAGCCGCCCGGCCAGTTCCTCAATCAGGGCCTGGGCCTGGGCGGCCGAACAGGCCAGGCGCAGGATGGCCTCGTCGGCCTTTGGGTTGATGCGGGCTCGGGCCAGCGGCAGCAGTTGGTGGCGGATGAAGTTGCGGGTGTACTCGGTCTGGGCGTTGGTGTGGTCGGTCCGCCAGGCGAGGCGGCGCCTGCGGCAGTAGTCTTCGATTTCCGAGCGCCGGGCCCACAGCAGCGGGCGGACCAGGACCAACCCCCCCGCCATCGGCCGCTTGGCCGGCATGCCCGCCAGGCCGCGGAGGTGCGTGCCGCGAAAGGCCCGCTGGATGACCGTCTCGACCTGGTCGTCGGCGTGATGGGCCACGGCCACCGCCGGGCAGTCGGCCTGGGCGGCCATGGCCTCCAACGCCTGGTAGCGGGCCTTGCGGGCGGCCTCTTCGACGCCCATCTTCCAGGCCGCCGCCAGGGCCGGGGTGTCAACCTGGGTCAGCAGGAAGGGCAGTTTCCACCTGCCGGCCAGGTCCTCGACGAACTGGGCGTCGGCGGAGGCCTGCTTCCGCAGGCCGTGGTTGACGTGCCCCAGGGTCAGGGGGTGGCCCAGTCGGCGCAGGGCGTCGGCCAGTGCCACGCTGTCGGCCCCGCCGGAGACGGCCGCCAGCACGCCCTGGCGCGGCGCCAGAAGCCCGCATCGGGTTATGAACAACCGGGTGTTTTGGAGGAATGGATCAACTTGGGCCATGGGATCAATATTAAGGCCCCCGCCGGAAAAGCCAAGGGCATACTCACAGGCGGGACGCCTGTGCTACCAAGGGGGGAAAGAAGATTGGGCCTGTAAGTCCGGCGGGGCTTGGCGTATGCTAATGGCCATGAGACCGGTGCCTTCGCGTAAACATCACTGGGCTCTGCTGGCGCTGGCGTGCGTGGTGGGCGTCAGCGCCTTTCTGTCCGGGCACGAAGGCCCGCTGACCCGCGAGCAGAACACCCTGCTGGCGGAGGCCTACCGCGCCGGCGACGGCTCGCTCTACGCCAACGACGCGCTGTTTGGGCCGCAGTCGCAGGCCTGGCAGTTGAACCTGCCGGCCTGGAACAACCTGCTCCACCTGGCGGTGCAGGCGGCCGGCCCGGCCGAGCCGGCCGGGGGCTTCCGCGTGCTGGGGGCGGCGGCCCTGTCGCTGTTCCTGCTGGGCATGTACCTGCTGCTCTACCGCCAGACCCACAGCACCTCGGTGGCCACCATGGTGGCCATCATGTCGGCGGCGGTGTTTACCACCTCCAAGCCCTCCTGGGGATTGGGGCCGCTGTTCACGGTGACGCCTTCGAGCATGTACCTGGCGATGTCGCCGCTGCTGGTGCTGCTGTTCATGCGTTCCAGCCGGCGATGGCGGGTGGTTTGGGTGTTCTTCCTGGTGGGGGCGATGGGCAACCTTCACCTCTGGTCGGCGGTGAACCTTTCGGCGGTGCTGGTCCTGGTGACGCTGGGGGTGGGCAGAGGCAGGTGGCGAAGCTGGGGTTTTGTGGGCGCCGGCCTGGCGGCGGCGGCGGTCGGGGCGGCCCCCGCCCTGGTGCATTATTTCACGCTGCCCTCGCCGCCCTGGCTTATGCCGCAGGTGCCGGCGGGCTACGCCACCGCCTGGGCGGCCGTGCGGGCCTCGGGCCAGGACCTGTTCTACCCCAACCTGCTGGATGACCTGCTTGCGGGCCTGCCGCTGGCCGGCGGATTGGCCATTCCCGCCGTCGTGATCCTGACCCGCTCGCCCCGCTTCCGGGCGTTGCAGCTTGGCGACTGGCTGGCGATGCTGGGCTCGACGCTGCTGGTGGCCCTGGGCCTGCACGGGCTGATGCAGGCGGCAGCCTGGAAACTGGACCGCCTGCCGGTGATCGGCTTCTACCAGGCCCTGCCCTTGGTCATGCTGCCTTTGCTGGTGCTGTTCGCCCAGAGCCTGGTGCACCTGCTGCGGCTGGTGCAGACCCACCGCACGGCGGTGCGGGCGATGCTGGTGGTGATGGTGCTGGTGTTCATGGGCACCAGCCAGAACGTCCGGGCGGTGCGGTTCTGGGTGCAGGACTGGCTGGCTGAACTGGGGGGCCAGGAACCGCCCAGCTATCGCCGCTTCGGCAGCGGCTACGAGATCATCGCCCTGGCCCGCTGGATGGATCGCTCCGGCCAGGTCGCCCCGACCGATCTGGTGTTCTGCTACGAGCCGGAGATCCGTTCCTATGGCCGGCGCAGCCTGTGGTGCTCGCCGGCGGACATGCGATACTACTAC
>PMYM01000163.1 GCA_003171235.1 Phycisphaerales bacterium | reverse complement strand
TCGCTTCTGAAGCCCGGGGACCTGCTGGTGGTCAACGACACCAAGGTCATACCGGCCAAGTTCTGGTGCCGTCGCCAGAGCGGCGGCCGGATAGAAGGCCTGCTGCTCCAGGAGCTTCCTCAGGGCTGGGAGGCAATGCTCAAGGGCGCCGGCCGGTGCAAGGCGGGCCAATCTCTGCAACTGGAGAAGGCCCAGGCGCGGCTCTGGCTGCGCGAGAATCTGGGCCAGGGACGCTGGCTGCTGGAAGTGGATCCGCCCACCCCGGCCCAGGCGCTGCTGGAGAAGGNNCCCTGCCGCCCTACATCCGCCGCAAGTCACCCCAGGCGGCCGACCGCGAGTCCTACCAGACCGTCTATGCTCGCCGGGCGGGGGCCGTGGCGGCGCCGACGGCCGGATTGCATTTCACGCCGGAACTGCTGGAGCGGCTCCGCCAGGCGCAGGTGCAATTGACCCAGGTAACATTGCACGTCGGGCCGGGAACGTTCCTGCCGGTCAAGGTCCGGCAAGTGGCCGATCACCACATGCACTCGGAATGGTTCGAGCTTTCCCCGCCGGCGGCGGCGGCCATATCCGCAGCCCGCGCCGAGGGGCGGCGAATCGTGGCCGTGGGCACCACCGCCGTGCGCGTGCTGGAATCGGCGGCCGCTGGGGGCGAGTTGTCGCCCCGGTGCGGGCGGACCGACATCTTCATCTATCCGCCGTATGATTTCCGAATGGTGGATGCTTTGATAACCAACTTCCATCTGCCCCGCTCCACCTTACTGATGCTGGTGGCGGCGTTCTGCTCGCCTGGTTCGACGGCCGGCGTGGAGGTCATCCTGCGGGCCTACGCCCAGGCCGTCCAGCAGGGCTACCGGTTCTATTCCTATGGCGACGCTATGCTGATAGAGTGATGATCGATGAAGCCAGCTTTGACCATCCTGGCCTGCCTGATTGCGGCGGGGGCGGTTGCGGCCGCCGACCGCGTCGCGGACTCACCGGCCACGGCACCGGCGGCAGCGATCCCGCCGACAGCCGCCAGCCAACCCGCCGGAGCGGTGAGTCTTAACGACGTTATCACGATCGAGCCGGTCCTCTCTCATCAACCCGCCCAGCCGGGGCAGACGCTTTGGCTGGCCCTGGAGTTCATGATTAAGGACGATTTCCGGGTCTACGCCGTCATGCCGGGCAGCGACGTGATACCCTTGAGGATTCGCCCGGCGGAGCAAATTCCCTCGGCCACCGGCGGCGATCCGTCCGCGGCGGTGGCCGCCGGCGAGGCCCTGTATCCCCCCGCCACTGAACTGGCCTTGCCCGGTCAGCCGCCCCACCAGGTGTATGCCGGGCACTTCGACGTATTCGTGCCCATCACGATCTCGCCCCAGGCCCAGGCGGGGGGCTACACTCTACGGCTGACGATCCGGGGCCAGGCCTGCAATGCCGCGATCTGCCTGCCGCCCTTCGACGCCGCGCTGGAAGTAAAGGTCCAGGTGGGCTTGCAGGCAGCGCCCTGGCCGGCCTGGACCAGCCGCTTCCAGGATCCCCTTGGCCAGGCCCGCACCCTGCGGCAATGGCAACAAACCTACGAGATCTCGCCCTACGGCGCCGCCTGGGCCTCGCCCGCGCCGGACCTGGCGATCTGGAGCGGCCTGGGGCTGGCGTTCCTGGCCGGGCTGATCCTCAACATCATGCCCTGCGTGCTGCCGGTCATACCGCTGAAATTGCTTTCCATCCTGCAGCAGGCCAAGCAGTCGGCCCGCCGCTTCGAGATTATGGGCCTCTTGTACGCTGCGGGCATCGTGCTGTTCTTCGTGCTGCTGGCCGGGTTGAACGCGGGCCTGCGGGCGGCCGGTTACGGCTTCCATTGGGGCGACCATTTCCGCTACCCGCAATTCGTGATCGGCATGGCGCTGCTCATGGTGGCGCTGGCGATGAACCTGTTCGGCCTGTACACGGTGCTGGCGCCCAAGGCGGTGGCCTCAATCCAGCCGCGGCAGGGTTACCTGGGGTCGCTGGGGGCGGGCCTGCTGACGGCGCTGCTTTCCACGCCCTGCAGCTTCGCCATTTTGACCTTCGCCTTCGCCTGGACGCTGGCCCAGCCGCTGTGGCTGGGGACGATAGGCATCCTGGTAATCGGGCTGGGAATGGCCAGCCCGTACGCCCTGCTGACGGCGTTTCCTTCGCTGGTGGCGCGCGTGCCCAAGGCCGGGCTGTGGACCGACCTGTTCAAGAAGTCCATGGGCTTCGTCATGCTGCTGGTGGCGGCGTGGTTGTTAGGCACACAGATGCAGGAGGCCTACCCGGCCTGGATTATCGCCTATGCCGTGGTGCTGGCCTTCTGCCTGTGGATGTGGGGTTCGTGGCTATCGTACGACGCCCCGGCCGGGCGCAAGTGGTCGCTGCGGGCGCTGGCCCTGGCGCTGGCCGTGGCGGCCGGAGTGCTGATGCTCACCCCGGCCAAACCCCTGGCCACCCGTTTTGAGGAATACGACCAGGCCGCTTTTACCGCCGCCCGGGCCGCCGACAAGGTGGTGCTGGTGGATTTCACCGCCTCCTGGTGCCTTACCTGCAAGACGGTGGAGCAAACGGTATATAACGATCCGGAGGTGGCCAAGGCCATCCAGGCCCAGGGCGTGCTGGCCCTGCGCGGCGACGTCTCGCGGCGCGACTCGCCGGCCTACGCCCTGCTCAACCAGTTGCGCGAGCCGGGGGTGCCGGTGACGGCTGTATTTGCGCCGGGGTCGCCCCAGCCCATCCGGCTGTACGGCATATTCAAGAAAGCCGATCTGCTCGACGCCCTGACCAAAGCGCGGTCCCCGGCCAGCCGGGAATCCGGACGATGAACGCCGCACAGTTGCCAAGGCCCTTCCGGACATGGTAAACAATGGCCCCTAGTAGTCTGTCACAGCAAAAACGATGGGTAGGTTCTTTGGTGGCACAGGCTTTCCAGCCTGTGCGCGCACAGCCTAGAAAGGCTGTGCCACCCGTGGAATTTCCTGTTACAGACTACTAGTAGTCTTTCACGATAGATAGTGTGAGTCGGAGCAGGTGAACAGTTGAGCAGGAGACCGCAGGCGAGCTGGCCGTTTTTGTTTTCGCCTGTTCACCTGTTCCACTGCCCAGTTGAAGCCCCAGTGAGCCTTCCCATGGATAATGGAATGTTCCCGACGCCGTCTCACCGCCGCTCCATCAAGCTGGAGACATTCCTCTTTGGCGCCGACTATTCGCCCGAGCAGGGGGCCGCCCAAGACTGGCAGGAAGACCCCCACCGCATGGCCGCGGCCAGCGTAAACGTGGTGCGCCTGGCCGACGGGGCCTGGCCGATGGTCGAGCCCCAGGAGGGGCGCTACGATTTTTCCTTCTTTCACCAGCAGGTCAGCCGGCTGGGCGAACTTGGCATACAGACCATCCTGTGCGCTCCGGTGTCTGTGCCGCCCGCCTGGCTGATCGCCCAGCACCCCAATGTGCTACGTCTGGACGCCCAGGGCCGCCCGGCCTCCGGCGGCAAGGCAAGCGATTGCTGCAGTCTCTCGCCCACGCTGGCGGACCTTGGCCGGCGAGTCGTCGCGGCCATGGCGGGGAGCTTCGCCCAGAGCGAACACGTGATCGGCTGGGAGCTGGCCGGCGGGATCGACGAAAGCTTTGCCCCCTGCTTCTGCGAATCCTGCCAGCAGGCCTTCCGCCAGTGGCTCCGCCGCAAGTACAACGATGACTTCTCCGCCCTGTGTGCCGCCTGGGGCGATCAACCGGGCTGCCAGGCCCACGGCGGTTTCGACCAAGTTCCGCTGCCCCGCGGCACGGAGGGGGGCAATCCCAGCCACCTGCTGGATCACTACCGCTTCATCAGCTACAGCGCCTGCGGACTGCTGGGCCGGCAGGCCCAGGTCATCCGCCAGGCCAACCCGCGCTGGTTTGTCACCCATGGCCAGGCGAGCCCGCTGGTGGATTACGCCCGGCTGAGCAGACAGTTGGATTTCGCCGGGGTGGACATCTGGCCCGGCCTGGAGGTCAATCCCCACCGCTGGGCCTGCCAGGCCGACCTGGCGCGCTCGGCCGGGGGCAACTTCTTGGTGCCGCGGATGCAGGCGGGCGCCGTCAGCCTCAGCGGCGAGCCGGTCCCCGCACCCCCGCCCGACCAGATGCGACTGTGGGCCTACCAGGCCATCGCCCACGGCGCCGACGGCCTGCTACACAGCCCCTGGCGGAGCGGCCGCCCCGATACCCAGCCGTATCGCCAGGGCGTGCTCGACCAGGACAACCAGCCCAGCCGCCGGTACGAGGAATTCAGCCGGGAGGGCAACGAGCTGCGCCACATCGGCTTTGAAATCCTCGGCACCACCCTGGACATCGCCGCCGGCGTGCTGGTGAGTTGTGAGCAGGAGCAGGCCCACCGGGCACTGAATCTGCACCTGCCCAGCCCGCGCCAGCAGGCCCAACTGGCCCACCAGTGCCTCTGGCGGGGGCACTACCCCGTCGGGTTCGTCGACGCCAACGACAGCTTCGCCGGGCTTGGTTTGCTGGTGCTGCCTGGTTTTGCGGTGATGGGCCGGGACCCGGCGGAGCGGCTTGGCGAATTCGTCCGCGGCGGCGGGACATTACTGATCACGCCGCCCTGTGGCACGCGCGACGAGGGCAACCGCCTGGTCGGCGCCACTGCCCCGGGACTGCTGGCCGAACTGGTCGGGGCCACGGTAGAGGAGTCCGGCCCGGCGGCCGACGATGCCAGCGCCATCGACCTGCCCGGAGGCAAGAGCATCCAGAGCGGGCACTGGTGCGAACTGCTCAAGTGCACCACCGCCAAGCCCCTGGGCGCGTGGCGGAGCGGGCATCTGGCCGGCCAGCCGGCCGTAACCTTCAACACCCTGGGCAGCGGGCATGTGCTGTACGCGGGCACATTCCTCGATCCAGCCAACGCCGGCGGCATCATGGAATTGGCCCTGGCCCGCAGTGGCATCGATCCGGTGGTGAGCGGCCTGCCGGAGGACGTGGAGATCGTCCGCCGCTGGTCGCCGCGCAGGACGCTGCTGTTTTTGCTCAACCACTCCGACCAGCCGCAGAAGATCGGCCGCCTGCCCGCCAGCAGGGACCTGCTGTCCGGGGCGTCGGTCTTCGGCGAGATGACGCTGGATCCCTACGAGGTGGCCATTCTCAAGAGCGACCGGCGGTGAGTAGAACAATTGCCAATTGACAATTGTCAATTGACAATTCAGTTCAGGTCAATTGGATGAATCTCTACCGTACAAGTAAACGCCTTTTCGACCTGCTGGCCGCGGCCCTGGGGCTGGTGGCGCTCAGCCCGGTGATGCTGGTGCTGTACCTGCTGGTGCGGGCAGGCGGAGGGGGGCCGGGGTTCTTCGTCCAGGACCGCGCCGGCCTGGGGGGCAAGCTCTTCCCCCTGGTCAAGTTCCGCACCATGAAGGCCAGCCACGCCCACAACCCCGACCCGACTATCGTCATCACTGACGCCGACGCCGACGTCACCCCCGTCGGCCGATTCCTGCGCCGGACCAAGCTGGACGAGTTGCCCCAGCTCTTCAACGTGCTGGCCGGGCAGATGTCGCTGGTGGGCCCCCGCCCCACCGTGCCTGAGCAGATCGCCGACTACACCGCCTTCCAGCGCCGGCGGCTTGAAGTGCCGCCGGGCGTCACCGGCCTGGCACAGGTGCATGGCGGCACCGCCCTGACTTGGCCGGAGCGAATCGAGTGGGACGTGTACTACGTCGACCACCGCAGTTGGGGCATGGACGCCCGCATCCTGCTGGCGACGCTGGCTGCCCTCTTCCGCGGCGCCGAAAAACGCGTACAGCGCCTGCAAGACTATTTGCGGCAAGAAAAGTAGGACCGCTGGCGCCAAGGCGTTGGCGGGGTGCCATGCTTCCCCTGTCGTTTAGGGGAAGCATGTCTGAACCGATTCCGGTTGCTTGTCTATCTGCTTAGGAACGAAAGGACATGCTTCCCCCAGCAGCAACGAGGGGGGAAGCATGGCACCAGGCTATTTGGCGCGTGTTGTCCGCCCTACATTTTCTGTGGGACGGGCAGGTTGAGGAATTCCAGCACCTGGCAGAGGTCCGACCAGACGGCCTTGCGGTTTTCGTAGGTGTAGCTGCGCAGCAGGTAGGCCGGGTGGAAGGTGGGCATGACCATGATGCCCTCCAGGAGCGGGGCGGTCGGGGGCAGCGGGCGCCACTGGCCGCGGATCTTGGTGATGCCTTCGGTGGTCTGGAGCATGGCGTGGGTGGCGGGGTTGCCCAGGGTGACCAGCACCTTGGGGCGGATGATCTGTATCTGCCGCACCAGGTAGTCGCGGCAGGCGGCGGCCTCGTCGACCATGGGGGCGCGGTTGCCGGGGGGGCGGCACTTGACGACATTGGCGATGTAGACCTGCCGGCGCGACAGGCCCATGCCGGCGATCATCCTGGTCAGCAGTTCGCCGGCCCGGCCGACGAAAGGCCGGCCCTGGCGGTCTTCTTCCTCGCCGGGCCCCTCGCCGATGAACATGATCTGGGCATTGGGGCTGCCCTCGCCGAAGACCGTCTGCGTCCGCCCGTCGGCCAGGCGGCATCGTCGGCAGGAGCGGACCTCGGCCTGGTCGAGGGCGTCCAGGGCCGCCTGCTGGTCGGTCGGGGCGGCGGCGTTTCCGTCGCCCGACTGGACCTGGGCCGCCTGCGATTGCGCCGGCGGCGGGGAGGGATCGGGCAAAGGACTGCCGGGATAAACGCCCCCGCCCGTGAGCAACTGATCGGCCTGTATGAGTTGCCGGGCGGCGCGGCAGAGTTCGTTCAGGGATTGGCTCATGGCCCGAATATATCCCTCGCCCGCCCGGCACGCCAGAACCGCCCCGCGTTTTCTCCAGGCCGCGGCTTGATTGCCGCGGGCGGACCGTCTAAGAATTACCCAAGAGTCCCTGACAAAATATCCCGTGCCCGCGAAATTCTGTTAGGGCTTCAAACTCCTCGAGGACACAACATGGCCAACTGGACCGTGACTGTTGACGAGAGCACCTGCATCGGCTGCCAGACCTGTCCCGAAGTCGCCCCCAAGACCTTTCGCATGCGCCAAGACAGCATCGCCGAAGTCATTCAACCTTACGGGGACGACTCCGACACCATCATGCGGGCGGCCCAGTCCTGCCCGGTCGATGCCATCGTGATCACCGACAACGACAGCAGCCAGAAGCTCTGGCCGGAGTAGCGGCTCTGGGCGCTTGGCGGCAGATGCGATCTTGTCAAAGCCGCCCTATTTGGGCGGCGCGGGTTTGTCCAGCGGGTTCTTAAAGGCCCCGCCAAGACCATTCTGGATGCCGCCCAGCCCCTTCTGCACGTCTTGTAGTTGCTTGTCGGCCAATTGCCTGACCATGCCCGCCGCATCGCCGCCCACCTGTTGAATCATCTTGCTGGCGTCGCCGCCAAGCGACTGGGCGGCGCCGGCAATGTCATGGTTGAGCAGGCCGGCAAAATCCGCCGGAATAACGCCCTTGCCCGCCTCCATCACGGAGGCCAGGATGGCCGGCAGGACCTGGGCAATCACTCGGCCGACCGGGATGCCGTCGGGGCTGTCGTTGCCGATGTCCTTCAGTTCGATCTGCGGCACCTTGACTGTCAGCGGCTTGTCGATGAGGGGCAGGTGGAAAGTCGCCTCCACGTTCTTTATCAGGATGCTGGTCAGGTGAACTTTCTTGCCGCCGCCGCTGTCGCCCTGGGGTTTGGGCTGATTCTGGGGCTGGGCGTTGCCCTCGCCCGGGCCGCCCAGTTTCTTGATGTGGTCCAACACTACTGAAACGTTATTGCCGCTGGCAATCTGCTCGATGTTAAGGCTCAGCCCGTCCAGCACGAACTTTCGCACCTGCACCGTCTTGCCAAAGACGCTTAGCGGCTGGACCTCCACCTCGAACAGGCCCGTCTTGACAAAGTGCGGACTGTGGAATCCCTGGGGGTTGGAGACCTGGAGCTGGTTGATCTTGAGATTGCCGCCCAGCAGGCTGAGGCTTAGGTCCTTGACGTCGGTCGGCACGCCCAGGGCGTACTCACCGCCCTTCTGGATGCCCTTCTTGGCGATGGAATCCAGCATCAGCCAGCCGAGGCCCACCGCCGCCACCACCAGCACCAGCACGCCCACGACGATGCGAATGATCCACTTTTTCACGGCTATCTCCTTTTTGCGGTTGATCGCGCTTTGGTTGTTCAGATTATCATAGGCGGATATGCGATTCCGGACACGCCCCAACCAGCCCGTGGGCCGGCATGCCAGCGTGCCCGGGCGACACCAACTTGGAATATACCGGGAATCGCCCGCCAGACAAGAGATTTCGGCCGGCATGGGGCACCACTCCAACCCCGCCGGGTCTTGGGGGCAGGAATGGCCCCAGAGGTCTACCTCAAATTCTGACGGCTTTCTGGTGCGGCACAATCATGTTGCGTTTCAGCGGCCGGCGGCGTATGTTCTTGGCATCAAGCCAAATCGAAAGAATCGAACCATGAAAGAGGAAGAGGACTACTCCCTAGCCGGCATGGTGAGACGCCTTGAAGCAGTCAAGGGGGGGCCACTGAAACCGAAAGAGCACGCCAAATTGGTCGAGTTAGCTAATCGCCTAGCCGAAATAGATAAGCAATTGGCCGATCACAAGGCCGAGGTCGAAGAGCGCGAACGCAAAGCGGCTTTGGAGGCGGCGATTGAGAGGATCAAAGAGAAAGACAGGGAACGTAAACAAGTAAGCCCGGATGATCCCGATTTTGGAAGCGAGAACAAGATTTTCACTAAGGCGAAGGCTGACGCCGCCACGGCGCGACTGAATGCCTATTTTCAGGGCGAAAAGTCCAGTCCTGATGCTACGCAGATGAACGTCAAGCCGCGGACAATTTACCGAAGTGTCTATGACTTCCTGGCCAAGCTCGTCAAGATGTTCAAGCCCCCGGTGCGGTAGGCCAGGTTATGTTGTATTTCGGTTGTGGGCGGTGTTATCGTCTTTGGGACAAATCAAATCGGATAAGGGGCCGGCCCCGTGAATACAGAAGAACATCCGGAAAAGGCGGATGAGCGTGCTTCGCTGAAAGAAGTACAACGGCGTGCCAAGGCACAAGCCAAAGAGGCACTGGGGGATTCAATCGGGACATTCCTGGGGTGTGCCATTTTATCTTGGCTTATTCTGTGGGGGTGTTTCCATGTGTCCATTTGGCTAGCTGTACCAATCGCCTGCGCCATCGGATTGGTTGGCGGGATGACTAAGTATAACTATGTTGCGCGAAAACCTACCGTTATAATAACTCGCCGGTGGGGTGGTAGTTCGGGAGAAGTATCCCCAAACGCAGTAGGGGCCTGGCGCGAAAAGGCCAAAGAAGAACAAGCTATGCCCCTTGATGCCGGCCGCCCCGAATGCTGGCGGAGACTTGGCTGGTGGGATTTTGAAATAGCGGTATTGTTGGCGTTTGAATGCCGGGGCTACGAAGCCCAGGCAACCGAGCCCAGCAAAGACGGGGGCCTGGATGGAATTGTGACTTTTGAGGGCAAAACTTACGGCCTTCAATGCAAGCACTTTGGAGCTAATGACTTTGTTAGCGTCGCCGAGATAAGGGATTTCATCGGCGCTTTGTACATGAAGGGGTTGGAACAGGGGAATTTCGTTACAACGGGGCAGTACAGTAGTGCTGCCAAGCAACTTGCACGCGATTCGCTTGGAACCACTGTCAAGGTGACTTTGCTTAGCAGCACCGATCTGATGACGATGGGCACTGGCCTACGCATTACAAAGGAAGTGCTTACCCAAGCCAAAGAGCGTTGGCACGTTCCCCAGGAACCGCCTCCAGACATGCCGCAGGGACCGCAACGAAAGAGGCACTACCGGCGCTTCCAGCGACGATGGTAGAATCTCCGCCAACGGGCAACCCGCCGACGGGCGGGCGAATCGTTCCGGCGCGGCCTGCCGTGGCTCACCTGTCCGGCAGGCCCGCCGGGGCGACCCGAAAAGACAGGTGAAACATGCACCGCGACGCCGCAGCCAACCTACAGAGCTTCATTTCCCTTCTACAGCAGATCAAGAGCCGATTCGTGACGGCTGGCGGGAGAACAAACCCGATCCGCTGGGCGGTCGTCGCTTGCGAAAAGGGAAACCCTGACAAAAAGGCCGTGTTCGCCACGGTGACGAACTATGCCGCCCGGTCAGAAGACGTAGGTAACGTCTATACGAATGACCCGCTGCGCGGGCCTTACTCTTTCGGGCCAATCATTGCTGAGGATTGGGTGAAAGATGATGAGTACATCGCCGCCCTGCTCTTTGGCGACAGCGACAAGGGCAAGAGGCAGATTCAAGATGCCGCGATATACGCCAGCTTTGCGATATTGACAGAACTACAAAAGCACAGTAAGGGGCCGCCCGATTGCCTAGCGGACCTTTACCGCGAGTACGCGACAACCTTCACACAATGGGGCGGCGTTTTACTTGTGGGCTACACGCACTGGGCCTGTTTCTTGTGCGCTGCGGCAAAATGGACCGCTGTTGGGGGTGTAGGTATTGGCGGCATTGGGCTTTTTGACCCGCCGAGAAGATGGATTCACTTCCACTATCCGTTGGGGCTTACCAGTATCACGGTCCTTGAGAACCTTGAGCGGGCCTTATCCCGCGAGGCAACGCCCAAGGTTGGTAAAGAACAAGCGGAATTGGCTGTCGCTAACGCCCCGCCGGAGCCGCAAGAGCAACCGCGCGAACGCGGCCGGCCGCTCAGAGACCCGGAGTACAAATCCAAGTGTATAGCGCATTATAAAGAATGGCTGACTTTCTACTCTAAGTGGCAGACTGACGGGAAGAAGGGATCGGCCCGGCAAGCCTTTGCCAAGTCCAAAGGGATGAAGAAGCAGAAAACAAGCGATGCCATGATTCGTTACGGCATACCGTCGCGGAAGAAGCCGCGGAGAAAACCGCGCGGAAAAGCGCGTCAATAGCCAGATATTCTCCGCGCAAATCAATCTTGCCCTGACTACCCGCGTCAATGCTGTTCATTTCAAGCCCCCTTCACGGAGAAAATCGCGGACAAAATCGACCGAATTCCTCCGCGAAAACCATGCTCTATGCTCCGCAACAGTAGCGGCAGGACATGTAGCGCCTGCCGCAAGCCAAACACTGTTTCGGAGATTCAGACGTGCAAAACCTAGTGAATGCCACCGCCGGGGCTGCCGGCGGCGGGGACGGGGACGAAGGTTTCTGGCGGTTGCAATACGATCACCTGTCGGCGGCGCTGGCCCGTAGCGACCTGTCTTGGGAATCCGCTCGCGTCTACCTGGCGCTAGGCTACCTTGGCATAGGGTTCCGCAAGGAAAAGGGCGTGGTATCCCTGGGGCAAATATCAGAACTTGCCCACGTTGAACACCGGAACACCGTCCGGGCCTTGCGGCGTCTGCGGGAGTTGGGGATGTACGATGAGAAGAAGATCGGCCCAAGGAAGATCATACGCTGGATCATCTGGCCGGCCCCAAAACCCCAATAAAAGCGAAGGTTGCCTAGCGGGCGCAACCGCCGACAACCCTAGTGAAAGTGCCTCACTGGGCGATACAGGACTCGGACCTGTGACCTCACGGGTGTGATCCGTGCGCTCTAGCCAACTGAGCTAATCGCCC
>PMYM01000139.1 GCA_003171235.1 Phycisphaerales bacterium | reverse complement strand
CCCGCAGGGACGCCGCATCTTTTGCCGCATGCCGGCGTTGCTCGGGCTCGACGACCCGCCTTGGGGTCGTCTTCGCCCTCGCGTCTTGGCCTGCGTCAAAATCCGCGGCGTCGCGGCCACGGGTCATTTTGTTAGGGACTCTTGGGCTGTTTCTTTCCGGGACCCCCATTGGCGGGTATATTAATCGCATGAGCAAGAAAGAGCCTCCTGAGCACAACGCCAACATTCACGCACCCTGGCGAATGGAGTACATCCGCCGGTTGGACAAAGAGCCGGAGGGGTGCTTTCTCTGCCGGGCAGAACAGGAGGCCCAGAATGACGATGCGAATCTGGTCCTCTGGCGCACCCCTCTGTGCGTGGTGCTGATGAACCGCTATCCCTATACCGGCGGACATCTTCTGATCGCCCCGCGGGCGCACAAGGCCGGCCTGGAAGAGTTGGACGAGCCGGTGCTGCTGGAACTGATGAAGCTCACCCGCGACGCCCAGCGGCTGCTGGGGGCCGTCTGCCGCGCCGACGGCTATAACATCGGGCTGAACATCGGGCGCTGCGCCGGCGCCGGCCTGCCCGGGCACTTGCACCTGCACCTGGTGCCGCGCTGGTCGGGCGACACCAATTTCATGTCCGTGCTGGCCGACGTGCGGGTGATTCCCCAGGCCCTGAGCGAACTGCACCAGCAACTCTTAAAGGTCTCGCGGGAAATGCAACTGCCCAAAAGCTAGTGCGGAAGTGCGAAGTGCGGAGTGGGGACATAGAACATGCCCTTCCGCAACCGGCTTCGCCAAGGCTACGCCGGTCAAGAAAGACGCGTAAGGGCATGGCACCCAAAACATGACCGAGCGAGAACAATTTGAAAGCTGGCACGACTCGTTCCTGGCTCCCTGGGCCCTGCATGAGCGGGACAGCGGCGGGCGCGAATACCCCCAGGACGAGCACCCTTACCGAACGTCCTACAGCCGGGATCGCGACCGCATCGTGCACTGCTCGGCCTTTCGGCGGCTGGACTACAAGACCCAGGTCTTCGTGCCCCACGAGCAGGACCACTACCGCACGCGGCTGACGCACTCGCTGGAAGTGGCACAGATCGCCCGCACGTTGGCCCGCGCCCTGCGCGCCAACGAGGACGTTTGTGAGGCCGTCGCCCTGGCCCACGACCTGGGCCATCCCCCCTTCGGGCACGACGGCGAGGCGGTGCTGGACGAGTTGATGGCTGAGCATGGCCATTTCGAGCACAATCGGCAGAGCCTGCGCGTGGTGGAGCACCTGGAGCATCCCTATCCCCAGTTCCGGGGCCTGAACCTCACCTGGGCCGTCCGCTGCTGCCTGGCCAAGCATTCAACCCGCTACGACGCCCCGGCCGGCGCCGCCTTCGATGCCTGCCGCCAGGCCCCCCTGGAAGGGCAACTGGTGGACCTGGCCGACGAAATCGCCTACACCTCGGCCGACACCGCCGACGCCCTGGCCGCCGGCTGGATTGCGCACGAGCACCTGCTGGAGCTTGCCCTGTATCGCCGGGCGTGGGAGACCGCCGCCGCGGCCATGCCGCAGGCCTCGCCTGTCCACAAGCGAATCCGCGCCTGCGGCAACCTGCTGGCCCTGCTGACGGATAACGCCCTGGCCGCCACCGCCCAAACCCTGGGCCGGTTGAATCCGGCGGATTGCCGGGCGGTCATGGACGCCCCGGCCAAGCTCGCCGGCCTCAATGAAAACCTGCGGCGCGAGCTGGACCAGTTGCAGCAGTTCCTGATGGAGAAGGTTTACCTGCATCCCAAGGGGCAAGCCTCCAAGGACCAGGCCCGGCGGTCGCTGCGCGAGCTTTTCCTTGCCTTCATAGCCCACCCGGAGGAATTGCCCGACCGCTACCGCCGGCGTATCGACCAGCAGGGCCCCCACCGCGTGGTCTGCGACTACGTCGCCGGCATGACCGACCGCTTCTGCATACTGGAGCATCGCCGCATCTGCGGCGGCAGCGGCTCATCCCCCGATCAGAATGCGGCGGAATAGTCGCTGAAGCGGCGACCGGTAAGGACGGGTTGATTCGTTTTTGATTTGGCGCTTGTTTGGTCCGGGGCTTATCCTTTCCAGGCATGCCTCGAACTGCCCGCATAGTCATTCCCCAGCACCCCCAACTGGTGCGGCTGAAGGCTTCCACCGGGCGATCGCTTTTTCCCCACCCGACGGACCGTGGGCGATTCCTGGCCATCCTGGAAGGCTACCTGCGGCAAGAGGGCGCAGCGCTGCTGAAAAACAGGCTGGATGACCGCCAGGCCCTGCTGATCGTCAAACTGCGGGGGGCCGCGGGCTTGGCCAGGGCGGTGCGTAACGCCGCCGGCTTCTACAGCCGATGCGTCAACGCCCGCGACGGCCAGCGGGGCCATCTTTTTCACGGCCGGTTCGCCAGTTGCAGTCTGGAGGGGCCGGCCCTGCACCTGGCCGAGGAACTGCTTAACGGCCGCGATCAGCTTGAGCAGGCCGGCTTGCTGCTATCCTGCCTGAGCAGCGGGCAACCTGCCGGAGCCGCGACGTTAAAACTCTAAGCACCAAGCTCTAAATCCTAAACAAGCAGAAAAGCACCAATGCTGAGAAGAAAAGGACCATCTCTTTGGACACTCCTTTTTGGAATTTTGTGCTTGGGTCATTGTTTAGGATTTTGTGCTTAGGATTCTGTGCTTAGGATTTAGACCTTGGTTTTTGGGTTGTGTTTTAATCTTGACTTTTGCCATAACTGCCCGTAGAAGTAGCCCCTTACCCTTTCGGGTAAGATGCATTCTTCGTGATACGTCCCGATCCGAAGCGCATTCCACGGATGCTAAAACCGGGCGGAAGCCGGAGGGACACGCTCTACAGCAGGAGTCGAACATGAGCGGCAAGAACGAGGCATTGTTCAAGAGCAAGATGGACTCGGCCAGCCTGGCCAAACTGACGGGGTTGGAGAACGACAAGCTATACGATTTCCTGGCCGACGCCATCGCTCTTTGTGAGCCCGCCAAGGTGGCGGTATTTGATGATTCTCCCGCCGACCATGACGCGATCCGCCAGTTGGCCAAGGACAACCGCGAGGAAGCGTCCCTGGTCATGGACGGGCACACCATCCACTTCGACTCCTGCAACGACCTGGCCCGCGACCCCGGCTCGACCAAGTACCTCCTGCCCCCGGGCATGACCCTGGGCAAGGGATTGCTGGCTATGGGGCGGGAGGAAGGCCTAAAGGAGATCCGCTCCT
This sequence comes from Phycisphaerales bacterium, assembly GCA_003171235.1. GTDB lineage: Bacteria > Planctomycetota > Phycisphaerae > SM23-33 > SM23-33 > FEN-1344. The sequence goes on along the minus strand of PMYM01000139.1, from coordinate 15,523 downwards.
ATCTGGCCGGCTGCATGAAGGGCCGGACAATGATCGTCTGCTTCTTCTGCCTGGGTCCGACCGGCTCGGTTTTCGCCATCCCCTGCACCCAGATCACCGACTCGGGCTACGTCGCCCACAGCGAAACGCTGCTTTACCGCGGCGGCTACGAGCAGTTCCGCAAGATCGGCAACAGTGGGGAATTCTTCCGCTTCCTGCACTCCGCCGGCCGGTTGGGGCCCGACCTCACCAGCATCGACACCGACAAGCGCCGCATCTACATCGACATCGCCCAGGACATGGTGCTCTCGGTCAACACCCAGTACGCCGGCAACACCGTGGGCCTCAAGAAACTGGCCCTGCGCCTGGCCATTCGCAAGGCCGACCGCGACGGTTGGCTGGCCGAGCACATGTTCACCCTGGGCGTCAACGGCCCGGGCGGGCGCAAGACGTATTTTTGCGGGGCCTTCCCGTCGGCCTGCGGCAAGACCTCCACGGCCATGCTGCCGGGCGAGAGCATCGTGGGCGACGACCTGGCTTACTTCCGCGTCATCGACGGCAAGTTCCGGGCCGCCAACGTCGAGAAGGGCATCTTCGGCATCATCCAGGACGTCAATCCCAAGAACGACCCGGTCATCTACAAGGTGCTGACCACCCCGGGCGAGGTGGTCTTCTCCAACGTGCTGGTCAAGGACGGCAAGCCGCATTGGCTGGGCATGGGCTGCGAACTGCCGGCCGAGGGCGTCAACGCCTCCGGGCGGTGGACCAAGGGCAAGAAAGACGCCGCCGGCAGGGAAATTCCCGCTAGCGACGGCAACGCCCGCTACACCATCAGTCTGCACCGCCTGGCCAACGTGGATGCGGCCCTGAACGATCCAGCCGGCGTGGTTGTGGGCGGCATCATTTACGGCGGGCGCGACAGCGACACCTGGGCGCCGGTGCAGCAGAGCTTTTCCTGGCGGCACGGCATCGTGACCATGGGCGCCAGCCTGGAGAGCGAGACCACCGCCGCCACCATCGGCCAGCAGGGCGTGCGGAAGTTCAATCTGATGAGCAACATGGACTTCGTGGCCATTCCCCTGGGCAAATACATCCAGAACAACCTGGATTTCGCCGCTGGGCTGCCCAAGGCCCCGCCGATCTTCGGGGTCAATTACTTCCTCCGCGGCGCTGACGGCAACTACCTAAACGGCATGCTGGACAAGGCCGTATGGGTCAAGTGGGCCGAGTTGCGGGTCCACGGTCAGGTCGAGGCAATCAAAGGCCCCACAGGTTTCTTGCCCAAATACGCCGATCTCAAAAAGCTCTTCGGGCAGGTGCTGGGCAAGGACTACACGCAGGCCCAGTACGACGAGCAGTTCAAGATCCGCGTCAAGGAGAACCTGGCCAAGCTGGATCGCATCACCAAGGTCTACCAGGATATCGCCGACGCCCCCAAGGCCATCTTCGAGGAACTCTCTACCCAGCGCGACCGCCTGCTGGCGCTGCAGAAGGCCAAGGGCGACTACGTCCTGCCGGAACAACTGTAATCTACAAGGTGCGATGAAGAGAGCAGCTTGTCTTGATATACAGCACGAGGATTACGGAAGAGAAAGGCATCAGGAATCGAAGGCATTTGAGAGCTTAGGACAGGTTCTATCCGAGGATCGATTTGATTTTGTCCCACCTGTCTTTGTGTTCGGCAATTTGATGCGGCTTGACGTTCATACCGCGCCAGCCATCTTTCCAAATAGGGCAGTTAAATTCGTCTATACGCGTGTTACCGTCCGCCAACTTGCCAGTTTCGATAATCTCTTTTCTCAAGAGCGATTCCCAGTCGGAGGTTGTCAACACATAGAAGTCCGGGGTGTCCGCCAGAGATTTGGCGTAATAATCGACAAAGACCAGAATACTCCCTTCTCCGAAAACCCCCGTAACCCCGGGCCATTCTTTGACCTGCTTACCTTTGACTTGGACGCGTAGCAGTAAGTTATCGGATTCTACCAATATGTCAGTACGCTTGTGCGTACCCATAGTGAGTTGGGCGTACATTCCCCGTCGGCACAACTCTGAAGCTACCGCAAACTCGCTGGCCTGTGCCAGGTTCTCCTTAGGAATCGGCATAAGGAACCCCTGAAGACTATGGCGAATCAAGATCCCATTCATCGGGGGTGTAGGCAAGAAGCATGCCTACCCGCATTACGGATTCCGGCCCAAGTTCCTCTTCAAGGGCGTCCCAGATCATAGCCTGCCTGTCATGATCTTTCTTTCCCTTGAAAGTAACTGAGATAATATTCCCCACGAGTCGATTGCCGACCTTCTCCAAAAAGAACCTTGGCTCCTTCAAGGCTAATCGGGCAGTCAGAATTCTCTCCAAATCAGCTTTTGTTAGTCCGGCCCTTGATTTTAGTTGCTTTGCCATAGTATCCGCTCGCTCATCCTTATGATTCTTGTGCATGCATCAAAGTACTCGGCTGTGGCTTTCTTGATTGTCCGTCGGGCGTCGACCTCCCCCAAACCCCGCCAAACCTTGCTGATCTTGAGAGTGGAGCAGAACCTCATGTTGTTCCACCATAATCGTCCGACCTTTTGCACATCAGTCTTAAGCGATTCTAGGGCAACCGACTCCCTCAGGAGGCCCAGGTTGCCAACAAGTTTCAGCATTTCGCGCAAGTTGTGCCCGGTATTCAAGGTCTTCTTGCCCAAGGCATAATCGCAGTCGCCCTTCCAGATCATGGCTCTGAGCATTCCTTCGACAGCACGCCCAGCAAGATAGATGCAGCCGGAAAAAAGTTCTTGCCTTAACAAAAGGCCAGCTTCCTTTAATCGTTCCTTTGCCCCGTTGCGATAATCTGTCTGTCCAATATCCACCATGGACCTACCCTTAGCCGTTCCGTGGAGCCAGCCGGCATCTTGCCGGCTGGCAATAACCTACTGCGCGGGACAGGACTTGAACCTGCATGGGACTAGGTCCCACCAGCCCCTCAAGCTGGCGCGTCTGCCAGTTCCGCCACCCGCGCGGATGCCGCATGTTTAAGCCTACCGGCCCAGGCGCATCCTGTCAAGCCGATACGAAAAAGTCCGGGGAAGAGACCGATTTTCGGTTGTCAAACCGCCGCCCTTGTGGGATCATATAAGCAGGCAGAGGGATAAAGGATTGCGGTCATGTCAGCCGAAAATCCAAGCCCGGTCCCGTTTGAACGGTTTGCGGAGTTGGAAAGCCATTTGATGACATCCGTCAACGCCGCCAGTTTTACCCTGTGCAGGGCTGAATTCCTCGACGACGAGCAGCGGGCCGAGGTGTATGCCATCCTCCAGGCCCTGCGCCACGAGGGCCAGTCGCACCTGGCGATCCTGGCGGCCCTGTCGCGGGAGGTGGCCCATGCCTGAACGGGCGCTGCTGCGGGAGGATTTCCAGCGGATGCTGCAGACGGCCCAAACGGCCGCTCAAGAGTACGAGCAGCTTGGCCTGCAGGCCGTCGACCCCCAGATGCAAGAGCAATTCCAGCGCCTGGCCAGGGAGAAGTACCGCCACGTGGAACTGGCCCAGCGCCTGCTTGAAATAGTCACCGAATAGCCCTTATCGAGCGATCCATGACCAATTATCAACTCGGCGTCATCGGCGCTGGGAATATGGCCGAGGCGCTGTTGCGCGGGGCCTTGGCCGCCAAGGTGCTGGACGCCCGCTTCGTCCTGGTTAGCGACGTTTCCCCCGCCCGGCGCGACCTCTTCACGCGCGAGTTCAAGGTAGCCGCCGTGGATGACAACGCCGCTGCCGCCGCTTGCCCGCGCCTGTTGTTGGCCGTCAAACCCCAGATCATGCCGGCCGTCCTGGAAACCGTCGCCCGCGTCATCAACGCCGAAACCCTGGTGATATCCATTGCCGCCGGCATCCGCACCGCTCAGATCGCCGCTCAACTGGCCGGGCGCGGGCGAATCGTCCGCGTCATGCCCAATACGCCGCTGATGGCGGGGATGGGGGCGACCGCCCTGGCTGGGGGAGCCGGCGCCACGCCGGAGGACCTGGACTGGACCGCCCGCCTATTCGCTTCCTGCGGCATCGCCGTTAGTGTCAGCGAGCGGGAGATGGACGCCGTCACGGCCGTCAGCGGCTCGGGCCCGGCGTATTTCTTCTATCTGCTGGAGGCCATGACAGCCGCCGGACAGGCCGAGGGGCTGGATGAAGCCACCGCACTGCAGTTGGCCATTCAGACCTGCCGCGGGGCCGGAGAGCTGCTCTTCCGCACCGGCCAAAAACCCCAAGCCGCCCGGGCCAAAGTCACCAGCCCAAACGGCACGACCCAGGCCGCCATCGAGGCCCTGGACAAGGCCGGCGTCAAGGACGCCCTGGTCGCCGCCATTCGCCGCGCCGCTGAGCGCAGCCGGGAACTGGGAAGTTGACACGTCCCGGCGAACTGGACGCTCTCCCCGCCGCGACCGCCTCCTCCGGCCACCGGTATTGACTTTGCTTTCCCGGCATTCTATAGAAAGGGCTTATGAACCGGCAGGGGCAGGCAAGCCGTATGTAGTTAACGGTCCGGACTTCGTGTTTATCTAATGAGGCCTCAATGATCGACGTAAAGAACCTCACCAAGTACTATGGCCGCACGCTGGCGGTGGACGACATTTCCTTCCACGTCAGCGCCGGCAGCGTGGTGGGCTTTCTAGGGCCCAACGGGGCCGGCAAAAGCACCACCCTCCGCATCATCACCTGCTTCATTCCCGCCACCCGCGGGGGCGTCAGCGTTGACGGGCTGGACGTCTTCAAGGAATCGATCAAGGTCCGCGACCGCATCGGCTACATGCCCGAAAACGTACCCCTCTACCCCGAGATGCGCGTGCGGGAGTACCTGATGTTCCGTTCGGCCCTGCGCGGCCTACCCAGGCAGAAGCGGTCGGCGGCGGTGGACCGGGTTTGCGAGCAGTGCTGGCTCAGCCGGCCGGAAGACCTGACCCGCCGCCGGCTCGACCAGCTTTCCCGCGGCTATCGCCAGCGGGTGGGCCTGGCGGACATCCTGCTGCACCAGCCCCCGGTGCTGGTGCTGGATGAGCCGACCATCGGGCTGGACCCCGCCCAGGTGCGAGAGATGCGCAACCTCATCCGCCAGTTGGGGCAGAACCACACCGTTATCCTTTCCAGCCACATCCTGGCGGAGGTGGAGCAGGTCTGTTCGGAACTGGTGATCATCGCCGGCGGCCGGCTGGTCGCACACGGCGGCCTGGCCGAGCTTCGCCAGCGGGTTACGGGGCCCTCGCGCCTGGTGGCCGAGGTGAAGGGCGCCGAACCGGCCGAGATCGCCAAGGCCGTCGCCGCCCTCCCGGGAGTCAGCGACGTCAAACACTCCCAGGTGGGCAACTGGACGCGCCTGAATGTCGCCAGCCAGGACGCGGAGGACCAGCGGTCGGCCTTGGCCGCCTGCATCGCCCAGAAGGGCTGGCAGCTCCGCGAACTGCGGCGGCAGGTCGCCTCGCTGGAGGATTATTTCATCCAGATCACCTACCAGCAGTCCATGCAGCGCGGGATGCTCCAGGACAAGGAGGCTGCCGATGAGTAAGATCCTGACCCTGGCCAGGCGAGAGCTGGCCGCCTATTTCTTCTCTCCCATGGCCTACGTCATCGCCGCCATGTTCCTGGGGGGAGTAGGGCTGCTTTTCCTGTGGGGCCTGAAGATCCCCTTCCTGCGAATTGATTACGAACCCCTATTCCGCAACGGCGCCGAGGCCACCCTCCGCCCCCTCTTCGACGTGCTGGCCTACGGGCTGGCGATCGTCTGCCCGCTGCTGACCATGCGCAGTGTGGCTGAGGAGTTCCGCGCCGGCACCATCGAAACCCTGATGACCGCCCCGATAACGGACGCCCAGGTCATCCTGGGCAAATTCCTGGGGGCCATGGGCCTTTACCTGGTGCTGCTGGCCTCGACGCTGGCGTACTTCGCCCTGATCGTCATCTACGGCAGCCCCGACTACGGCGTGGCGGTGATGGGCTACCTGGGCATGGTGCTGCTGGGGGCGGTCTTCATCGCCGTGGGGATTTTTTCCTCCACCCTTACCCGCCATCAACTCGTGGCCGGGCTGGTGGGCATCGCCATCCTGGGCTTTTTCACCATGGGCGTGTACCTGCTGGTGATGCTGCTGCCCGAGACGGCGGAAATCATTAACCGGCTGAACATGATCAGGTACTTCGGCGACTTCTCCAAGGGGGTGTTCGACACGCAAGGCCTGATCTTCTTCGTGAGCGTAACGGCCTTTTTCCTGTTTTTGAGCACCAAAGTTCTGGAGTCCCGGCGATGGCGGTAAATCAAGCTGACAAGCCCAATGCCCCCGGCCGCGACATGCGCGTCACGCGCCGTATGGCGGGCATCAACGTGTTCATATCCATCCTGGCGGCGGCGGCCCTGCTGGTGGTGGCCAACGTCATCTCCGGCAAGGCCGGCTACCGCAAAGACGTGGAGACGCTGGGGCATTTCCGGCTGAGCCGCACGGCCCAACAGATCGTCGACGGCCTGCACCAGCCGGTGCGGATCACCTCCATCTACACCGGCGACCAGCAGGACCGCAAGGGCGAGGAATACCTCCCCCGCCTGCGCGACATGCTGGAAGAGATGCAACGCCGCAACGACAACCTCACCCTGGCCAATGTCTTCACCCGGAGCCAGAAATCCGACCTGCTCGGACGGCTCACCCAGAAGCTGGAGGAAGTCTCGCGCAGCGACCGCGAGGTCATTGAAGGCTTTGAAGTCCTCTCCACCCAGGCCCGGATGTTCGATCAACTGGTTGACCAGTGGAACAGTTATCCCTTGGAGGGTTACCTGACTCAGTTTGGCTTCGCCAAGGCGATGCAAGGGCACCTGGCCCAGATGAAAGACAAGCTGCAAAAGAGTGCCTTGTCGCTCCGCACCGGGTCGAGCTCGGGGCTGCCGAACTATCCCCAACAGATTCAGACGGTTCGCGACTCCCTGGCCGCGTTGCAGACCGACATCAAGGCGGCAGTCAATCAACTGGAGCAATTCTCCCAGTTGCCGGCCAAGACGGCCGCCGCCAAGGATAATCTGGCCGGCTCCGTAAAGACGGTGGTTGAAGAGCTTGATAATGTCATAGCCGCCATCGGCTCGGGCGCCCCGCCGGCCGACGCCCTTAAGGCCGCCGTGCCCCTGCTGATCAAACTGTTCCAGGCCTCTCAAAAGGCCGGAAAAGACCTGGATGAGTTCGGTCAGTCCAGCGGCGCCGCCGCCTCCAAGGTCTGGGAATTCGATCAGGCCTCCCTGCCGGAGTTCTTCGGCGGCCTGGCCAGCCAGGCCGCGCAGGTCGCCCAGGCCTGCAGCCAGTTGGCCCAATTCTCCGAAGGCACCGAGGCCGAGCGGGCCGCGGTTCTGAACATGAACTTAAACCAGCTCAAACAGGGGCTGGGCCAGATGCGGCAGCAGGTCCAGATGGTCCAGTCTCAACTGCCGGCCATCTTCGGGGCCCTCTCCCTGGTGGACCCCCAGACCCAGCAGATCTTCGCCAATGCCAAGAAGGAGCCGCTGCTGGCGGAGATCTCCAAGCCCGTGGAGAAACTGCTGGAGAAATCCAAGGATTCAGTCCGCTCGAACGGCAGTTCGGACGAGCAGCTTTCCGAGAAGCTCACCGACTGGCAGGAGGTGATCCAGCACATCAATGACGACAACATCGTCCTGCTGGAATCGGGCGACCGGGCGGCCGTCGTCGGCTTTGACGAGGTCTATCCCCTGGCCCGGCGGCCCGACAGCAGCTTTGCCGACGACAAGGATAATACCCGCCGAGTTTTCAACGGCGACCTGGCGGTAAGCGGCAAGCTGCTCGCGCTGTCGGTCCCGCCGCTGGCCGAAGTGCTGCTGGTGCACTTCGATGACCCGCAGGCCCAGCGGATGCGGCAGTACTATAGTCAAGGTTATCCTTTTGCCGAACCCTTTTCGCCCAGCGATTTTTCGATCCTGCGCGATCGCCTGGAAAAAGCCAACTTGACGGTCACGGAATGGAACCTGGCCATGCAGGACCAGCCGCCGCCGCCCAAGCCTTTGAAGGCCGGCCTGGCAGCCACTAATCCGGCCACCATGCCCGGCGAAAAACTCCGCCCCCAGGTGATGCTGGTGCTGCCGCCGCCCGTCATGCCACTGGAATTGTCCCAGGACGATGCCCCCACGGGCCAAACGCCTCCCGGCAGTTTCTCGTCCAAGCACGTTGATCGCCTGCGCAACGCCATCGAGGGCCGCACCGGCCGGGATCCCATTCCCGCCATCTTCCTGGGGGGCTATCTGTGGGAAAGAAGGACGATTAATCCATTCACCGGCCAGAGAACCACTGAGGCGTTCAATTACCACTATGGAACGTATCTGAAGGAGCAGTGGGGCCTGGATGTCCGCACCGACCTGCGGATCTTCCAAGGGACGCCCAGCCCGACTGAGCCGGGGGCTTTCGACGTGCCGTTGCTGCTGCAGTCTCGATTGCCGCTATCCAGCTTCACCGATCACGCCGCGGGTAGGCCCCTGGCCAGCCGGCGGTTCTATTGGACCGACGTCTGCCCGGTCATGCCTGCCAAAGACAGCGCCAGCGGCGCGGCTGTCGGCCCTATCCTGGATATCCCCCCCGGCACACGCGACACCTGGGCCGTCGCCGGCACGGAACGCATCCTCACGAAGATGGAAAAGGGCGAGACATTCCGCCCCTCCACCCAGGATGGCGACGTGCTCAGCACCACCGCCCAACCTCTGGTGCTGGCGGCCGAGGCCAGCCGTCAATTTAATGGGCGGCCCGGAAAGGTGATCGTCCTGGGCCTGGGCAGCAGTTTCGTCAATGACACGCTGACCCAGCCCGTGCGCAAGTTGAAGGCCGGCGCCTACGGCAGTTTCGATAACGAACCTCCGCCGCTGGGCAACGTGGACCTGATAGTCAACAGTGCTTACTACCTGGCCGGGCAGGATGCCTACATCGGCGCCGGGCCGTTGGTCATCAAGCCCATCCAGTTGCGCAACGAGCATTCGGCGGAGCGGTTGAAGGTGGTGTTCGGACTGGCCTGGCCGCTGCTGTTCCTGGGCGTCGGGGCCGTGATGATGATCCTTCGCAAGCGGTAGCAAGCAGACTGAAACAACACGGATGAACCACAGAGAACACAAAGAGAATAAGAGAATAGGATTTTGGTCTGATATTTGACTTTGGTTTCTGTCGTTTTTGATCTTTGTGATCTTTGTGTGCTTTGTGGTTCAGTTCTTTGATTCTTCAATGTAGGACTAATGGAACCATGAACGTCAAGACCACGATCGCACTGGTTATTCTGTTGGCCGCGGGACTGGCTTACCTGGCGGTGACGCAATTGGGCTGGTTGCCAAATGCGGGATCGCACCCCGTCGCGCCGGCTAAGACCTTCCTGCCGCTGACCGACCAGGCCGGCAACATCGTGGAACTGACGATCGATTCGCTGGCGGGCAAGACCGTGCTGCTGCGGCATGACGAGGGCTGGATGTTGGGCGGCCTGGAGGCTCCGGCCGACAAGCTGCTGGCCGATTCGGCCGCCGGGACATTCACCACCCTGCGCTATGTCAGCCGCTACGCCCCCGGCACGCGTGAATATCCCAAGGACGACCAGACCTCCCTCTCGGCCCCGCTGGGCACGGTCAGCTTCAAGAATGACAAGGGACAGGTCAGCAGCCTGAAGATCGGCCGGCCGGTGGCCCTGACCGCCAATCAGCGCTATGTCCAGTTGGGCGGAAGCGACGACGTCTATGTCATCGAGACCGACCTGATGACGGCGATCAACCGCCCCCCCGACGACTACCGCGACAAGTCCGTCTGCCCGTTCAAGATCGAGCAGGCCGGAAGGATCGTCCTCCGCGCCCGCGACCAGTACACCCTGGTCAAGACCGACGGCAAATGGGCCATTGAAAGCCCCAGCCCCGGAAGGGCACTGGATAACCAGGTCACCTCCCTGCTGTCGGCCATGGCCGGCCTCAAGGCCAGCCGGTTCGTGGAAAATGCCCCGCCCAGCCTGGTCCCCTACAAGCTGGACAACCCGCGGGTTTCCATCTCGGTTGACCTGTACGAGACGCCCGCCACCCTTGCCGCCTCTTCCCCGGCCGCCACGCAGCCCAGCCGCACGGTGACGCTGCTGCTCTCGCCGGCCACTGAGGGCCAGGTCTTCGGCAAACTGGCCCAGCAGAGTTGGGTCTTCCAGCTCGATGCTGCCCAGGTTGCCGCCCTGCAACCCAAACTGCTGGACATGCGAGACAAGTCGGTGCTGGACATCGGCCTGCAAGAGATCGCCCGGCTGGAACTGCAACCTGCCGGCCAGCCGGCGGCCACTCTGGAAAAGATCGACGGCAACTGGAAGATGACGGCGCCCTTTGCCGGACCCGCCCAGGCGGATGCGGTCGAGAAATTGGTCAAGACCATCCAGGATCTCAAGGCCAGCGATTATGCCGACGCCGCCGGCGTGCCGGTGCTGACCGGGCTGGAGAAGCCCGCCGCCCGCATCGCCATCAGCCTGCGCGGCAGCGACAAGACAACCACCCTGCTGCTGGGCGCCAAGACTCCCAGCGGCCAGATGGGCTATGCTCAGCAGGCGTCATCCAAGACCGTGGCTGTCATACCCGCCGACAGTTACGACGTGCTGACGCAGGCCCCCTCTGCTTACTGGGAGCGGAAGCTGCTGGAACTGCCGCCCCCGGCCGGGCTGGCCGAACTGCGCCTGCATCGCGGCGGGCAGGACATAGTTGTCGCCCAGACCGCTTTTGGCCAGTACCAAATGACCGCCCCGCTGCAGGCCAAGGCCGACTTCGATAACGTCGAAGCCATCCTGGCGGCCGCCCAGGCGTTGCAGGTAAACAAGGTGGTGTCCCTGGACAAGCAGTTGCCCCGTCGCTTTGAGGAAATGAAGGGCAGGATCACGGCAGAGTTCGCCTTTGTTCAGAATCCGGCCCCGGCCACCGCTTCGGCCGCTGCCAGCGGCCCAGCCTCCGCCACCGCTCCGGCGGTTGCCAGCGGTACGGCGTCCTTCCCAGCCAGCCGGCCGGTCGGAAAGGTCTTCGTGCTGGCGATGGTCAAGGACGGCGGCAAGACCTACCTGTGGCGGCCGGATCAGCAGACCTTGGCCGTGGGCGAAGCCGACGGCGCCATCTACGATCGCTTCGATGCTGAACTCCGCGACCGCTTGGCCTTCGCCTTCCCCCCGGGCAAAGCCAAGGCCTTGAAGATTACGGCCGGCGACAAGACGCTCGAATTGACGCGAAACGGCATCGATTGGGCCCACGCCACCGACCGCTTCGTCAAGATCGACAACCGCTCGGTGCAGAAGTTCCTGGACGACCTGGCCGCCGTCAAGGCCGTCCGCTTTGTTCAGATCGATCCGCAAACGGCCGACCTGGACAAGCCGGCCAAGACGCTGCGACTGGAACTGGAGGACGGCAAGATCCTCGAGCTTAAAGTCTCCAATATCGGTCCGGAAAACAGCTCCGATCTGTACGCCGTCGGCAGCGACTCCGGCGGGGTTTTTGTCATCCCTGCCGAGGCAGCCAAAAAGATCTCCGCGAACCTGGCGGACTTCCAGGTCAAGGCCCCCGCCCCCGAACTACCCGGCCCCATGGGCAACCCGATGGGCGGCGGCCCTTTGGGCGGCGAGTAAGGAAAAGGGGACCTTCTACTTTTTCAGTGTTTGTGAAAGAGTTGAATGTCCCCTTTTCCTGCCAAGTGACCACGCTCTTTCGCCCCGGCGGCCGCGAGGGTAAAATCCCCTTTCCGTAATCGCAGCAAAAGGAGAAATGATGATTACCCTCAGTGCCTTTGCCGACGAAATCGTGCCCGACCTCAAGACGCAGATGGATGTGTGCCAGGCCAACGGCGTCCGGCACATCGACGTCCGCGGCATCGACAACGTGAATGTCTCCAAGTTCACCTTGCCGCAGGCCAAGGAATACCGCAAGGTATTCGACGACCGTGGCTTCGGCATGCCCTGCGTCGGCTCGCCCATCGGCAAGATACGCATTGACGAGCCTTTCGGCCCGCACCTGGACCTGCTGAAGCACTGCTGCGAACTGGCGAGAATCTTCGGCGCCCCCTACGTCCGCATCTTCAGTTTCTACCCGCCACAAGGCGGCGACATACTCGCCTGCCGCGATGAAGTCATGCGGCGGCTGGGAGCAATGGCCCAGGCCGCCGCGGCCGCGGGCATAGTCCTGCTGCACGAGAACGAGGCCAACATCTACGGCGAAAAAACCGCCCAGGTTAAGGACATTTTCGCCGCCATTGGTTCGAGCAGCCTGAAGGGCGTGTTCGATCCGGCCAATTTCGTGTTTGCCGGCTTGCGCCCGCTGGAGGACTGCTGGAACGCCGGCCTGGCCGAACTGACGCATTACTTCCACATAAAAGACGCCGTCCCCGGCCAGGACATCTGCTGTCCCGCCGGAACCGGTCAGGGCCAGATCCCGCAAATCCTCGCCGATGCCGGGCGGCGCGGCTATGCCGGCGTCATGACCCTCGAGCCACACATGGCCCGGGCAGGACAATTCAGCGGCTTCACCGGGCCTGAACTCTTCGGCCAGGCGGTGGCCGCCCTCAAGGCCATCCTGGACAAGCTGGGAATGGAATACCAATAGCCGCAGCGACGCGGCCATGCGCTCAGCGCACCTCACCGAAAGGAAACTACGTGACAAGAATCGCATTCATCGGGGCCGGCAGCCTGGGCTTCACGCGCAACCTCGTCCGCGACATCCTGACCTTTCCCCTGTTGCGCGATTCAACCCTGGTGCTTATGGACATAAACCCCGAGCGCCTGGCCTGGAGTCGCCAGGCCGTGCAGAAGCTGGTGGATCGCAGCGGCGCCAAGGCCAAGGTCGAAGCCACCACCGACCGCCGCGCCGCCCTGCGCGGGGCCGACGCCGTGCTGTGCACCATACTGGCCGGCGGGGTGGAGATCTTCCGGCACGACCTGGAGATCCCCAAGAAATACGGCATCGACACCAACGTGGGCGACACCCGCAGCATCAGCGGCATCTTCCGCGCCCTGCGGACCATTCCGGTCATGCTGGACATCGTCCGCGACATGGAACGCTACTGCCCCGACGCCATCCTGCTCAACTATTCCAATCCCATGGCCATGCTCTGCCGGGCCATGCAGCGCAGCAGCCCCGTCAAGGTCACCGGCCTGTGCCACAGCGTGCAGGGCACGGCCAGCATGCTGGCCAAGTGGATTGGCGCCACCGATGACCAGATCACCTACGTCTGCGCCGGCATCAACCACCAGGCCTTCTACGTGGAATTCAACAAGGACGGCAAGGACGCCTACCCCCTGATCCGCAAGGCCGTCGCCCGCAAGGAAATATACCAGGAGGAGATCGTCCGCAACGAAATGTTCCTGGCCCTGGGCTACTACGTCACCGAGTCCAGCGGGCACAACAGCGAGTACAACTGGTGGTTCCGCAAGCGCCAGGATTTGATCAAGAAGTACTGCCTGAGAGGCACGGGCTGGAACCCCGGCGTGTATGCCGCCATCCTGAAGAACTACCTTGGCCGGCAGAAGACCTGGAAGACGCTGGTGCGGCAAGTGGTGGAGCAGGCCGGCACGATGTCCATGGAGCGCGGCCGCGAATACGCCGCCTACATCATCAACGCCTGGATGGGCGGAGACGGCTTCCTCTTCAACGGCAACGTGCCCAACGACGGCATCATCGACAACCTGCCGGCAAAGGCCTGCGTGGAGGTGCCGGTGCTGGCCAACAAGCGCGGCTTCAACGCCATTCACGTCGGCCCCCTGCCGCCGCAATGCGTGGCACTGGTCCACCTGAGCGTCTGCATCGAGGAAATGGCCGTTGAGGCGGCCATCACGGGCGACCCCACCCTGCTCTACCAGGCCTGCTGCTACGATCCGCTTTGCGCGGCCGTGCTGGGCCTGCGAGAAATCAAGCAGATGGTCCAGGAGATGCTCAAGAAGAACAAGCCCTACCTGCCGCAGTTCAAGAACATCAACATCGCGTGACGTGACTTATACCGTTAGCTTGCGATCCTCGGCGCAGACCGAGGCACCCCTGATTACTTAGCCCCCGGCTCATGAGCCGGGGGTTTTTTCTTGTTGTCCTTGACCTTGAAAAACCCTTTTTTGCCGCTATTCCTTGCCAATCAATCCGGCGGCCAAATCCATGGCCTGGGCCCGTGTGGCAATTCCCTCGTTGAGTTGCGCCCGATAGAGAGCGGCCAGGATTCTCCCCAGTCGCGGCCCTTCCGAAAGCCCCAGGCCCTTGAGGTCCGCCCCGCTGACCAGCGGGGCCGGGGCGACCTGGCCGGTTGGGATGCGCCGGATGCGCGCGGCGATTCGCCGATTGCAGGCAACGCCGCCGGTCCTCAGCCGCTCGTCTAGCCGCCACAGTATCCGCAGGCGGGCAAATTGCCGGCCGGCCATCAATATCTTGACTGCTGCCAGTTCCGCCGTCGGCATCTTCTGCCAGTCGCGCAGGTGCGCGGCCAGCCAGACCAGGTCTTCGCGCAAGCGATTGGACGCGCCCCATCGCCGGGCAATAGCCTCTATCTGGTGCCGGTCAAGTTCGCCCAACAAGGCCGCCAAGTTCATTTCGACATCGCACCGCCGGGCCACCAGTCGCACCCGGCGCAGGGCCGAGGGCCACAGTGCATCCTTCGGTTGGCCGGGTTGGGGCGTCTTATCTTCTCCAGGTCCGAACAACTCCGGCAGGATGTGCTGCAACAGGCCAAGCTCGTGCAGTTGCTCCAAGGCCTGCGGGGCTGAGGGGCGGGCGAGCATCTTCTCCAGTTCCTCGCGTACTCGCTCGCCGCTGATCCGCACGATGCGGCCAGCGTGGTGGCGAATGGCCAGGGCCGTGGCCGGCTCGATGGCGAATCCAAACCGTACGGAAAACCGCACCGCCCGCAACATGCGAAGGTGGTCCTCGTCGAAGCGGTGCTCCGGCTGGCCGATGGCGCGTATGACCTTTCGCCGAAGATCCCGCCGCCCGCCCACGTAGTCGATGGTCGTGCCGGCCAGGGGGTCATGGAACATGCCGTTGATGGTGAAATCGCGGCGGAGTGCGTCCCGGCGGCCGTCGGAGAAATGCACCTGGTCGGGGCGCCGGCCGTCGGTATAGGACACGTCGCTGCGGAAGGTGGCCACCTCCACCTTGCGCCGGCCGAAAATAACCATGGCCACGCCGAACTTGGCCCCCACCATCAGCACGTGGCGAAAGAGCGCCTTGACCTGCTCCGGCCGGGCAGAGGTGGCCACGTCGTAGTCGGCCGGGCGAATGCCCAGCAGCATGTCGCGCACGCAGCCCCCGGCCAGCACCGCCTGGTGCCCGGCCCGCCGCAGCACGCGTATGACTTCCACAGCCAGTTCTTTTGTAGCGCCACTGGACAAGCGGTTTAACCTCTAGCCTTTCTTCCTCGCCACTATCACCCGCTCTATGCCCGCATGGTCCTTCAGCACCTGCAGTTGTTCATACTGGCCGGAGGCGCGGAGGAGTTCGTAGAGGTGGCACTCGCGATGCGCGGGCACGACGCGTTCGGCGCCCAGGAGGAAGACAAAGCGCTTAAGCAGGGCCTCATCGGCGGCCAG
>PMYM01000251.1:505-6553 GCA_003171235.1 Phycisphaerales bacterium | reverse complement strand
AGGGCGTGGAGGCGATCATCAACCCGCTGGACCTCTACGCCATCGAGATCGCGATCCAGCTTCGGGAGGCCGCTCCCCCGGGCTCGACCGAGGTGGTCGCCCTCTCGATGGGCCCGCCCAAGGCAGCCAGCGCCCTGAAGGAGGCCATCGCGATGGGGATCGACTCGGCCGTCCTGGTCTCCGACAAGGCCTTCGCAGGAAGCGACACATGGGCGACGAGCTATGTGCTGGCGGCGGCGATCCGCAAGCTCGGTAGCACAGGTTTCCAACCTGTGCCACCCGCAGAATCAACTGTGACAGGCGGCTAGGCCTCGTCGCCGGGAGGCGCCCCGTCGATGAGTTTCCTGGGCGTCAATTCCAGCGGCTCGACCGGTTCGATAACCTCGCCGCCGGCGGCGCCCAGCTCCTGGAACTTCCGCACCGAGGGCAGCACCCGGCTCTCCAGCGACCCCACCGAATCGTTGAACGCCCGGACCGAGCCGTTCAAAGCCGTGCCCACCTTGACCAGGTGCGAGCGGAAGACCTTCACGCGGTCGTACAGTTCCTTGGCCAGGTCGCAAATCTCCTGGGCGTTCTGGGCCATCTTCTCCTGCCGCCAGCCGTAGGCCACCGCCCGCAGCAGGGCGATGAGCGTGGTGGGGGTGGCCAGCACCACCCGCCGCTCCATGCCGTCCTCCAGCAGCGAGCGGTCGATGTCCAGGGCCGAGGCGAAGAAAGATTCGCCCGGGATGAACATCACCACGAACTCCGGCGTGTGCTCGAACTGGTCCCAGTAGCTCTTGCCCGAGAGCTTCTGCATGTGAGCGCGAAGCTGCTGGGCGTGCTGGTCCAGGCAACTCTGGCGCTGGACTTCGTCGTCGGCGTCGATGGCCCGCAGGTAGGCCTCCAGCGAAACCTTGGCGTCCACCACGATGTCGCGCCCGCCGGGCAGGTGCACCACCATGTCGGGGCGCAGGGCCCCCTCTTCGTTGGCCAGGTGGACCTGCTCGGAATAGTCGCAGTGCTCGCTCATGCCGGCCAGTTCGACCACGCGGTGGAGCGTGACCTCGCCCCATCGCCCGCGGACGGCCGGGTTGCGCAGGGCCGTCACCAGGTTGCCGGTTTCCTTTTGAAGCTGCTGGTTGCTGGTTGCCAGGTGCTTTATCTGCTCCTCCAGGCTGGTGGCGGATTGCACCCGCTGCGAATCCATCAGCCGCAGGTGCTCTTCGTACTTCTCCAGCGCGGCCGAGAGGGGCTTGACCGCCGCGTCGATGGCCTGCTGGCGCTGCCCGATGTCGCCCTTGGCCTGGGCCAGCACCGCCTCCAGCCGCTCGCGCGCCAGTTCCAGAAAGGCCTGGTTGTTGCTGCGCAGGGCGTCGCCGGAGAGGGCCTTGAAGGCGTCCAGCATCCGCGCCTTGGTCTCCTCCAGCAGGGCCTTCTGCTCCTGGGCGGACTTCTGTGCCTGTTCGAGCTGGGTCTGGGCGGCGGTGCGGGCCTCGCGCTCGGCGGCGAGTTGGTTGGTGAGCGTCTGCCGCTCGGCGGCGGCCTTGTCGGCCTGGGAGCGCAGCTCGGCCAGCAGGCTTTCCGCCGCCGATGCCCGGCTGGCGGCCTGGGAGAGTTCCTGGGCCAGGCGGGCCTTGGCGTGGGCGGCAGCGATGAAATACCCAGCCGCCGCTCCGGCCAGCAGCCCCACGATCAACCAGACGATTTCCATGGCATCCTCGCACGTGGCACGGGCGTCCCGCCCGTGTTTGGCGGGCACAGTCTCGAAAGCCTGTGCCACCGAAATACCAAATCAGATTTCCAGGCAGGAGTTTAACCCCCTGGCGTCCCCGTGTCGATTCACGATTTCGGACCCTCCGACTGGCAAGGGCCGCCGCGGAGGCCAATAATCACATAGAGACCCTAACGGCGAGTCACTGATCTGGAAAGAAGGCATCACATGGATCTGTCCACCAAGTACATGGGGCTGGAGTTGTCGTGTCCGCTGGTTGCATCGGCCGGACCGCTGAGCAAGAAGATCGAGAACATAAAGGCCCTGGCCGACGCCGGGGCCGGGGCGGTGGTGATGCACTCGATCTTCGAGGAGCAATTGGAGCAGGAGGCGCTGGCGCTGAATTACTACTTGGAGCGCGGCACCGAGCAGTTCGCCGAGGCGCTGACGTACTACCCGCCGATGGAGTCGTTCAAGGTCGGCCCGCAGTTGTACCTGGAGAACATCGAGCAGGCCAAGGCCGCCTGCAAAATCCCCGTCATTGCCAGCCTCAACGGCATCTCCACCGGCGGCTGGACGAATTTCGCCAAGGACATTGAATCCGCCGGGGCCGACGCCATCGAGCTGAACGTGTACATGATCCCCACCAACCCGGCCATCAACAGCTCGGTGATCGAGAAGGTCTTCCTGGACATCCTGGAGACGGTCAAGGCCAGCGTCAGGGTGCCGGTGGCGGTGAAGCTCTCGCCGTTCTTCTCGGCCTTCGCCAACATGGCCAAGCGGTTGGACCAATCCCGGGCCGACGCCCTGGTGCTGTTCAACCGCTTCTACCAGCCCGACATCGACCTGGCCGAGATGGACGTCCGCCCGCGGCTGGTGCTCTCAAACAGCGAGGACATCCGCCTGCCGCTGCGCTGGATCGCCATCCTGTACGGCAAGCTTCGCTCCTCGCTGGCCGCCAGCAGCGGCGTGCACACCGGCGCCGACGCCGCCAAGCTCATCCTGGCCGGCGCCGACGTGGTGATGATGACCTCGGCCCTGCTCAAGAACGGCATCGCCCACATGGCCAAGGTCCGCCAGGACCTCACCGACATCCTCGCCCAGCGCGGCTACGAAAACCTCCATGAAGCCCGCGGCGCCCTCAGCCAGAAGAGAGTTGCCGAACCGGCCGTCTTCGAGCGGGCCAACTATATGAAGACCCTGGAAAGCTGGAAATAGCTGGTAGCACAGGCACCTCGCCTGTGGCGAGTGGGTAGCACAGGCGTCTGGCCTGTGGCGGGTGGGTAGCACAGGCGTCTCGCCTGTGGCGGGTGGGTAGCACAGGCGTCTCGCCTGTGGCGGGTGGTGGCCGGGTAGGGCGAACGGCTGCTTGGCCGCTCGCGCAATCCTGCTTGTTCTGCGTGCAACAAGAGTTGCACACCCTGCGCGATGGGGGGCCTTCGGCCGGGTGCCATGTCCTTACGCGCCTTGTGCGGAAGGACATGTCCCAGCCGGGTAGGTCGGGCATACTTGCCCGACACTGCCGGAGCAGTGACAGAGGAATGTCGGGCAAGTATGCCCGACCTACGGACTCGCAGCCGCTGAACAGCCCGATATGGAAGGCTCTCGATCCTGGCGGCGAGAAAGTTGACTGCGGGGAAGGCGCGAAGTTGGCCGTTCACGCGCTGTGGATGCTAGGCATACCGAGCGCTGTGGCCACCTTCGCCTATCCAACCGGCGGGCTCCCGCCCGGAGATAAGGATGCCAGCAGTCGGGAGGAAACGACGTGTTCGGATCCGACTCACGGCACAATCTACCTGCGTTATGAGCAGTCAAATGGAGGATATCTTAACAACTATGAGGGATGTTTTAGCGTCGTTGATATTGTTGATGGAGGCGCTACCAAGTACCTGACAGTCTGGGACCGTCTCGACACGGTGGCGGACCCGTTGGGGTTGCTTAAACTCCTGCATAAGGTGAGCGATGATAGCACGGCGTTCAACCAATGGTGGAGCTACGGTGAGAACACTCGGGTAAAGGACTTGCATGATCACCCAAATGCAGTGGGTCTCCCGAATCCGTGAAAGATGCTGTTGCTGAGATGGGTAGCGTTGAACCAATCAAGGAATGAAAGGAAGGAACAACATGCGACGCACTCTTATTGCTCTTGGGATGGCGACGATGACGGTATTGTTTAGCGGCTCGGGGGAACTGTGCTTGGCCGCAGATTCGGTTGCGACGGTTGTCGAGTGGAACAGCCAGCAGTCTGAGGCAGCCAGAGATTGTGTGTCCAGTCTGGTGCAGTGGCCCTCAAGTAAAGAGTTGGCCTCGCCCATTCCCGCTGACGATTCATTGGCGGCACGCGGTTGCTGCCGAGAATGGCTGGCGCTCGTGATTCAGCCAAAGTGGGTTCCATCGGACGTTGTCTCACGTCTCACAGCCATTCACCGAAGCCCGGAGGGCCACGATTTGCTTGTGGCGGAGTATGCCGTGGATGACTGCAAGTTCCGGATATGGGATACGTCGGTTAGTATCACCATTGAGATCTCATCCCCTGCAGTGGCGCAAGATGTTGCGGACTGGGCGGCTTTCGCGAAGGCCGTCACGGGCAAGTTCCTGAATGGCACTGGCGGCCACGACGGGAAGGTCGGAGTGGATGAATTTAATCGCTGCAGGGTCCACCACGGCGGCGATGTGGCGCGGATTCTGTTGGACTATGCCGTTCCAGCCGTGAAGGAAGATAACCCGAAGCGATACTGGCACGAAGGCAGCCCGGAATATTGGAAACAGGGCGGCAAGCTTGTCATCAAGGTGTCGAAACTGCCGGATGGCGAACACCCCCTCCATCGTGAGTACGGATTGAAGCAGCGATTCCCGTCCGTGGAAAGCGCGTTGGTTTCTGCAACTCCTGAGCAACTCATCGAGCGTCTTCTTGCAGTTAGCCCCGCGGATCCGGACACCATGGCTTGGGGCAGCCTGGCACAGCGTGCCATGCGGGACAGGCCCGACAGGCTTGGCATCGTCATCCCCCTGTTGCGCTCGATGAACCGTGCCAAGGGAGAGCAAGCCCAACTAATGGTGATCAACGCCGTCGACGACCTGCTTCAGAACTGCAAGGACCGATCCCTTCTTGGGGCGACAAAAGAACAACTGCTCACCTTTTCAGCCGACCTAAAAGACCGCAGGGTTCGGGGGCAAACGGCCAACGTCCTCAAACACATCGACGACCTGCTGCAACCCACTGCCTCTGGACGCGACGAGCCTGGGAAATCCAGGGGCAAGTCGGACGGGATGCCTACTACTTTACCATGACACTCGCATTGTAGTTCGCTGATCGGTAAGGCGTACAACCTACCTTAACCGGCTGCGTTGCACGCAACCGGGTAGGGCGGGCGCTGCCCGCCGCCCGGCGTGGGGCGACACCAGCTTGAAATTCCGGCTGGGGCTAGTGTTCGGCCGCCGGGGGGCTCCCGCGGGCTACGTCGATCTGCATCCAGCCCTTGCTCTTGCGGTCGATGGTGAAGCTGCCCTGGCTGTCGGGGCCGGCGGACCACTGGTAGGTGGCGGGCAGTTCGTCCTTGGGAATCCTGAGCTTGACGGGCACCACGCTGCCGGGAGGCACCACGAACTGCTCATGCCCCATGCCCGGCTCCGACAGGTCCACCGTCCGCGACTGCTGGGTGCTGTTGACGTAAGCCACGGTCACGTTCTTGTCGCAGCCGGCCAGCGCCAGCAGGCCCGCCAGCAGGCTCGCACATCCCAGCACATGCAGTTTCTTCATAATGGTTTCTCCAGGAGTTTGAAGAATAATAGCACGTAAGAGTGCGAATAAAGCTGAAAGCTAAAAGCTGAAATAGAAACCAAGGCGGCCAGTCTTCATTTCAGCTTTCAGCTTTTAGCTTTTTTCGTTACACGCTGGTGGGGGCGCCGTCGGCGGCGTTGGCGCCGGAATGGTCGGCCTGGATGTTGGCCTTGAATTGCTGCCACTGTTCCAGGGTCATCATGCACTCGCGGGCCTGGGAGCCCTTGTAGTTGCCCAGGATGCCGGCCTGGGCCATCTGGTCGACGATCCGGCTGGCCCGGCTGTAGCCCACCTGCAGCCGGCGCTGCAGCAGGCTGACGCTGCCGCGCTGGCTGGCCAGGATGATCTCGACGGCCTGGTCGAACATCTCGTCGCGCTCGCCGCTGCCGCCCTCCTGGCCGCCGCAGGACTGCAGGCGGACCAGTTCGGCGCAGTACACCGGGGCGGCCTGCTTGCAGTGGGCCACCAGGGCCCGCAGTTCGCTCTCGTCCACCAGGGTGCCCTGGGCGCGGATGAGCTGACTGGTGCCCGGCTGGAGGAAGAGCATGTCGCCCTGGCCCAGCAGCACGTCGGC
>PMYM01000251.1:0-500 GCA_003171235.1 Phycisphaerales bacterium | reverse complement strand
CTTGATCAGGCCGGTGACGACGTTGACGCTGGGGCGCTGGGTGGCCAGGATGAGGTGGATGCCCACCGCCCGGGCCTTCTGGGCGATGCGGATGATGGAGCCCTCCACCTCCTTGGTGGAGGTCATTATCAGGTCGGCCAACTCGTCGATGATGATGACGTAGTAAGTCAGGCGCGTGGGGATCTGGGCCTTTTCCTGCTCGGTGTCGGCGCCGAAGGCCTGGTAGATCTGCTGGGGCGTCAGGCGGTTGTACTGGACGATGTTCTTGACGCAGGCTTCCTTGAGCAGCTCGTACCGCTCGTCCATCTTGGCGGCGGCCCACTCCAGGATGTCCTCGGCCTTGCGCATGTCGTTGACGATGGGGCAGAGCAGGTGGGGCACGTCCTCGTACACGGCCATTTCGACCATCTTGGGGTCGATCAGGATGAAGCGCACCTCTTCGGGGGTGCGGGTCAATAGCAGGGAGGCGATGATGGCGTTGATGCACACGCTCTTGCCCG
>PMYM01000203.1:7879-40445 GCA_003171235.1 Phycisphaerales bacterium | reverse complement strand
AGTTGGTGCTTCTGTGATTGAGCCACGGTCAACGTGCACTCCTGATCGATCACGTGTTGCCTCCATTCGGGGAGGCAACATACCCGTCAGGGGTGACAAAGTCGCTGTGGCGTTAAGGGGTGACATAATCGCTGTGGCACGACAGTGCAAATCTGCGTTTCCGCCGGGTGCCATGCTTCCCCCGTTGTTGTCGTTGGGGGGAAGCATGTCCTTTCGTTTCCTCTTGCTTTGGATCACTGCAACGGCAGAATCGGCATTGACCCACCGGCCTTCCACGCCATGAATCACCGTGCTCCTCAGACGGACGGACAACGCAAATCGTCTCGGACATGCTTCCCCTAAACGACAGGGGAAGCATGGCACCCGGCNNCCCGGCGGGTGGCATGATTCTCATGCCTTTCCAGCCGCCCCCGCCTCCTGCCCGAATCAGCGGCATCGCCCTCTCGATGGCGCTGGATGATGGTGGGCGTTGAAACGTAGGGCATTTCATCCGCGGGCCTGGCACGGGCGCGGGAGGAGGCGTAGAGGAGAGCCGTTCAGTCGTCAGGAGAAGTTTCCGTCATCTTTCGGCGATCAAGCTCTTTTCTTGCCGGCGCCCGAATATACTCGTCCGTGCTAGTTCTTGCCTTTTCTAGCAACACGTTCGCCTCAGGAAAAGACAAGCGGATTAGGCTTGTCATTCCCTCTGACCGAACCCATGGCTCCGAGTCGTTGATTGCTCGTTCGAGCAAGGGCATCGTCTCGACTGCTTTCACTGTCCTAATCGCCTGTAGAGCCTTGGTGCGGTCGTACATCCTCTCGGAATCATAGAGGTCGTTCAATTTCTTAACAATGTCTAAGATTCGCCGCTCATCTACATAACCACTGCGTGACATGGGCAATCGGACGGACAATCTGCACGCGCCTTCGTATTGTCTCGTAACAGGTTGAAAACTGGCCTCAATATCACATCTACCGTCGCCCTTGATCTCCAGGAAGTCCGACAAGAGCACTTCGATACAGAGTCCTTTTCCAGGTTCAATTCCAAAGATATTGTAGGAGAAGTCGAGATAGGGATCGTCGATTGGCAAGAGCCTGACGTTTGCAGCAGATCCCGGTGTCGAAGCTATTTCTACTCCCAGACCCTTACCCATAAGACCGGGCAGGATCATAGTAAGGTGAGAGTTGCTGAGGTTGATAAAGAAAAACCGCATCCAAACAGGTTGCCTGTCCGCAAACTCAAGAATCTCCTCTTCATCTATATCCACCAAAGAAGCTGTCAACTTCAGTACCCCCGTGCCATCAGCAGGCATTGGCGGGCGTTTGGGGGGCATTTCATCAAAGAACGATTTCGGATCTACAACCGTCTCGTTCGTGCGAGCCGTCTCGTTCGTGCTTACTGGGGGCATTTTCGGGACAGCATGCTTCTTGTGGCAGCCGGAAAGGCTCCCCGCTGCAATAATCATCATCAGGACAGCCTGGGTAGGTAGTTCCATTAAGCAATCCCTTTTACCGGCTTATTATAGCTCGATCTTTCCCTTCAAACAGGCCAGAAACTCCCCTCACGCCACCGGCGGCAGCCTTAGCAACGCCGCACGCTGCTCGTCTTGGACATGCGCGTAGTGAAGTGAAGTAGGGCGTGCGGCTGCTGGGCCGCACGCGCAATCCGATTCCGCTCAATCGAAATTCGTTCAGAATTGCGCGTGCAACCCAACAGTTGCACGCCCTACCCGACTTGACATGTTAGCCATACTCTGGCATCATGTCGGTCATCTCGAAGTCTAGAGGACCACTAATGGCTAGGAAAAGGGGAACCAGAACCAGCAGCACCGGACCTAGGAAATCCGCAATGAAAGCCAAGAAAGCGAAGAAGAAGTAGTAGGCTCACCAATGGCAAAACTGTCGGACTTTAGGGAGTCCTACTACGAGTTCTCCGGCAAAGCCAGCGACGCCGCCCGGAATCTCGCTCTGGCGGGTATCGCCGTAGTTTGGATTTTCCGGATTGGGGAAGGATCAGGGAGTAGGTTCCCACACCAGCTGATATGGGCGGTTTGCCTGTTCGCGCTAACTCTGGCCTTGGACCTGCTCCATTATTCATTAGCGACCGTAATCTGGGGAATCTTCCACTGGCTCAAGGAAAAGGCTGGAGTCTCAGAAGAATCTCAGTTGAAAGCACCCCACTGGCTCAACTTGATTCCGAGGCTCTTGTGGGCGTCCAAGATTGTCTCCGTGATCGGGGGCTACGCCTTCCTGGGGTACTTCCTTCTTGGCATTCTGTTCCCTGCGGGTGGGTAAGTAAAGGTGCAGCAGGATGGTCATTCGATCTACTCAGGGTGAATCCGGAAGAATCGAAAGGTGTTATTCCGTCGCCAGTTTTTGCAGCAGCCCGGTCCAGGAGGCGGTTTGCCAGAACGGGGTGGCGTCGGCGGGCGCAGCGCCCAGGACGGTGCCGGCGAAGACGGCGACCAGGCCCTTATTGTAGTCGGCCCGCGCGGCGATGGGGAGATCGCCGGCAAAGGCGACGGCGGTGGCGCCCGGCTTGAGCGTCACTCGGTGTCGCCAAAAGAGTGCCGGGTTATCCGGCCATGGCTGGCCCGGCCTTTCGCCCAGGAGCAGTGGTTTATCGCAGGGGACGACCTCATTGCCCCCCTGGGGTTTATTCAAGATGAAGGGCAGCATCTCTTCCAGGCAGGTGCCGGTCAGCCCGCCCTGGCCCAGCGTCATCGGGCCGCCGAGGACGACCAGGCGGCCGCCGTCGGCCACGAAGTCGCGCAGCATGCGACGGGTGTGGAAGTTGCTGAACAGCAGGTCGATATTGGCCAGCACCAGGGCGTCGTATGCATACAAGTCCTCGTATTTCCCCGGGACGGCATAGACGCTCGTACAGACGGGGACCGCCTTGTCCACCGCGTACGGGCGCCAGTACATTCCGCGCACCTGGAGAGTCTTCTGCGGGGCGTGTCCCTGCGGCGTGCGCAGCCCGTTGGGCTTGTCAGGCGGGTTCCAGGCGGCCAACTGGGCATCGGTATAGCGCTGGACCTGGGTGACGATGCAGTGGTCGCTGTAGAAGCGATTGCCATTGGGTTCGACTGAGCGGGCGGTGCCGACCACGTTGAAGAAGGCCGTCTCGTGGATGTCGATCTCCGTCACCGTGTAGTCGTGGTACTTGCCGTCGATGATAAGATGCCGGTCGGCTGGGACTTTCTTAGGGTCGGAATCAAAGATGACTTCGGCGTGCTGTTTCTCACCGATGTAGACCTCGAAGACGCAGCTTTGATTGCGGGCGGGCTGCTTGTCGTCGACTAGTTTCAATCTGATGCGGAGCTGATACTTGCCTGGCAGGCATGGCCCCATCCAGGTGCGGCCGAAATAGACGAAGCCGGTGCCGTCGGCGCGAATCTGGGCGCGGCCGTTGTTGGCCTCCGGATCGCTGGCGGCCTGCCCGGGCACGTTCTGGTAGCCGGCGTCGGTCTCGAAGAGTTGCTCGTTGGCGGCCAGTTTCAGGCCGGTCGCCGGCGGCTGCAGCGGGTCGTTGCTGAGGGCGGAGCCGGCGAGGATGCGGCCTTCGGCCACCTTCGTGGGGTCCGGCAGCTCGGTGTAGGCCGGTTTGTCGGCCGGAACGGTGAAGGTCCCGGACTCCTCGAGTATGACCATCGCCCACACGTTCACCTTGGGCACCACCACCTCGACCCGGCCGTCTTGCATCTTGGGTTCGACGGCCACGTCGTAGGGCTCGCTCTCCGGCCGGACGACGACGATGCGCTGCGCCTGGGCCCCGGCATCGAGTTTGATTCGGACGGCGACCTGCTGGAGGGGATCGGGCAGGGTCGTCTTGGCGATCAGGTCATCGCCAGAGGGATTGACCAGATGGAGGATCTTGTATTTGCAGGTGGGGGTATCGACGAACTCCTGCATCAGCGGCTGCCAGAAGAGGGCGGGTTTGTCCACGCTGGCCTGCTCGACCGCGTTGGCCACCGGTTGCAGCCGCGGGTTCCAGAGAAAGGCCGACCAGCGCGCCATGAACTTGCCCCAGTTGCCGCAACCGGGGGTCAGCTCGTGCGAGCCGTACACCGAATGGCCGCCGGCGATCAGGCCGTAGATCAGCTTGTAAACGCTCTTGGGCGAGCCATCCAGGTTGTAGATGCAGTGGTAAGTGCCGCCCATGGCCTGGATCTGCTTGACCACCGCCAGCTCGTGCGGCGCATAGGCCGGCTTGGCGGGCGTCGATTGGGTCCAGTGGTCGTACGAGAGGCTGTCGCCGTAAGCGAAATCCCGGATCGATTCCTGCATCCACATGCCGCCGCCGGCCATCGCCTCGCGCATCTCGTGGGTGACGACCGGGTAATTTTCCGGCGAGAAGGCGTAGTTGAAGCCCAAGACGAATTGCGGGTGGGCCGCCAGGACCGTCTCCTTCAGGCGGCGCATGTTCCAGGCGCTGAGTTCATCGCTGGCGACGGTGAAGTGGCCGTCGAAGCGGACGCCGTCCCAACCCAGGTTGTTGGCCGAATCGGCAATCTGCTTGATGCCGAAGTCCAGGGCGTCCATCCGGCGGAAATCGGGGTACAGCCAAAGCCAATCGAAGGTGTTTTCCTTCTTCTTGCGGGCGTCCTTGTCGTTCCACTCGTCGAACTGGCGCACGTTATAGATGCCGCTCACTTGATTTTGATTGTTGGTGTAGAACAATTCCGGGTGCTGGCGGGCGATCTCCCAGCCGTCGGGGCCGCAGGCGGTGTGCTTGCCGTAGGTGATCATCTTGATGCCCTGGGCGTGGGCGCGGTCCATCAGTCCGTGCATATTGGCCTTTGTTTCGTAGTAATTCGCCTGCCCGCTGTACCATTCCTCGAGGGTCGGATTGAGGTTGCCCCAGTCATCGGGCGCCCAGAAGAACATCTCTAGCCAGTTGGCATACTTCTGGCGAGCGTCTTTGACGATCTTGTCCAGCCGCGCCGGGGACGCGGCGCCGACCTCCGCGGGATTAAGTGTCCCGCCCACGCCGACCAGCCAAGGATTGTCGGCCACGCTCACCACGTTTTCCACGCGGTCAAAGACGGCCTCGCCCTGGGCCAGCGTGGCCTGGGTGACGCAGCCGAAGGACTGCCCGGCAAACGGCACCGAAACGCTAACCAGTTTGGACTCGTGGGCGGCCAGCGTGAGCTGGGTCTTGGCGACTTCCTGCGCGCTCGCCAACCGGGAAAGGAGGTTGACGCGCAGGGTCGCGGATTGCGTCGTGGCGGCGAAGTTCTTCACGATCACGTCGAGCTTGCCGTTTTCCACGGAACGATACAGCAGTTTCTCGGGTTGGACGGCCAGCACCTTCAGGCCGGTCGCCGGCTGATAAAGCGGCGCGCCTTGCTGGTAGTTGCGGTACAGGGCGGCGATCTCCTTGGCCTCAAGGGCGCGGTTGAAGACCGCCATCTCGCGGATGCTGCCGGTCATGTACCCGTCGGGCACCTCGCCCCGCGCCCCCAGGAACAGGTCGCCGTCGGTGCGCGGCATGCCCTGGATCGCCGCGGTGCTCTTGAGCTCGCCGTTGGAATAGCAGCGTATCTCGGTAGGAGTGATGCTGAATGCGACGAAGGTCCACTCGTTGGCCTTGGGCTCCGGCAGGCTGGCGCCGAAACTGCCGACCTTGGCGTCATATCCGGCGAACCGCCCATTGGGGCCCAGAGAGAAGACGCCCGCGACGGCGCCGGTGTGAGCGTGCTCGAAGACCTGGCCGAGGCCCTCGGCCTTGAACCAGCACATGTAAGTCACCGGCGAGCCGACGTTCCATGCCCCGCCGGGAATCTCAACGTAGCCGCTCTTGCCATCAAAGCGCAGGGCGGCCTCTTTGCCGTCAGTTTCCCACTTCGCCCCGCCGACCACCCGGCCATGGGCCTGGTTGCCCGAATAGTCGTAGGCCGTCTGGCCGACGCCTTCGGTCAGCTTCCAGTACCCGACCAGTCCCTCGGGCTTCTTCTCAGGGGCGGCGCTGGCCAGGGTTGGCACCAGCCCCAGAATCGCAAACGCAATCCAGCACCGGCAGTTCGTCAGACGCATGCGCATCGTCCGGTCCTTTCCTCGGGCCAACCCCATTGCGGGCAGGCCGTTTTCCCTGACGGCGCCCGTGGCCAGTCCCGTTCCACATGGCCGCCATCTCGGAATTTGGCGGCGGATCTTCACCCGGATTTCCCATTTGAATTTCGGCCCACGACCGTCGCGGGCGCTTTCAGTGTAGTCTGCCGCACGCGGCTGTTCAATCGAAGCGGAATGTTGCCCTCGATGAGCCAAAACGCCGGCCTGGGGGCAAGTGGCGTGGTCACGCCTCTTCACTCCCCGCCTGACCATGTCTTAACCCGTCCCTGGGCTAAACCGTTCCGGCCGATCCGGCAGCCCGGCCTGGCTGCCGGGGTGGTCAAAGGCCATGGCGACGAAAGAGGTTTTCGCTCTTCCTCTTGCATTGGGTATATCGTGTGCTATACTTACATTATGCCGAGCGAAATGCGATACCCGGATGTGAAGAAGATGCTTGAAGCCAAAGGCTACCTCTTCACGCGAATCTCCGGGGCGCACCACGTGTTCACCAAGCCGGGCGCCCGGCCCTTCGCCGTCCCGGTGCATCATGGAAAGGTAAAGCCGGTCTATGTCCGACAAATCCAAAAACTTCAAGGCTGATGACCCGGCCCGCCCCTTCGACAAGGCGGTGCTGAAAAAGGCCAAGCGTCTGGCGATGGATTATGAAATCGTCATGTGGTTTGAGGATGGTGAGTGGTACGGCCACGGCCTGGAACTGCCCAACGTCTACGGCGACGGCAAGACGCCCCAGGCGTGCATCAAATCCACGCGAGAAGGTTTCGTGGCCGCTGTCGCCACGATGATCGAGCAGGGCCAGAAACCGCCAAGCCCGGCACGAATCGGAGAACGCACGGAGCAGGTGAACATCCGCCTGACGGCTGAGGAAAAGACCCTGCTGGAGAGCAAGTCGCGGGCCAAGGGATTCCGCGGCCTGTCGGACTTCATTCGCACGTCGGTGCTGGTGGAGAAATAACTACCAGCGCCCCGCCGGCGGCGGCATGGTCACGCTTCTTCACTCCCCGCGTGACCATGTTGTCGCCCCATCCCCGAGATTTAGTCCCGGCGGCTGATCTGGTGCTGCGAGGCCGCCAGGACATTGGGGTTGAGGGTGACCCCCCAGCCGGGGCCGGAGGGCACGGCCACCGATCCGTCGCGAACCTCCAGGGCCGGACTGAATAAGCCCTCCTGCTGGGGGGCATCCTCGATGGAGTATTCCATGTGCACTGCGTTTGGAATGGCCGCCAGCAGGTGCAGGGTGAACACCTGCAAGAGCGTTCGGCTGGCCGAGTGGGGCACGCAGGGCAGGCCGGCCGCCTGGGCCATTTGCGCCACCCGCCGGGCCCGGGTCAATCCGCCGACGTACAGCAGGTCCGGCTGGGCGATGTCCACCGCGCGGAGGGCGAATATCCGCCGCCACTGGCACAGGTCGAAGTCCTGTTCGCCGCCGGCCACCGGAATGTCCAGGGCCGCGGCCACCTGGGCGGTCTGCTCGATCTCCCAATACGGGCATGGCTCCTCGAAATGAGCGACGTGAAAATCCTCCAGCATCCTGCCCACCTCGATGGCCTTGGCGGGCGTGTAGCAACTGTTGGCGTCGGCCAGGATGCCCATCGAATCGCCCAGGGTGTGCCGCACGGCCGAAACCACCTGCTGCGTGCGCCCCGGCCATTCGTCCTGGTCGTGGCCGGTGCGCTTGCCGATCTTCACCTTGACGGCGCCAAAGCCATGGCGCTGGCAGAATCGGGCCATGCGGTCGGCCTCGTCCTGGGGCGTTATGTCCCGCCGCATGCTGGAGGCGTACACGCTGACCCGGTCGCGCCGCCGGCCAAGGAGGTCGGCCACGCTACGCCCGGCCTGTTTGCCTTTGAGGTCCCACAGGGCGGTATCCAGCCCGGCCAGTGCCCGGCAGGTGTAGGTGCCGGGGAACTTGTAGAGGGCCTCCACTACCAGGTCGCCCAGCGACTCAAGGTCGTCGGCGTCCGCGCCCAGCGCCACCGGGGCCACCTGGTGGTGCAGCACCGTGGCGGTAATGTCCGAGCAGGGCATCGCCAACTGTCCCCAGCCCTCCGCGCCGGTGTCGGCGACCACCCGGACAAAGCCGACCTGGTTGTACAGGAACGTCTCGATGCTCTGGATCTTCATGCCTGGTCCTTGAAACGTTGGCCAACGCTGATTCTACCCGCCCCTGCGTTGGGTGCCATGCCCTTCCGTTGGGTGCCATGCCCTTACGCGTCTTGTGCGGAAGGGCATGTCGGACGATTTTCATACTCCCAACATCGGCACGCTCTGACGATCTATCGTAATCGGCTGGTCCAGGCCGGTCTCCCATGCGTGAAGGCTGGACCAGGGCCAATCCTGGGCCCGCGCCACCAGTTCCCGCCGCACAGGATTGTTGTGAATGTAAGCAATCTTCTCGTGAATCTCCCTCGTCGACCACAGGTTGCGGTCGTAGCCGCCGCCACGCTGCCAAAACCGAAAGAAATGCTTGCCGTTGGGTTGGCTGTCGAGCATGGCCGGCAGAAAATGCGGGGCGCTGCGCTTGACCCACGCCACGCACCGCTGCGTCACCGGCTGCTTGATAGTTAGCAGGATATCACTGACGCGGACACCCGCGTGCGGCCAGATGAGAAGGTGCGCGTGCTCGGGCATGATCACGAAAGCCCATAGATCGAATGGGCGCCTGGTGCGCGCGTTCTCCACCGATTCCAGCAGCCATTAACAGGCTCGTTGACGCGACAAGAACGCCTGCCGGTGGAAGCACGAAAACGTCAGGTAGTGGGCCTGCCAAGGAATGTCATACCGCTTGCATCGCTTGCGATAGAGTGGTTTGGCCCCGGACATGAAGGGATTCTATCTGTGGTTCTGAATAGGTGCAATACCACCTCTGGGCGGAAAGACGGAACATGCCCTTCCGCACAAAACGCGTAAGGGCATGGCACCCAAAAATGCGGATTATGGCTGCGAGGTTGCTTGAGAAGTCGTAGCGGGGGTTTTCAGCGCCTCCAGGTCGGCCCCCAGCAGGGTTTCCAGTTCGGCCAGTCGTTTTTCGCGATTCATGCGGGCCTGGGCCAGGGACTGCCGGGCCCCCAGCAGCACGCGCAGGCTGTCGATCACGTCGGCAAAGCCGATCACCCCGCCGGTGTAGGCCTGGAGGGAGTTGTCAAACGCCTGGCGCGACCTGGGGATGATGTCGTCGCGGTACAGAGCGGCTTGGCGCTCGTGGTTGTGAACAGCCTGCAGGGTGGCGACGAACTGGCCAGCCCGGTCGAAGCCCCCCTGCCGCAGCATGGCCAGGGCGGCCTGGTGCATGGCGTCGGCCTCGTCGATGCCGGCCTGGATGGCCGGGGCATTGACCGGCAGCATGACCATGGCCATGAGGGCCTGCTGAATGCTGCCCTGGATGCTGACTTGGACGAAGAAGTCCGGCCACCAGGCCATGCGGGCCAACTCGATGGCCTGTTGGCGGGCCTGGGCCTGGAAGGCCAACTCGGCCAGCTCGGGGTTTCGCTGCATGGCGGCCTGGAGCAGTTGTGCGTCGTCCAGCGGCAGCGGCCTGGGGGCGGGCAGTTGGGCGGGCGGCTCCAGCGGCGCGTCGGGCGAGCGGGCGAGCATGCCGTTGAGCATGGCCCGCATCGAGGCCAATTCGACCTTCATATTGGCCAGTTCGTCCTGGGCCATGGCATACTCGGTCTGGGCCTTGAGCACGTCCACCTGTGCCGCGCCGCCGCGGACCTGCTGGGCCGACACGTCCACCACCATCTTCAGCAGGTCGGCCGTCTCCTGCTGGATGCGCAGCCGCTCGGCCGTCAGGGCCATGTCGTAATACTGGGTCAGCACTTTCTGCTGCAGGGCAAACTTGGCGGCCTCGAACCGCTTGCCCTTGGCCTTGGCCTCCTCCAGGGCGACTTGGGCCGCCTGGGCGACCTTGGCCGGCAGGGAGAGGTTCATCGCCGGATCGGTGCCGGCGATGAAGGTGCCGCGGTCGAAGGCCTTCATGTTCTCGCCCGAGAACATGTACTGGTAGCCCAGGGCCAGGTTGGTGTTGGGATAGGCGCCGGCCAGGCGCACCCGTGCCAGTGCCGCCTGCCATTCGTAATATGCCGCCTCCAGGTCGCCGTTAGCCAGGAAGGCCCGCCGCAGCACCTCCGGCCACTGGGGGCTGAGGGGCAGTTCGGGCAGGACGCGACGGGAGAAAGGCGCCTGGTAGGCCCGGCCGGCCGCCTGCATTCGCGATTGCTCAGCGGGCGTATCGCCCGGGACCAGCGAGCACCCGCCCGCCGCCAGCAACAGGCTGATCGCCGCCGCAAAGAGAGATAGTCTCATTGGAATCACCTCGGCGGGAGGGTTCTTGCGGTGGACAGGAGCCTCTCCCGCTGAATGAAACTCACCGGCCGGTAAACCCCAACACTGCGGCCCATCGGCCTGGTGAGCACAACGGTAGCCGTTGCCGGCCCTGGTCGTCAAGGCCCTGCTCTGGAGCTCCGGCCGGCCGCGCGGCCTGCGCGGGCAGGCAAGCAGAGGCAAAAGTGCCTGTCGAAGAGGGCCGCAAGAGAATAGTATTTTCCCCTATGCCAAACCTCTGATTTGGCCTGATTCCCCCTTTGCGCGGTTGCGCCTATCCTTGTTAATGGTGCGTTGCTCACCCCTTGCATACATGATTACTGCGCGCCATGCGATATACGAATAACAGTCCCGATGAACGACGCTGAAACAGGTGGAGCCTGAATACCTTCATGGCCAGGGCGATGGCTTGCCGAAAAAGTATCTCTCCCAGGAATCGTTGCCTATGCCGACGACGCGTGCCTTGAAGAAGGTGGACACGACCGGCCGGGGCCTTGGCCCCGCGGGGCCTGCGGGCGGAGGGCCAGGCGGAGGGCCCGCCCGTAAAGATGCCGCGGACCTGCGCGGGCCTGTGCCGGCGCCGCGTGAGGAGGGCGACCTGGGCCCAAACTTTGAGTCGGCGCGCCGGCCGACACCGGAGACCCGTGCATGAAGTCGGGCCTGAAGAGTGGAATCGCATTGGCCTTGGCCCTGGCGATCACCGCCGCGGTGGCCGTCCGCTCTTACACGGGAATCCAGGACCTGGTGGATAAGGACCGCCAGGTCGCCCACTCCTACCGGGTGCTGGATAACCTCGAGCGCGTGCTCTCGGTGCTCACGAGCGCCCAGGCCAGCCAGCAAGACTTCGTCCTGACCGGCCAGCAGCGCTACCTGGAATCCTATAACGCCGCCCCCGGCCAGATTCACTCCCGCCTGGAAAAGCTCAAAGTCCTGAACCGCGACGAGCCGGCCCAACTGCAGAGCCTGCAGCAGTTGCAGGAACTTTCCCGCCAAGAACTGGATGAACTCCAGAAGGCGATCCAGGTCCGTCGCCAGGATGGGCTGGAGGCGGCCTTGCCCCTCATCGTGACCGACCCCGGCCAGCAGATAATGAAAGACGTTCGCTATGTGCTGGAGCAGATGGGGGCCCGCGAGCAGCAGGAATTGGCTGCCCAAGAGCAAGTCGCCAGCCAGGCCGCCCATAGCACGGTGCTGGTCGTGGGTCTAGGGGCGGTGCTGGCCTTGGCGGTGCTGTCGGCGGCGGCGGTGCTGATCATCCGCACGATGCGCCTGACCGGGGACGGCGCCGGCCAGGGGCAGGCCGCCAAGACGTGGCCGGGGCTGGTTATCCGGTATGCCTTTGCCGTCGCCATGGTCGCCCTGGCAACGGCCTCGCGAACGTGGCTGGTGAACCAGTTCGGCCCGATGCCGCTGTTCATCACCTGGTATCCGGCCATCCTGCTGGTGGTCAGCCTGGCCGGCGCCGGGCCGGGCATCCTGGCGACGCTGTTGTCGGCGATGGCGGCGGATTACTGGTTCATCGAGCCGTTAGGTTTCGGCATCGCCGGCCTCAACGATAAAATATCCGTGGGCATTTTCGTGGGCACCGGCCTGTTCCTGAGCTTCCTGGCCGAACGCCTGGCCCGCGCCCGCCGGGCCGAGGCCCTTAGCATCGCCCAGGAGCAGGACCTGGCCTTGCTGGACAAGGGCAACCTGCTGGCCCTGGACGCCCAGTTCCGAATCACCCGCTGGAGCGAAGGCTGCCGCCGGCTGTACGGGTTTGAGGCCGCCCAGGCCGAGGGCCAGGACGTTGGCAAGGTGCTAATGACGCATTTCGCCCAGCCGGCTGAGCAGGTCCGGCAAATCGTGCTGGAGCAGGGAAACTGGCAGGGCGAGGTGACGCGCCGCCGCCAGGACGGTAGCGACCTGGCCATCTCCCTGCTGTACGCCCTGCGCCGCGGGGAAGCCGGGCGCCCGCCAGCCATCCTGGAGGTCAGCACCGACATCACCACGCAGAAACAGGCCGAAGAGACCCTGCGCGAGCAGGCGGAGAAACTGTCACAACAGAACGAGGAGCTTTCCCAACAGTCTGAGGAACTGGCCAGCCAGAACGAGCAGTTCCAGCAGGCCGAGGAGGCCCTCCGGCATAGCGAGCGCCGGCTGCGGACCATCCTGGAGGCCCTGCCGGTGGCCATCTTCCTGGCCGACGCCCAGGGCGCCATCGTCTTCACCAATCCCGCCGTCCAGAGCATCTGGGGCATCAGCACTCACGTGACCAGGGACCGCTACGGCGAGTACAAGGGCAGATGGGTGGCCAGCGGCCAGCCGGTGCAGCCGGAGGATTGGGCCCTGGCGGTGGCCCTCAAGACCGGCTATTGGTACGTGAACGAACCGGTGGAGATCGACAACCCCGCCAGGGGAAAGAGAATCCTGCATAACCAGGCCCTGCCCATCCACGGCGAGGACGGGCAACTGCTGGGAGCCGTGGTGGTCACCGAAGACGTCACCCAGCGCGTGCAGGCCCAGGACCAGCTCCGCTTAGCCAAAGAGGCCGCCGAGCAGACCGCCGTGGACCTGGCCCGCTCCAACAAGGACCTGGAACAGTTCGCCTACGTGGCCAGCCACGACCTGCAGGAGCCGCTGCGCATGGTGTCGGCCTTCGTGCAACTGCTGGCCTCCGAATACCAGGACAAATTCGACGACAAGGGCAAGGAGTTCATCGGCTTCGCCGTCGAAGGCGCCCAGCGCATGAGCCAACTGGTTCGGGACCTGCTGGCCTACTCGCGCACCACCCTGACCGGCAAGACCCTCCAGCCGGTCTCGTCGGAGAATGCCCTGCAAGCCGCGCTGGCCAATCTCAAGCTGCCGGTGGAGGAAACCCAGGCGAAAATCACCTGGAACAGCCTGCCGATGGTGCAGGCCGACCCCGTGCAGTTGACGCAGTTGTTTCAGAACCTCCTGAGCAACGCCCTCAAGTTCCGCCACGCCGACCGCCCGGTGGAGATCCAGATCGGGCATCGCGAATTCGACGGCCAGTGCGAATTCTCCGTGCGCGACAACGGCATCGGCATCGACCCCGAACATCACGGCAAGATATTCCAAATATTCCAGCGATTGCACAGCCGGGACCGCTATCCCGGCACCGGCATCGGACTGGCCATCTGCAAGAAGATCGTGGAACGGCATGGAGGCCGAATATGGCTGGAGTCAACCAAGGGCGAGGGGACCACGTTTCGGTTCACCCTCAAAAGCGAGTGAAGGGCAGTATGGACGACAGGAAAATAAAAGTGCTGCTGGTCGAGGACAACCCCGGGGACGTGCTGCTGGTGCAGATCGCCCTGGAGCGCCTGGGCGTGGAAGTGGGCATGCAGGTGGCCCCGGACGGACAGTCGGCCATCGACCGGCTGCTCCAGGCGATTGATTCCTTCGACATCGTCATCCTGGATCTGAACCTGCCGGTCAAGAGCGGGCGTGAAGTGCTGGTCGAAATGACGCTCAACCCGCGTCTGCGGAAGCTGCCCGTGGCCATCTTGACCAGTTCGACCTCCAAGGAAGACGCCGCCCTGTGCCTGGGCAAGGAGCGTTGCCTGTTCTTCGTCAAGACCCCCGACCTGGTGGAACTCCAGCGGATCGTGGCCCAGATCCACGCCTATGCCCTCCAGCCCAGCCCCAACTAGCTCGACAGTCCCAGGCGTTTGCGCAGGTCTTCGTAATACTGCCGCATGCCGTAATCCACCAGCCGGGGCGACAGCGCCGACATCAGCACCAGCAACTTTCCCCCCAGCGTGAATGTCATGTTTGGGCGGTTGCGGCCGACGGCGGCGGCGATTTTCCTTCCCACGACATCGGCCGGCGTGAGCCGCTTGAACTTGGCGAAACTCTGCCTGGCCCCCCGCCCCCTGACGCTGTGGTCGAAGAATTCCGTATCCGTCAGAGCCGGCAGCACCGCCGTCACGCGAACGTTATGCGGCGCCAGCTCCACCCGCAGGGTGTCGGTCAGGCCGATGACGGCGAACTTGGTGGCCGAGTAGGCCCCGTGAAAAGGCGTGCCCCGCCGGCCCACGATGCTGGAAACGTTGAAGATGTGCCCGCCCTTCTGGCGGATCATGACCGGCGCCGCACAGCGGCAGCCGAAAAACAGGCCGAAAAAATTGGTCTCGAAGATGGCCCGCATTTCCGCCGTCGAGGTCTCGTGCACGCGCTGGAAGAGCCCATAGCCGGCGTTGTTGACCAGCACGTCCAGCCGGCCGAAGGCCTCCAGCGCCCGGGCGAAAAGGGCCCCCACCTGCTCTTCCAAGGCCACGTCCGTGGGCACGGCCAGGACCTCGGGCGAGCCCCGCTCGCGGCAGCGTCCGGCCACCTCTTCCAGGCGGTCGCCCCGCCTGGCCGCCAGCGCCAGCCGGTAGCCGCGCCCGGCCAGGGCGTAGGCCGTCTCCATGCCGATGCCGCTGGAGGCGCCCGTCACGATTGCGGTTTTTCCATTTTCCATGGGAGACAAGATTTTCGCCACAAGAACACGAAGAACGCTAAACAGGTTAATCGGTTGAGCCGCAAATCGGTTTACCTTTTCGGAATCGATCTGGTTCTCGCACTGATTAACTGATTAACCGATTCACCGACCTTTCTTGGTGCTCTTTGTGAGCTTTGTGGTTCAGGTCTTTCTTCAGAAGTCATCGATCTGGGCGATGCGGCGGGCGTGCCTCCCGCCGGCAAAAGGCGTGCTCAGCCAGATCTCCACTATCTCCAGGGCGGTGTTGGCGGACATCATACGCTGGCCCAGCGACAGGATGTTGGAGTCGTTGTGCTCGCGCGCCAGCCGGGCCGACACCGCGTCCCAGCACACCGTGGCCCGGATGCCCCGAATGCGGTTGGCCACGATGGCCTCGCCGTTGCCCGAGCCGCCCAGGATGATCCCCCGCTCGTATTCACCCCGCGCCACCGCCAGGGCCACCGGGCGGATGAACAGCGGGTAGTCCACCGGCTCGGCCGAAAACGCGCCGAAATCCTTGACCTCGTGGCCGTGTTCGGCCAGGTAGGCCCGTATCCGCTCCTTGTATTCAAATCCAGCGTGATCGCTGCCAATGGCAATTTTCATGTCTCACCCGCGCCGTCCGTACGCAACGCGATATTCTCCAAACTTCTTCCCGCTTCCGCACTTTGATGGCCTATACAACTCTACCGGCGCCGCGGAGTATTTCTCCACATCCGCGGCGGCAATTCAAGAACAAAGCCCGGAACCAGGCAGGTCCGGGAAGAGTTAAACACAGCAGCGCCAAGGCCAGCAAGAGATAAGAAAGTCAAATACTCGACACTCCCAGGCTCTGCAGCTAACCTAAGTGGTAAAGGCATAAGAATAAGGACCTCCAACCATGACTAACCGCATCATTTTCGCTTTGTCCGTTTGTTTCCTCGTACTCGTGTCAAGCTCCTCTAGTTTAAGCCAGCCGGCCTCGACCACAGCCCCCGCCGCGTCGCAGGCTGGAGAGGTCACGCTCATCGGCAACGTGCTGAACGACTTCCATATTTCCGGCACGTTCAAGGACACGGTCCCCTTCGTCTACGTCCTGGACGGCCCCCCGGCCGTCAAGGCCAAGGTGGACGCCCTGCTGGCCGAGAACTACCCCGACAAGGGACTGGACGGCGACGCGGCCCGCAAGCTGATGGACCTGTGGACCGAGAACTTCAAGTACTTCATCGACGGCCCGCCGGCGGCGGAACTATACAACAAGAACCGCTACGGCACGTCGATCTACTCCCTGACCGGGACGCTCGA
Organism: Phycisphaerales bacterium; assembly: GCA_003171235.1. Lineage (GTDB taxonomy): Bacteria > Planctomycetota > Phycisphaerae > SM23-33 > SM23-33 > FEN-1344. The sequence continues at coordinate 24,319 of PMYM01000203.1, read as the reverse complement.
AGAGAAGGACGGCAAGAAGTGGATCCACGTCACCAAGGCCGAACCTAATACCAGTTACCAGTATCCCGCCAAGATGCTGGCGCCGGATAAGCCTTTCGTCGTGCCGGACAAGCCGCCGCTGGTGCTCAAGATCAGCGACGCCGTCTCCCTCAAGTGCATCTACATCCCGCCGGGCAAGTTCTTCATGGGCGAACCGTTTTACCTGGCCCCGCACTGGCAGGAAGACCCCCCGCACATGGTGACTTTCACCAAGGGCTACTACCTTTCCGAAACCCAGGTCGCTCAAGAGGCTTTCCAGGCGGTAACCGGCTACAACCCCTGCAAGCAGGATGTCGGCCCGCAGCAGCCCATCCATACCGTCTCCTGCGTGGACATGTACAAGTTCTGCCAAATGCTGTCGGAAAAGACCGGCCAGAAGGTGCGCGTGCCCACGGCGGCCGAGTGGGCGTACGCCGCCCGGGTGGGCACGTCAAACCCGCCGTTCTCGGCAAAGTACAAGGAGCAGGGCAGTCGCACATCGGCCCCGGGCAAGTCAGCCAGAGCCAACGCCTGGGGCATCTACGACATGCAAAGCCGATTCTGGGAACGACTCAGCGACAACCCCAGGGTGGTTGCCCTGCCGATCAAGGACGCCACCGACCCGCAAGCCATGCCGGCTGAAGACAAGCCGGGCGGCGATCCGGCCAAGAAACACCAGCACATGGGCATGGGGCGATCAAATCCGCGCTATGCCATCGGCGAGTTTGAATTCATCAACAGCGATCCCGACCCCGGCGTGACGTTCCGCATCGTGGTCGAAGCCGACGGCGCCGCTTCGGCCCCAGTTGCGACCAGCAACCCAGCGACCGCCAAGTAGCGCCGGGCAACGTGCCTTTGACAGGCTAACCGGCGCGTCACGTCATCGAAACATGGTCAGGCGAATGGAGCCTGACCATGCCACACTGCGTTATACTTGGCTCAATGACAGAGCACCTGACGCGACTGGCGCCCTCCCCCACCGGGGCGCTGCACCTGGGCAACGCCCGCACCTTCGTGCTGAACCACCTGCTGGCCCGCCAGCAAGGTTGGCGGATGCTGCTGCGCGTGGAAGATCTGGACGGCCCACGCGTCAAGCCCGGCTCGGCCGCGGACATGCTGGAAGAGTTGGCCTGGCTGGGGCTGACGTGGGAGCAGCCGGCGGTGTACCAGTCGCAGCGGGCGCACTTTTACCGCCAGGCGCTGGAGGCGCTGGTGGCCAAGGGGCTGGCCTATCCCTGCGTCTGCAGCCGAAAGGACGCCCAGCAGGCCGGCAGCGCCCCCCACGACGATGAGTCGGCAGCGGCCTATCCGGGAACCTGCCGCGGGCGATTCGCCACCGCCGACCAGGCCGCCGCCACCGGCAGGCCGATCGCCTGGCGGGTCTGCACCGACGGCCAGACAATCGTCGTGGACGACCAGTTCGCCGGGCGGCGGGAATTCGACCTGGGCCGCATCGGCGGCGACTTCGTCATCTTCAAGAGCGACGGCCTGGCGGCGTATCAACTGGCCGTGGTGGTGGATGACGCCCAGGCCGGCGTGGACCGCATCGTCCGCGGCGAGGACCTGCTGGAGTCAGCCGCCCGGCAGATCCACCTCCGCCGCCTGCTGGGGCTGGGCGAGACGGTCCGCTACTGGCACCTGCCGCTGGTGGTCGGGCCCGACGGCCGGCGGCTGGCCAAACGTCACGGCGACACCCGCCTGTCGCACTATCGCCGGCTGGGGGCCACGCCGCAGCAGGTTCTGGGGCTGATCGGCTTCTGGTCGGGCCTCTTGCCCACCCGCCAGGAGGCCGACCTGGCTGAGCTTCTCCGCCGCTTCGACCTGCAGCTCCTCCCCCTCCAGCCGGTCACCTTCCTCCCGGCCGATGAGAAGTTCCTGATGGGGCAGTGACCGCCGCAATTCCATCCATCCGCTTGACGATATGGACCCGCCTTAGGTCATCACCGCCAAGGCCTGGTCCAGGGCGGCGGAGATGGGCGTGTCGAGCTCCATGTCGATCCAGTGCACGTCGGTGAAGCGGCGGAACCAGGTCCGCTGGCTCTTGGCGAACTGGCGGGTGTTGATCTTGATCTGCTCGACGGCCTCGTCCAGGGTAAGCTCGCCGCGCAGGTGGCGGATCATCTCGGCGTAGCCAAGGGCCTGGGCGGCCTGGGGCGAAAGCCCGGCCGGTTCGGCCAGCAGGCCGGCCACCTCATCCCGCAGGCCCTCTTGGATCATGCTCTTGACGCGGGCGTTGATGCGGGAACTTAGGTCATCGCGGCTGCGGCGCAGGCCGATGTACAGGCAGTCGTACCGCTTGGCCGGGCGGTCCCACTGCTGCTGGAGTTGGCTGATGGGCTGGCCGGTGAGCCGGTAAACCTCCAGGGCGCGGACGATTCGTTTCTGGTCGTTGGGGTGGATGCGCCCGGCGGCCTGGGGGTCGATGCCGGCCAGTTCGGCGTGCAGGGCGGGCAGGCCCTCGCGCCCGATGCGGTCGGCCAGTTGGCGGCGGAATTCGGGGTCGGCCGACGGCCCTTCGAACAGTCCCTCAGCCAGGGACTTGAGGTACAGGGCGGTGCCGCCGACCACCAGGGCACACTTGCCGGCGGCGGCGATGTTAGCGATGGCTGCATCGGCGCAGGCCACGAACTGGGCGACGCTGAAGCTCTGGCTGGGTTCGACCAGGTCGATGCAATGGTGGGGAATTTCCTGCCGGATGGCCGGCGAAGGCTTGGCCGTGCCGATGTCCATCCGCCGGTAAACCTGCATGGAGTCGGCGCTGACGATGTGCCCGCCGGCCCGCCGGGCCAGCTCCAGCGCCAGCTCGCTCTTGCCGCAGGCGGTCGGGCCAAGGATGACCGTGATCTTTTGCACCGGGGCATTCTAACTGAAAGCTGAAAGCTAAAAGCTGAAAGCTAAAACAAAGGCCAAGACCTCAGTCCTCATTTCAGCTTTCAGTTTTCAGCTTTCAGCTTTACTTTCCGCACTACGTCGTCGCCGGCAGGGTGATGGTGAAGGTGCTGCCGGCACCGGGGGCGCTTTGCACCGAAACGCCCCCGCCGTGTGCCTGGGCGATGTGCTTGACGATGGCCAGGCCCAGGCCGGTGCCGCCCTCTTCCCGGCTGCGGGCCTTGTCCACCCGGTAGAAGCGCTCGAAGATGCGGCCCAGGTGCTGGGGCTCGATGCCGCAGCCATAATCCCGCACCCGCAGGATCAACCTGGCCCCTTCGATGCCGGCCGACAACTCCACCTTGCCGCCGTCGGGGCTGTACTTGACGGCGTTGTCCAGCAGGTTGACCAGGGCCTGCTCCAGCAGGCGCTGGTTGATGAGGCCTTGCACCTGCGGCGGGCAGTCCAGCGCGAGTTGGATATTCTTCCGCCGGGCCTTTTCCTGCACGTCGGCAACGGCCGCTTCCATCACCGGCCGGAGGGGCGTGGGCGGGCGGTCGACCGGTTCGTGATCGCCGGCGCGTTCCAGGCGGGACAGGCTCAGCAAATCCTCGATAATGGCGTCGAGCCGGTCGGCCTGGCGGGCGACGATCTCCAGGAAACGCCGGGCATTCTCCGGCTCGTCCTTGGCCCCCTCGCGCAGGGTTTCGACGAAGCCCTTGATGGAGGTGATGGGCGTCTTGAGTTCGTGCGAGACGTTGGCCACGAAGTCGCGCCGCACGTTCTCCAACTGGCGCAGGTGTGTCAGGTCGGCCAGCACCAGCAGCACGCCCACGCAGTCGGCGCCAGCCGGTTGGAGCAGGCTGCACCGCCCCTGCAGGCAGCGCTCGCCGACGGCGTCGCGCAGGACGATTTCGCCTTCGGCGGTCTGGCGGCTCTGGAGCACGGCCCGCACCAGGCGCTGGAGGGCGGGGTTGCGGCAGAATTCCTGGAGGCGCTTGCCGGCGGCGGCCTGGGGGTCGGCGCCCAGCAGCCGGGCGGCGGCGGCGTTCATGCTGATGATCCGCTCCTCCAGGTCCAGGGCCAGCACGCCCTCGGCCATGGTTGAAAGCACCGTCTCCTGCAGTGTGCGGTATCGCTCCAGGAAGGCGATCTTGTCCTGGAGCTGTCCGGCCATGCTGTTTAGGGCCTCGGCCAGGCCGGCGAATTCGTCGGTGTCCTGGGCCATCAGGCGATGTCGCAACTGGCCGGCGGCAAAACGCTGTGCCCCCTGGCGCATGTGCTCGATCAGGCGGGTGACGCGCCGGCTGACCAGCATGGCCAAGGCCCCCGCCAGCACCGCCATGCCCAGGGCCGACAGGCCGATGCCGATGTAAATCGACCGCATGGCCTGGGCGACGTGGTCCAGCGGCAGGCTCAGGCGCACCACCCCGCCGCCGGGGGCATCGCTCCAGGGCAGGGCCACGTACAGCACGTCGGTCCGCAGGGTGCTGCTGTAGCGGCTGGAGATGCCCATCCGGCCGTCCAGGGCCTGGTGCACCTCCGGCCGCCAGGCGTGGTTCTCCATCGACTCGGAGGTGAGCTCCGATTCCCCCACCACCGTGCCGTCCTGGCTGATCAGTGTGACGCGGGCGCCGCTCAGCCCGGCCAGTCGGCGGGCCAGCTCGTCCATCCGCCCCGCCGGCTGGGGAGGCAGCAGTTGGCGCGCCAGTTGCGCCCGCCCTTGAAGTTCCTCCTGGGCCTGGTGATACCCCAGCCACCGCACCAGGTAGGCGGCGCTTGCCCCCACCCCCAGCACGCACAGCAGGATGCAGATCAGGAAGGACGGATATATTCTCCACAGCAGCCGGCGACGGGCCATGCTAGTCTTCCTTAAAGCGGTAGCCAACGCCGCGGACGGTCTGGATGCGCTCGCCACAGGCCCCCAGCTTTCGCCGCAGGGACACGATGTGCACGTCCACGCTGCGGTCGGTGACGGCGGCGTCCTGGCCCTGAACACCATCGACGATCTGGTAGCGGGTGAAGACCCAGCCTTTCCGGCCGGCCAGGAAATGCAGGATCTTGAACTCGGTGTGGGTCAGTTCGACCGGCCTGCCCTTAATCAGCACCTCGTGCCTGCCGGGGTCAATGGCCAGGTCGCCCGCCTTCAGGGCGGCGTCGGGACGCGACAGCTCCTTGCGCCGGCGCAGCACCGCCTTGATCCTGGCCAGCAGCACGCGCGGGCTGAAAGGCTTGGTGACGTAGTCGTCGGCCCCCAGTTCCAGGCCGGCCACTACGTCGGCCTCCTCGCCCCTGGCCGTCAGCATGACCACGGGCAGGGCGGCGGTGCGGGAATCCCCCTTGAGCAGGCGGCAGACTTCCAGCCCGTCCACGCCCGGCAGCATCAGGTCCAGCACCACCAGGTCGGGCAAGGCCGAGCGGGCCTTTTCCAGGGCCGCCTCGCCCGTCCGGACGCACACGACCTTGTAGCCGTTCTTGGCAAGGTTGTACTCCAGCAGTTCCAGGATTTCCCGCTCGTCATCGACAACGAGTATGGTTTCCCTTGCCATGAGCTCCTCTTGCCATCAAGATAACCGGGCCGTTAGCCTGCGCCGGCAATGTTAACCGGCGGCCAGGGTTGCACAAAGAACATGTTAAGAGAGCAATCGCCATGCAGTATCGCCGGCTGGGTCGCAGCGGGTTGCAGTTGAGCGAGATCGGACTGGGCAGTTGGCTGACCTTCGGCAACGCCGTGAACGCCGCCGGCGCCGCCGCCTGCGTCCGCCAGGCCTACGAACTGGGCGTCAACTTCTTTGACGCCGCTAACGTGTACGCCGCCGGCGCGGCCGAGGAAGTGCTGGGCCAGGCCCTGCGGCCCTTTCCGCGCGACACCTACGTGCTGGCCACAAAGTGCTTCTTCCCCATGGGCGAGAAGCCCAACCAGTCGGGCCTGTCGCGCAAGCACATCATGGAGCAGGCCCACGCCTCCCTCCGCCGGCTCGGGGTCGACTACGTGGACCTCTACCAGGCCCACCGCTTCGACCCGGCTGCGCCGCTGGATGAAACGCTGCGGGCCTTCGATGACCTGGTCCGCGCCGGCAAGGCGCTGTACGTCGGGGTGAGCAATTGGACGGCCCAGCAGATGCTGGACGCCCACGCCCTGGCCGAGGGGCTGGGCCTGGACCGCATCGTCTCCAACCAGCCCTCCTACAGCATGCTCAGGCGGGACATCGAGGCCGACATTGTGCCCACCTGCGGCAAGCTGGGCGTGGGACAGGTGGTCTTCAGCCCGCTGGCCCAAGGCGTGCTGACGGGCAAGTACGACGGCAAGACCATTCCCCCCGACAGCCGGGCCGCCGACGCCCGCGCCAACCAGTTCATCCAGCGCGTGCTGACGCCCGAGAACTTTCGCCGCGTCGAGATGCTCAAGCCCCTGGCCGCGCAACTGGGCATGAGCATGGCCCAACTGGCCCTGGCCTGGTGCCTGCGGCTGGACAACGTCGCCAGCGTCATCTGCGGCGCCACCCGCCCCCAGCAGGTGACCGACAACGCCGCCGCCGCCGGGCAGAAGATTCCCCCCGACGTCCTGGCCCGCATCGAACAGATACTGGCGTAGCAAAAGAATCCCCGGCCACAAGGGCCGGGGGCTAAATACAACTCACAACTCGCGACCCGCAACTCAGAACCAAGCGTGCTGGACCTACTTCTTACCTTTGTAGAAACTCACCATTTCCTTGCAGGTGACGGGCTTGATCTTGCCGGCGTTGCCCGCCTGGCCAAAGGCGATCATGCGCTCGATGCAGACCTTCTTCATCAGTTCGCGGGCCGGGCCCAGGTAGTCGCGCGGGTCGAACTTCTCGGGCTGCTCGCAAAAGACCTTGCGGATGGCGCCGGTGATGGCCATGCGGTTGTCGGTGTCCACGTTGATCTTGCGCACGCCGTGCTTGATGCCGCGCTGGATTTCCGCGATCGGCACGCCGAAGGTGGGCTTCATCTGCCCGCCGTACTTGTTGATCAGGTCCTGCAATTCCTGGGGCACGCTGGATGAGCCGTGCATCACCAGGTGGGTGTTGGGCAGGCGGCGGTGGATGTCCTCGATCAGGCTCATCTTGAGCACGTCGCCGGTGGGCTTCTTCTTGAACTTGTAGGCCCCGTGACTGGTGCCGATGGCCACGGCCAGGGCGTCCACCTTGGTGTCCTTGACGAACTGCTCAGCCTGCACCGGGTCGGTCAGGTGGGCCTGGGCCTGCTCTTCGGTCAGGCCGGCGCCGTGCCCGTCCTCGATGCCGCCCAGGGCGCCGATCTCGCCCTCGACCGTCACGCCCACGGCGTGGGCCAGGGCCACCACCTCGCGCGTGACCTTGACGTTGTACTCGTAGCCGCTGGGGCTCTTGCCGTCTTCGCTCAGCGAGCCGTCCATCATGACGCTGGTGAAGCCCTGGTCGATGGCCGACTTGCAGGTGGCCGGGCTGTTGCCGTGGTCCTGGTGCATGACGATGGGGATGGCGGGGTACAGCTCAGCCGCCGCCAGCATCAGGTGCCGCAGGTAGGCGTCGTTGGTGTACTTGCGGGCGCCCCGGCTGGCCTGGATGATGACCGGCGAGTCAGTCTCGTTGGCCGCCTCCATGATGGCCTGGATCTGCTCCATGTTGTTGACGTTCAGGGCCGCCACGCCGTAGCCGTTCTCGGCGGCGTGATCCAGCAGTTGTCGCATCGGTACCAGCGGCATCGTTCTACCTCGCCTTTCGTAAAGTCGATTTCAGTGGCACGGGCATCTTGCCCGCCAGTCGCACGAGTCTTGTAGTTCCGCATGCCCTTCCGCAAAAACGCGTAAGGGCATGGCACCCTGCCGGCGGATGACTTTATGCCCCGCCGGCCAAATAGTCCTTCCACGCCGGGACTAAAGAGCCCGGGATTATAAACCCGCCCTATCGCCCCAGGCAAGGATTTGCCGGATGGGAATCGGCCGGCGTTTGGCTTGCCGAACATCTGGCCAGGGTGGATAATGCCTGGGAGGCACAACCCGAGGCAAGGGGAAGTCATGAAGCGTCGTTATAAGATCGCCCTGGCGATCGTTGGAGTGCTGGTGGCGGCAGGGATGAGTCTGCATCTCCCGATAAAGTCGCCACAGATAGTCATATCGCGCCAGACCACTTTCATCGACGGCCCCTTGAACCCCGATGGCACGGTCAACTACGCCGCCGCCGTGGACGCCAGGTGCTCCGAAGGCGTCACCCCCCAGAACAATGCCGCCAACCTGCTTCTTAAGGCATTCGGGCGGTCATGTTTCATGAAACCCCTGGAGCAGTCGGTCCCGGAGCAAGAGATCCTTTCCCGCCTTGGCCTGACGGTTGACGACATCCAGTCGCCCGGCAATTTCAAGCCATGGGAAGATCGCAAAAAGACTGCTCCGGCAACCGCTTCCGCGCCGACGACCGGGTCACGGGCCGGGAAGCGAGGTAATCCTGATCCGGGCATTTCTGAAGTTCTGGTCTCATTGCAAGAAGGCATTATCCACCCCGACTTGAGGGGTTGGCTGGCAGATAACGAGCAGGCCCTGCGTATGGTCCAGCAGGCAAGCACACTCCCGAAGCTCTACTTTCCCATCGTCTCCAGTGACAATCCGCCCTTGTTCATAACTTCCTTCAACGTGTGCATATCGCCCTTTCGGGACGCTCCCGACGCCCTTGTCTGCCGAGCCGCCCTGCGTATTCACGACGGAGATATTGATGGCGCCTGGAGCGACCTGCTGACCATGCATCGCTTTGCACGCCTGGTGGGGCAATTGCCTACTCTTCTGGCTAACATCCTGGCATTCCTCATCGACGATATGGCCTCAGAGCAGGGCACAGCCTTCGTTACCCGTGGGCCCATGCCGCCGGAGAAGGCCCTGGCGATCCTGCGGCAATTGGAGGCCCTCCCGCCGCCGGGCGACATCGTGTATACGACGGACGTATATGAGCGTTTCGGGGTTCTGGAGTCGATCATGTTCTTATCTCGCGGAGGGAACACCACTAGGCTTGGATACGGCCGGATGAGAACCGCCGGGCTGGATTACGACCTGATGCTGCGATTCTGCAACGCATCGTATGACGAGCATGTCGCAGCCCTGCGATTGGGGCAATTTGCCGGCCGCAAGGAAGCCCATGCCGCCTATCAGCGACAGAGAGAACAATTGACGAAGGACATTAGGAGTCTCAAGTACAGGTCCGTTCTGTACGCTTTAGGCGGATGGGGAACTCGCCAGTTTGCGAGCAAGGAAATTGCCCGAGTGATCTGTATGATCGGTGACCATTTCTCCATTATTTCACGAACTGAAGAAGACTCCACGAGATTGGAGATTGAGAAGCTCGCGCTGGCATTGGCCTGTTTCCATGCCCGCCAAGGCCATTGGGCGGACAGGCTGGAGGAACTCACGCCGGAACTGGTCGGCACGATTCCCAAGGATGTTTTCAGCGATAAGGCGCTGGTGTACAAGGCCGACCAGAACGGCTACCTGTTGTATAGCGTCGGCATGAATGAACGCGACGATGGCGGAAGCTCCGACGACATATCGGCCCAGGTAAAGCACAGTAGCTCCCCGCGTGATCCATAGAAGGGCCCCTGAACCAAGGAGGGCTAACCACAACGAGGGAGGGGGCCAGCCATTTGCACAATCCAGGCCCGACGGGCCGAAAGATGGTAGCCGGGGGTGGAGCAAGCACGGCGCAGCCGGGCGCGGCGCAGCCCCCGGAAACCGGCCGGAAGGTGATGCAGAGCGACCGGCTGGACCTGCGCGCGGATTTGATCTGGCTCGCGATGCTGTGATGAGCTTTGCTAAAGACCCCTCAGAAAATCACACCATCGGCAGATCAACGCAAACCCTTGGGCCAATCAAGGCACTGCCTCTGGAATTCCGGAGAGCCCGTTACCGGGGGTTTCGCGTCCCTCGACTGCGCTCGGGGCGCTACACCCCCGGCTAACATCTTTCGGCCCGCTGGGCCTCGAATAGCGTCGCTCAGGCCTGCCCGACCTACTTGGGCGCCGGGGCCAGGCGGCAGATGTCGTCGATGGATTCGCCGCTGCCGCGGGCATGCCAGATCGGCGCAAACCAGTCGTACCGCTTCAAGAGGCGGACACCGTTACGGTAAAAAATGTTCCGCCGGTCCTCGTCGCTCATCTCGGCCGACAGCACCGCCCCGATGCCGTGGTGCAGCGAGAACCACGGCAGGTCGCAGCCGAACAGCACCTGCCGCGAGCCGTTGCGGGCCCGCTCCAGGAACATCTCCAGGGCCCCGCGGTTATCCAGCACGGCCGTCAGCTCGAAGTAGTAATTGGGGAAGGCGTTGGCCACCTCGGGCGCCCGCTCCCAGGCGTCGTGGAAGCCGTGGGCCCCGGCGATCACCACGTTGGGGTAGCGCGAGAGGATCTGGGCCACCTGGTCGGGGCCGTCGTACTTGCTGGTGCCCCAGGTGTGGGCCAGCACCACCATGTGATGCTCGTTGGCGTATTCCCAGTAGGGCTTGAGGTCGTCGCGGGTGATGGGAACCTCAAACCAGTCGCCGTGGAACTTAAAACCCATGAAGACGTCGGCGTGCTGACGCATCCGCGCCAGGTCGGCCTGCACGTCCAGGTAGCGGGCCATCACGATGTGGTATGAGCGGAAGTAATCGGGATATTTCCGCACCGCGTCGATGTCCGGCTGCACGCCCACCTGCGGCACCAGCATGCCCTCGTGCCCGCAGAAGAAGCTCATCAGGGTGTTGGTTTCCTGCATGGCCTGGATCATGCCCTCGGGGGTCTTGCGCGGCATGAACAGGCCGAAGCAGTCGTGCATGTGGGCGTGGAAATTGAAAATGGGGCAGCTCTTGAGCTTGCCGTGCTCGAAGAATTCCGCCGCCAGTTTGGAACGGGGGTTAATCAAGCCGCACCTCCTGGACGATCCGCCCCAGGTTGCCGCCGGCGATTGCTTCCCGGTCGGCAATGGGAATGCCCGCATGCCGCACCATCTGCATCAGCCCGCCGAAGTAGCAGTCGGGGAAGTTGCTGCCGTAGAGCAGCCGCGAGGGGCCGTACTCCTGGCAGAACGACTCGATGGCGGCGTCGCCGATGCAGTAGGACAGGTCGATGTGGAGATTTGGCCACTCCTTGACGAATGGCCGGTAGGCCCGGTCGCTGGGCCAATCGCTGGCGTAGGTCAGCACCACGGTCAGCTGGGGGAAGGCCTTGAGGATGTCCTCCAGGTCCTCCGGCCGGGCGCCGTGGGCGGTGGAGATGAAAACCGGAATCTTGCGCTCGACGGCGACCTTGAAGTAGTCGCCCAGCACGAAGGCCCGGGCGAAATACCGGCCCATCTTGGGCATCAGCCGCCAGCCGATGATGCGGTTGGCCTTCATCAGCGGGGGCAGTTCGTCAGGCGCCGGCATTTCGTGGGTGTGCGAGGGCAAAATGCTCCAGGTGCCGTAGAGGTTGTCGGCGCCGCGGATATCCTCGGCCAGCACCCGGTTGGCCGTCATCATGGCGCCCGTGTGCTGCTCGATCCGCCAGACGACGGCCTTGGCCACGCCGGCCTCCGCCAGAGCCGTTTGAAGCTGCCCCACCGTCGGCACCGGCAGCATCTGGCTCTGGGCCACGCTCAGGCCGTAGAAGACGTTGCAGTCGAAGAACTCCATGACTCTGGCGACTCCTTCTTAGGTGGAACAGGTTTGTAACCTGTTCCTTCAGGCGCAGGTTGAAAAGCTGCGCCGCCAAACCGCGACTTTACATTTCCCGCGGGCAAAATGTAAGATGTCGCCGCACATGAGCGACCGTCACGACAATCGAACCAGCCCCGCCGGCCCCAGGTTTCACTTTCTCTCGGTAGTGTCGCTGGGGATGCTGGCCCTGCTGGTGGGCCTGATCGTGGCGCTGTTCGCCTCGAGCCTGTCGTACGAGTCGCTGTCGTTGCGGCACGTGGTGTATCTGGCCGGCTCGCCCGAAATCCTTGCCGCCATGCAGCTCAGCCTGACCAGTTCGCTGCTGACGCTGGCGGCGGTGATGATCTTCGCCGTGCCGGCCGGCTACGCCCTGGCCCGCTACCGCTTTCCCGGGCGGGCCTTGGCCGACGCCATCGTGGACATGCCGCTGGTGGTGCCGCCGGTGATAATCGGCCTTTCGCTGGTGATGTTCCTATCCACCGGGACAGGGCAGACAATCGAGTCGGGCCTCAAGGCCGGCGGCTGGAGCCTGCAGTCCACGTTTGGCATCGTGCTCTGCCAGTTCTTCTTGTGCGTGCCGTACGCCGTCCGCTCGGCCAAGACCGCCTTCCTGGAGGTGGACCGCTCTCTGGAGCAGACCGCCCTCACCCTGGGCTGCACCCGGTGGCAGGCCTTCCGGAAGGTGACGCTGCCGCTGGCCCGCAACGGCCTGGTGGCCGGAGGCGTCGTGGCCTGGGCGCGGGCGCTGGGGGTGTTCGGGCCGATGCTGGTCCTGCTGGCTTCGGCCCAGGTCAAGGTCGAAACCATGTCCACGCACATCTACCTGGAACTGTCCAGCGGGAACCTGGAATTCGCCATCGCCGCCACGGCAATCATGATGGTGCTGGCCGGGGCGGCCCTGCTGGCAGTGCACGCCCTGGCGCCGGGAAGGAAGTGGTCCTGATGCTGGCCCTGGACAGCCTGAGCTTGCGCGTGGGCGACTTCTGGCTGCGGGAAGTTACCTTGCGCGTCGCCAACGGCGAGTATTTCGTGCTGCTGGGGCCGACCGGCTCGGGCAAGAGCCTGCTCCTGGAGTGCCTGTGCGGGCTGCGGCGGAGCGAGTCGGGGCGCATCCGCCTGGGCGACCGCGACGTGACGCACCTGGCCCCCCACCAGCGGAAAGTTGGCTACCTGCCGCAGCAGTCGTTGCTGTTCCCCCACCTGAGCGTGCGGGCCAACCTGATGTTCGCCCCGCGCCTGCGCGGGCTGTCGCGCCGGCAGGCCCGCGATCTGGCCGACCCCATCATCCGCAGCCTGGGCCTGGGCAACCTGCTGGACCGCCGGCCGGGAGAGTTGTCGGCCGGCCAGGCCCGCCTGGTCGCCCTGGGCAGGGCGCTGGCCGCCCACCCCGACCTGCTGCTGCTGGACGAGCCGGTCGGCGCCCTGGACGAACCCGGTCGGCGCGAAGTCTGCCAGCAGCTCCGCCGGGCCCACAAGGATTTCGGCGCCACCACCATACACGTCTGCAGCAGCCTGGCCGAGGCCGCCCTGGTGGCCGACCGCGTGGGCATCCTGGCGGCGGGCAGGCTGGTGCAGATCGGCCGCCTGGAGGACATCCGCCTCCAGCCGGCCGGCGCCGAAGTGTCGCGCCTGCTCCAGATCGACAAGCGGGAATTGCTCTAATTGTAGATTGGCGGTCTGTTTTAACCAAGACTCTACGCAGAGGCGCAGAGGACGCAGAGAACACCAAGAGTTGTTTGGGAAATACCGGTAAACAACTCTTTGATCCTTGATTCTTAGGCCGCCACTCCTGATCGGCGCCGATAGACGCCGTCCAAACAGTGGGCTTATAAACGCCCGGTTGCCATGGATTGTTGGACAGCCTCAATCATCATGTTCTCTCTGCGATCCTCTGCGCTCTCTGCGCCTCTGCGTAGAATCTTGGTGTAGATCGGAGTTCCCCTTCGAACGAGGAATGGGTTATAATACCCCGCTGACGGTTCGAACCGACCGATGGCTACTCTCTTGAACAATCCGGAGTGTGCACGGGCGCTGGGCGGGCCAAGGGGCCTCTTTGCGCCCGGTGTGTTTGGGCCGGATCGTCTGCCCCGGCGTCACTACATATATTCCCGCTGGGCCTGGTGAGGCTAACCCGCGCTGTCTCCGGCATCCGCTGCCATTAGCCCCAGGACACCGGCCGATCCCAAGACAATAGGAGCCTGTCATGATCGTCGTTATGAAACCCGGCGCCACCCCCGAGCAAGTGCAGCACGTGGTGGCCCTGGTGCAGGATTTCGGCCTGAAGGAACACGTGATTTCCGGCACCGACCGCACGGTGGTGGCCTGCATCGGCGACAAGCGTACGGTGGACAAGGGCGCCATCGAGAACGCCCCCATGGTCGAGCGCGTGGTGCCGATCCTTTCGCCCTACAAGATGGCCAGCACCGAGGTCAAGGCCACCAAGACCGAGATCGCCATCGGCCCGGCGGGCTTCCCCATGGGCGGGCGGCGGATCGGCGTCATCGCCGGGCCCTGCAGCGTCGAGAGCCGCGAGGGTTTCTTGCGCGTGGCCGAACTGGCCGCCCGCGCCGGCTGCGTCGGCCTGCGCGGCGGCGTGTACAAGCCCCGCACCAGCCCCTACTCCTTCCAGGGCCTGCGCGAAAAGGGCTTCGACGTGCTGGTTGAGGCCCGCAAGCTCACCGGCCTGGCCATCGTCTCCGAGGCCACCGGCGTGGAGGAACTAGCCGCCCTGGTCGAGGTGGCCGACGTCATCCAGATCGGCGCCCGCAACATGCAGCACTACCCGCTACTGGAGGCGGCCGGCAAGGTCAACAAGCCCGTGCTGCTGAAGCGCGGGCCATCGGCCATGCTGGAGGAGTGGCTGCTGGCGGCGGAATACATCATTAACGGCGGCAACCGCCAGGTGATGCTGTGCGAGCGCGGCATCCGCACCTTCGAGGACTACGTCCGCAACACCCTGCCCCTGGCGGTGGTGCCCGAACTGCTGGAGCGGACCCACCTGCCGGTGCTGGTGGACCCCTCCCACGGCACGGGGCACTCCCACCTGGTGCCGGCCATGTGCCGCGCCGCCGTCGCCGCCGGGGCCGACGGCCTCTTGCTGGAGGTGCACCTCGACCCCGAGCACGCCCTCTCCGACGGCGCCCAGTCCATCACCCCGGCCGCCCTGGAAGAGGTGATGGCCAGCCTGCGGAAGATCGCCGCCGCCGTGGGACGTGAAGCATAGAAAGGAAAACTCTAAATCCTAAACCCTAAATCCTAAACAATGACCCAAACGCCAAATGCCAAAAGGAAAACCTTCGCCAAGGCTTGTTCTTCTTGTGCTTGGGTGTTTTGAACATGGTTTAGGATTTAGAATATTGGAGATTAGAACTTTTGGAAAACGATCGAGACACGAAACTAGGACAAACTGATTAACCGATTAACTGATTCACCGATTCACCTGTCGTTTTGATCCGGAGTGATTCCGGGCTGGGATAAAAACAAAGGAGATCGCACATGCTGGGCAACACATTCGGCAGAGTTTTCCAGATCACCACCTGCGGCGAGAGTTACGGCTACCACGCCAGCAAGGATTCCGGGGGCGTGGGCGGGTCGCTGTTCTGCATCGTCAACGGCGTGCCGCCCGGGATGAAGCTGGACGTGGCCCAGATCCAGCGCGAGTTGGACAAGCGCCGCCCCGGCCAAAGCAAGCTCGACTCGCCGCGCAAGGAGACCGACCAGGTGGAGGTGGTCTCGGGCCTGCTAGAGGGCCTGACCACCGGGGCGCCGGTGGGCCTCTTGATCCGCAACGTGGACACCCAGGACATACACGTCGAACAGTACCGCCAGGTCAAGGACGTCGTCCGCCCGGCCCACGCCGAGCTGAACTTCTTCTACAAGTACGGCGAGCACGGCGACTGGTGCGGCGCCGGGCGTGCCAGCGGGCGCGAGACCGTCGGAAGAGTGGCCGGCGGGGCCGTGGCAAAGCAGATCCTCGCCCGCGAGGGCGTCGAAGTGCTGGCCCACGTCATCGAGAGCCACGGCATCAAGGGCCGCAGCGTCTCGGCCGGCACCATGGACTTTCAGGAGGTCAAGGCCAACTACCGCGCCAACGACCTCAACTGCTGCGACCTGCCGATGGCGGAAAAAATGATCGCCGACCTGCTGAAGGTGCGCGAGGCGGGCGACACGGCCGGCGGGGCCATCGAGATCATCGCCCGCGGCGTGCCCGCCGGGCTGGGCGAACCGGTATTCGACAAGCTCAAGGCCACCATCGCCCACGGGCTGATGTCCATCGGGGCGGTGGCCGCACTGGAATTCGGCGCCGGCTGGGATGCCGCCTCCGCCCTGGGCAGCCAGTGGAACGACCAGCCGTTCCTGCAGCAGGGCAAGGTGCGATTCCGCACCAACCACTGCGGCGGCTTTTTGGGCGGCATGTCCAACGGCGAGGACCTGGTGATGCGCCTGGCCGTCAAGCCCACCCCCACCATCTCCAAGGAGCAGGACACGGTGGACATGATGACGCTGGAGCAAAAGAAGCTGGCGGCCATCACCCGCCGCGACATAACCATCTGCCCGCGCATCTACCCCGTGGCCGAGAGCATGGTGGCCGTCTGCGTGCTGGACGCCCTGTACCTGGCCCGCGGCTGGCACGGCGTCGCCCGGATCGACCCCAAGTGGCAGGAGCTTGCCCAGCCGCGGCATCAGGGGCAGTACACCAAATAGAGAATGTTAATCGGTTGATCAGTTAATCAGTTGATCGGGAAAAGCATATGCCAAGCCTGACTCCTGATTAACTGATTAACCGAGTCACCGATTAACCATGTTCCCTTGCGATCATTGCATCGGTAAAGCAAAACCAAGGACAAGCGATGGAAATCAAGGTATTCCAAGAGTGGATCCGCCGGCGGTACTACCAGAC
>PMYM01000203.1:0-7866 GCA_003171235.1 Phycisphaerales bacterium | reverse complement strand
TCGCCGACGTGCTGGCCTGGCTGTGCACCCTGGCCAACATCAACGACGTGGACCTGGAGAAGGCCGTCGAAAAGTACACCGTCCGCGGCGTGGAAGGGCACAAATGATTGCCGATTGACAATTTTCAATTGGGACCTCTGAATAATCCCACGTGGCATGGGCAAGATGCCCTTGCCACATAATTCAGAAGTCTCAATTGACAATTTTCAATTGAAAGAACGGAAGGAGACTTCCTTCTTCTTCTCAATTGACAATTGAAAATTGAAAATTGACAATTGGATTCCGTCGTTGCCCAGGAAGCTTCGTAGTCATTATTGATGCAGGAGAAATCTGATGCCCGTCGATCCCAACGCCCCCGTCGTAACCCAAAGCCAGATCGCCGCCGGGCTGCGCAGCCTGGGATTGGCCGCCGGCGAGAGCATCATGGTGCATTCTTCGCTGTCGGCCCTGGGCAACGTCCAGGGCGGGGCTAACGCCGTTATCGACGCCGTGCTGGAGGTCATCGGCCCCAAGGGCACGGTGGTGTTCCCGACCTTCACCGGCGTGGCCATCGAGCTGATTGGCAAGCCCATAACGGACCTCAAGGGCTACACCGGCATCGTGCCCGCCACCGCCCGCGGGCGGGGCGACTTCATCTCCGGCAAGCACCCGCTGTATTCCATCACCGCCAAGGGCCCGCTAGCCCAAAAGTGGGTGGACATGGAAGACAAGTACATCTTCCCCTCAGCCCAGAAGAAGTGGCTGTATGACATGGGGCAAGTGGGCGGCAAGACCTTGCTGCTGGGCTGCGACCACGGTGGCAATTCCAGCATCCACGTGGCGGCCGAGCTGGCCCGGCTGGAGTACAAGATCCAGGACATCCAGTGGTGGGACATGACCACCGAGGAATTCCTCAAGCTCCCCCGCCAGCGCCAGAAGGAAATGATGGACGCCCACATGGGCTTCAAGCTGCCCTACCGGCTGGACAAGCACATGAACTCCATCGAGTGGCCGCTGGTGGAAGCCAAGGCCATTCGCATCGGCATCATCGGCCAGGCCGAGTGCCGCATCATGAAGATCGCCGAC
Source organism: Phycisphaerales bacterium (assembly GCA_003171235.1). Taxonomy (GTDB): domain Bacteria; phylum Planctomycetota; class Phycisphaerae; order SM23-33; family SM23-33; genus FEN-1344. Next base: position 6,801 of record PMYM01000203.1, on the reverse strand, counting down.
CTGGTGCGCGTGGGCGTGGAGGCGCTCAAGAAGAACCCCTGGCTGCTGGCCGACCGCCTGGCCAAGCCCGAGGGTTGGGAAAAGCTCAAGCCCCCGGCCGATCCGGCGATGTCCAAGCACTGATGGCGGGATTCGGGTGGCATGGTCACGCTTCTTTTCGCGTGACCATGTTTAGCGTTTCCGCAGCGTAGGGTGCTTTCGAATAACTGGAACCGGCACGCAGATTTTGCTTCGCAAAATCAGCGGCGCCCTACGAGCTAAAAAGCCCACGGCTCCCCTGCCGTGGGCTTCTTGTTCCCACTTCCCAATCTTTTCCAGCTTTCCCGGACCGACTTGCCTGCAACCGTGGGCTAGTAGTCTGTAACAGGAAATTCCACGGGTGGCACAGCCTTTCTAGGCTGTGCGCGCACAGGCTGGAAAGCCTGTGCCACCAAAGAACCTACCCATCGTTTTTGCTGTGACAGACTACTAGATCGCTTTGCACTACGGCGTAGCTCCTTCCTTCTTTGAGCCTGCGCAAGCAGGCTTTTTTCCCCTTATCAGGCCCCCGCTTCAGCGGGGGTGAAAGAAGGCCGGAATTGGCCCTCGGGGAGCCATCCGCCGACGAGCTTTTCGGGGATGATCCAGTTGGCGATGCCGTGGGTTGGACACGCTGACGCTAGATTCTGCAGTATGCGTTCTAAACGGCCCAGCGCGACATCGCCAACGTGAATCTGCCACAAGGCAGGTCGGCGGATGGCTTTGCTCCGGTGGGGGCGACCTGTCACCCCGGCTAAAGCCGGGGCCTGTCAAAGGGCAGAAGCAGCCGATGCGTCCCGCCATTTCCATGCCGGCCNNTGAGCCAGAGCACCCTAAGCAAGAAGCACAACGCGCTACAGGCTTCCGCAAACTGCTTTAGACCGCTCTAAGCAATGAACCAGACTGCAAGGTTCAAGACGGGCGCGGGCCGGCTCGTGACGTGTTCTCACCCCACACATAGAAGAGGCCGGGAAGTTCCCGGCCCGGGCGCTTCAAATACTCTCTGTCTCTTCTTCCGTGTTCGTGTCTTCTATGTTCGCGCTGTTGGCGATGTTCGCGGCTATCTTTGTCCCGGCGGCGGGATTACGCTCGGCTTAAGTATTCGCCGGTGCGGGTATCGACCTTGATTTTCTGGCCGATGGTGATGAACGCGGGCACCTTGATCCTGGCCCCGCCCTCGCACAGGGCTTCCTTCATGACGTTGGTGGCGGTGGCGCTTTTGACCTCCGGCGGGGTGTCGACCACGGCCAGTTCGACCGTGAAGGGCAGCTCCACCCCCACCACTATGTTGTCAACCAAGGACAGAGTCAGGGGCAGGTTGGCCAGGAGATAAACCTTGTCCTCGCCCACCAGTTCAAGAGGTATCTCGATCTGCTCGTAGCTCTGGGGATCCATCACGAACATGCTGGTCTGGTCGCTGTAGAGGTACTCCATGACCTTGCGGTCGAGCATGGCCTGCTCAAGGGTTTCGTCCACGCGGAATCGCTCGCGCAGCTGCTGGCCGGTCTTGAAGTTCTTGATCGTGACCTGCATGTACGAGCGCCAATTGCCCTTGGCGACCTTCTCGTTCTCCACCACCACCCACAGGCCGTCCCTGTAGTTGATGGCCATGCCGCGCCGAAGGTCGATTGCCTTGATAGCCATGTCGTCTCCAGAAGAGTGAACCCCCAATTGTATGACGCCCGAATCGCCCCCGCAAGGGCCCATAAGGATTGGGCCGCGGGGCCGCGGGCAGGCGCGCGGCGGCCGATGTTTGCCGCAATGTCCCGCGATCGGCCTGGCTAATCCGGGCGATGCCTCGTTGGCCCAATACGCCCGGCCGCCCTTGCAGTGGGAGGGCATCCGGCGATATTGTCAGGGGATGGACACCCTCACCCATGCCCTGCTGGGAGCGGGCCTGGCGCAGGCGGGCTTCCGCCGGCGGCTGGGGCGCGACGCGCCGTATGTCGCCGCCGTGGCCGCCGCCTCTCCCGACCTGGACATGTTCTTCCCCGCCCTGAAGCGGTTGCTGGGCCAGCCGGTGGACATGCTGGCCGTCTTCCGCTACCACCGCGGGCTGACGCACTCCCTGCTGATGGCGCCAGTGTTCGCCCTGGGGCTGTCGGCCCTGTGGCTGGCTGGGCGGGTGGCGGCGGCGAGGCTGCGGGCCCGCCGGCAAACCGCCCTGGCGCCATCGCCCGGCGGCGCCGCTTGGCCGTCCGGACGGGCCGGCACCGGCGGAAGGGCCTGGCCGTGGCTATTCCTCTGCCTGCTGGCCGTCCTGGCCAGCCACGACCTGCTCGACCTGTGCACCAGTTACGGCACGCAACTATTGGCGCCGCTGAGCGACCGGCGGTTCGCCCTCGACGCCATCGGCATCATAGACCTGATCTTCACCTCGCTGGTTACGGTCACCCTGCTGGCGACGGCGCTGGCGCGGGCCTGGGCCCCGGCCCGGGCCGCACTGCCGGCCCGCATCGCCCGAACCGGCCTGGCCGCCTGCCTGGCCTACCTGCTGGTCGGATGGGGCACGGGGCTATACCTGGAGAGCCATTTTGGCGGCCCGGGCATCAGGCAGGTGCGGGCGTATCCCCAGGCCGGCGCCATCTCCCTGTGGCGCGTCACTCGCCAGTACGACGACGGCCACTGGGAGGTCCGCCGCTGGAACATGCTCCACCCCGGCCGCGGCTACCAGGTCAACCAGGCAGATTCGGTTGACGACCAGGGCGTCCAGGCGGCCCGCCAGTTGCCCCAGGTGCAGACCTTCTGCTGGTTCGCCCGCCAGCAGGTGCGCGTGAGCTGCCATAACCAGGACGGCCGGGAAGTGGTGGACTTCCACGACATGCGTTACGGCCCCCTGCCCGAGAGCTCCGACAGCCTCTGGGCCATGCGGGTGATCCTGGGCCCCGACGGCTCACACCAGGTTTACCAGTTCCATTACGGCCGCGGGCAGAACCGGCTGGATATGCTCCGCCGGTCATGGAACGACTTGTGGCAGTGAGGCGTGGTTGCGGGTTGTGGGTTTGTAGGGTGGGAGGAATCGGTCGCAGGCCGATCTCCCACCGAATGAGCACGGAATGGTGGGAGACCGCCCTTCGGGCGGTTCCTCCCACCCTACGATTTTGGGAGAACAAACAAATGGAATACAGCAGCGGCAGCCTGGAGCGAGTGTTTTGCGCCCGGTTCTTCGACGGCGAGCCGGTGTACGAAGGCATCCTGCAGATCGCCCGGCGAGAGAAGATCCAGTCGGGCATAGTGTACGCCGTCGGGGGCGTGCGTCGCGGCGGCGTGGTGGTCGGGCCGGAGGACCCCAACGGCCCGGTCGTGCCCATCGTCCGCAAGTTCGACGACGCCCGCGAGATGGTCGCCATCGGCACGCTCTTTGCCGATGACGGCCAGCCCGCCCTGCACATGCACGGCGCCATCGGCCGGGGAGATGAGACTATGGCCGGCTGCCCCCGCCAGGGCCTGGACTGCTACCTGGTGCTGGAGGTCTTCATCCTCGAAGTCGCCGGCCTGGGGGCCGCCCGCAAGCTCGACCCCGCCAGCGGCCTGAAACTCCTGGCCTTCGATAATCCCACGCGGGTGAGTCTGACGTAACCCAAGACGATACGCAGAGGCGCAGAGAACGCAGAGGAGCGCAGAGAGAAGATTTGTAAAAGCAAAGAAGGTGCAAAAACAGGGAAAGAAAATCCCCGGCTTACGCCGGGGGCTATAGAGATCGCTTCACCGTCTTGGGGGCAATCGCGTTGGGATCTTTTCAATCCTGTTGTCGTATCTCTGCGTCTTTCTCTGCGGCCTCTGCGCCTCTGCGTAGAATCCTTTTAAACGTACGTCACCTCCACGTTGACGGCGGTCTCGGCCGGCAAGAGGGCGGCGGGGATCAGGCGGCCGGGCAGTTCCTCGCCGTGCAGGCGGACAGAGAACTTCTTGCCACGCTTGAAGCTCAGGTTGACGCGACAGAGGCGGAAGTTTTTGGTCACGCGGTAAGCCTTCCAGGCCTTGGGCGGGCGGGGCTCGATGCTCAGGCCGGCGAAGTCGGCCAGCACGCCGCAGACCGTCTCGATGCCCCGGCGATACCAGGCCACCGAACCGGTGAAGTTGGAAAAGAGGTTCTGCCCGAAGGCCGGGTGGGCCGGGCCGACGGCGTAGTTGGAAAGTTGGTGCGGCGGGCCGGTGGAAATGTCGGGCGCCAGGTAGCTCGATAGCGTGTTGGGCAACTCCGCCAGCCACTGATCCGACCGCCCGGCCCGCACCAGCGAATAGAGATAGAACGATTCGCCGTGGGTGTAGATCGAGCCGTTCTCGAACTGGCCGGGCATCATGTCGGCGATGCGCCCGACGTCGTTGCGGCTGGCCCGGGTGTAGGGCGGGTCAAGCAGCACGTGCCCGCACGGCGTGGCGAGCTTTTTGATCGCCTTCCACACCTGCTCCTCGCGCCCGGCCGCTTGGGCGACGCCGGCGAGTATGGCCCAGGTGTTGACGTTCAGGTGCAGTTTGCCCTGGGGGTTGGTGGACGAGCCGATGGGCTTGCCCTCGCCGTTGATGGCGTAGATGTACCACTGGCCGTCCCAGGCGTGCTCATTGATGCGCCCGGTCAGGTCGGCGGCCACCTGGCTGAAAGCGGCGGCGTCCTGGGTCTTGCCCAGGTGCTCGGCCAGCTCTGCCATCAGCTTGGCGGCGTACACGCAGGCGCAGGAGAGCCACACGCTCACGCCCTTCTCGCCGCCGATGCGGCTGAGCGAATCGTTCCAGTCGCCGTAGCCGATCTTGCACAGGCCGTGGAAGCCGGTGTTCCCGTACACGCTGCGCAGGCCGCGCACGGCGTGGTCGTACACGGTGCCGACTTCGGTGGCGCTGGGCTGGTTGGTCTTGGCGTCCAGGTAGGCCAGCGGCTGGTTGAGGAACTCGAAGTCGCCCGTTTCCTTGACGTACTTGATGAGGGTGTCGGGGATCCAGACGGGGGCGTCCTGGTACATCCGCAGGTCGTGGCCGCTGCCGGGCAGAAGTTCGTACTGGCGCGGCGCCCGGCCGTCGGCAAACTGCGCCTGCAGGCACTCCGCCAGGCGGGCGCGAACGAAGGGTGCCTCGAAATCCGCCAGGCCCAGCATGTCCTGCAGCACGTCGCGATAGCCCAGGCGGTCCAGGGCGCGGACGTAGCGGCCCTGGTTGCGGGCCTGGTACTTCGACCAGACGTTGAAGAAACGGTTGATCTCGCCGTCGGGGGTGTCAATGGCATTGGCCAGCACCTTCTCGCGCCAGCAGTCGGCGACGGCCTGGCGGCTCTGGGCCGGCTTGGCGAGAACTTCCCGGCGGACGTGGGCGATCCACTCCTTGCGTTTGGCGTCGTCCAGTTCGCAGGCGCCGTAGATGACCGTCCAGGTCTTGGTCTGGCCCGGGGCGAGCCGGGCGTCGAACTGGGCGGCGGCCACCAGCCCGGCCGCCGGCTGCAGGCCCGGCGAATCGGTGCATCGGCCCTTGGCCACGGCGGCGGGTATCACCGCCCGCGGGCTCCAGCCGTCGAAGGCCTCGTTCATCATGTCGTAGCCGTCGAAGGGCGGGTCGGCGACCATGAACGCCTGCCGCGGATGCTTGTTGTTCTGGTCGTGGTTGAGGAAGACCATGGCCCCATCTTCCAGCCGGCCTTCGCACACAACGCGCGGGCAGAAGTAATAGAACGGGTAGCTGTCCACGCACACCCGCAGGTGCAGGAACCACTTCAGGCGGCGGGCTTTCCTGGCGGTGTTGGTCAGGCTGACCTGCCAGACCTCCAGCGGCCAGTCCACCGGCACGTGGACCTGGAGCTTTGCCGCCAACCCCGCCCGCCGGGCCGACAACGTGAAGGCGTCCATCCCCTGGCGGCACTGGTAGCCGGCATACAGCTTTTCCTCGTAGCCGGGGGTGGGGAACATGGGCCAGGCCGAACCGGCTTCGTGGATGAAGAACCGCCGCACGTCCTGCACTTCGGGGGCGGTGGGCACGTAGTTGGTGTCCAGGTGGCTGGTCATTTTGCCGGCCAGCACGCTGTCCAGGCAGGAGAATCCCCCGCCGGTGTTGTCCCAGAAGCTGCCCCAGGCGCCGCGCAGCCGGTAATGGTTGGAGGCCATCAGGTGGACGTATGGTCGCGGCGGGCGAAGGGCTTTTACCACCACCTCGCTGGAGGCCAGCATGCCCGCTTCGAAGCTGTCTTCAAAGGTGGAATAGCGCGTCCGCAGGGCCTGCACGTCCTTTTGGCTCAGGCCGGCGGTGACGGACTTTCGTGCCTTGAGGTTCGCCCGCACGCGGGCCAGCAGCTTGTCGTATTTAGCTTTCGATGCCATGAGCAATCCTTGCAAGAGGTACGAATCGACCGGGCCGCCATTTTGCCTGACCGCACCGGCCTTTGTAAAGCGGGGGCTCGCCAAGGGAGAGAATTGGGTGCGCCAAGACCCTACGCAGAGGGCGCAGAGGACGCAGAGAAACGAGATGATATCTTTCGCAGGATGCTGAAGCTCTCGGGGCGGGGCGCCGTGGTTTTGGGAGCGAAACGAAGCAACCACATTGGCCGTAAAAGCGTTGCCTGGGGGCCGATCCGCCGGTAAGATTGCCCTGTCAGAGCGAAGGGTAAAAATGAGCAGCACTCCCCAACAGCCAAATGAGAAGGATCCGGTGGACGCCCTGGCGGAACTGGCCGGCGGGCAGGAGTTGGAAGATCAGCCGGCGATGGCCCAGGATCTGGACCCGCTGGCCGCCCTGAACCGACTGGCCAACGGCCAGGACGCCGCCGATCCGCCCCCCCCGCCTCCGCTTCCCCCGACCCCATCC
>PMYM01000106.1 GCA_003171235.1 Phycisphaerales bacterium | reverse complement strand
AAGTCCATCAACTGGGCAAAGATGATCCTTCCAAGGTTCATAGGCCATGCCTCCTGGTGGGAAAGCATGGCCGAAGGGAGAATCCAAATTCAAATCGATTACGACCATCAGAGGCACGTGACCCTGTAAAATTGGGCCTCTACTTCATGTTGGCAGAAAGTTAACCGGACAGTACTGATGTTCGATTTTCGATTTGCGGACCGGCCACGGCGCAGTTGCATTTTCACTGTTTGAGAACTTTGAAATTCAGGTTACTTAACTTCTTGGTTGGGACTTTTCGGTGCCCATGGCCGAGAATGGGGCGACAGTAATGAGGCGAATGCTGATTACAACGATATTGCTTCTCGTTGCATCGGTGATCTGTGCCTTGGTTGCTCAGCGATACTACATAAAGGGTCAAAGGCAAGGATCCATGGAGCGGGTAAAGCGGGATGGGATAGTCCTACTTGACGCCTTGCGGGACGCGAAAACGCCTGAGGAAGAAACTCTGGCAGTGTGGGAACTGCATGGGTGGCTTTGGCGGAACAGCGATCTGATTGCATTGTGGGAACACAGTACCCAAAGGGCAGCAACTGAACCTGATGCAGCAAAGGCTCTTCAATTGGAAGAACCGCGAGGCCGGGTTAAAGTCGGTCTGAGCCGCGGCTTTGGGTTTGACGAAGAGACCATATATTCGGTTGAGATAGCGCCCAAAGACCCCACAATCGTCCCTTTCCTAAGAACACTTGAAGTCCTCCCGAAGTATTACCGCCGGTGGAGACCTAAGGTTGAGTGGCAACCATCTGCGACTACCTCACCAGCCACGACATTGCCTCTGGCTTCGTAATTCGAAAATCGTAAATCGAACATCGCAAATCGAAAATCCTAAGGCTGCCTCTCCAACCATCGTCCCAACCATAGCAACGCCCAGAGTCTATGCCGGTGGTCAGCCTTACGCGCGAGATGCTGTTGGATGAGTTTTTCCATCTGGCCATACACCAGCCAGCCGCGGGAGACCAGGGCGCCGTCCAACAGCGTCCGCCGCAGCAGGGGCAGCAGCGGCCCGCGCAGCCAATCGTCCAACGGCACGCCGAAGCCGCGTTTGGGCCGGGTGAAAACCTCCTCCGGCAGCAGGTCGGAGAATGCCTGGCGGAGGATGGCCTTGCCATGCCGCCCGGCGAACTTGAACTGCCCCGGCAGCGACAGGCCCAGTTCCACCGCCGCCCGGTCGAGCATGGGGCAGCGGACCTCCAGGCCGTTGGCCATGGAGGCGATGTCGGTCTTGACCAAGAGGTCATCGGGCAGATAGCTCAGCAGGTCGTGCCGCTGGGCCAGGGCGATCTCGCTGTCGTATTCGCCTACCTCGTACAGCTCGCAGAACCACCCCTCGACGGCCTCAACCTGGGCCTGTTCGAGCAGGTCGCGCTCCAGCAAGGCGTGGATCCAGGCCGGGTCGAACAGCCGGCGATAGTGCAGGTAGCGCCGGGCGGGGGGCAGGTCCAGGGCGGCGGCGAAGCGGGCCAGCCGGCGGAGGCGGTTGCGTTCGTCGTGGGGGGCGAAGGCGTCGGCGAAACTGCCGGCCAGGCGGGTCAGCAGGTACTTGCCCGGCCCAAGTCGCTGGCCCAGTTCCATCGCCCGGTAGCGGTCGTAGCCGGCGAAGGACTCGTCGCCCCCGTCGCCGGTCAGGGCCACCTTCACGTGCTGCCGGGCGGCCTGGCAGATGAGATAAGTCGGCAGGGCGGAGGAATCGGCAAACGGCTCGTCGTACTGTTCGACCAGCCGGTCCAGCAGCTTCTCAGCGTCGGCCCAGTGGACCTCCAGCGGGTGATGGTCCGTGCCCAGGTGGCCGGCCAGGGCGGCGGCCTGGGGGCCTTCGTCGAAGGCCTGGTCGGCAAAGCGGGCGGTGAAGGTTTTCACCCCGCCGGCCCCCCCGGCGGCACGGCACATCAGGGCGGTGACGACGGCTGAATCCACCCCGCCCGACAGCAGCGCGCCCACCGGCACGTCGGCCAGCATGCGGCGCGAAACTGCCTGCCCGAGCGTCTGGCGGACCAGTTCGACGGCCTCCGGGGCGGTGCGCGGCTGGGTGAATTCCGGCGGCGACCAATAGCGCTGCGGCTGGGATGGCCCCGAATCGACCAACAATAAATGCCCCGGCGCGAGCTTCATTATGCCCTGCCAGATGCTTCGCGGGGCGGGCACATAACCCAGGGTGAGGTAGTAGCTCAGGCTTGCGAAATCCGCCTGGCGCGACAGGCCCGGGTGGGCCAGCAGGGCCTTGGCCTCGGAGGCGAAGACAAGCCGGTCGGCCAGCAGGGCATACCAGAGGGGTTTTTTGCCCAGGCGGTCGCGGGCCAGCATCAGTTTGCCGGCGTGGTGGTCGTAGAGTGCGAAGGCGAACATGCCTTCCAGGCGCGAGAGCATCTCCTGGCCGTAGCGCAGGTACAGGGCGGGCAGGACCTCGGCGTCGCCGCGGGTGTGGAAGGCAAAGCCTTCCGCGGCCAGCTCTTTCCGCAGGTCCTGAAAGTTGTAAATCTCGCCGTTGAAGGCGACGGTGGCCTGGCGGCCGTCGGGGCCGGCCAGGGTCATGGGCTGGTGCGAGAGTTTCAGGTCGATGATGGACAGGCGGCGAAAACCTATCGCGCACCGCCCGTCAGGGCTGAGCCACTCACCCGCCTCGTCGGGCCCGCGATGGGCCAGGCGCTGGGCCATGGCCGCCGCAACGCCCACGTCGGCCCGCCCGGAGAAAACCAGTTCGCCTGCCAGTCCACACATGCGGGCATTGTACAAGAAGAAGTGCGGAGCAGGAATAGCCGCGAGCGTCGCGAACCATGCGAACAGGATGGATCTTGCCGGGGTCGTGGCGGAGGGGAGCGGATGTCCTTTCGTTTAGCCAACTCGCTCGCCGATACCCTGCTGGAACTGCTTGACAAGTGTAAGTACTAAGTATATACTCTGTATGAACTATGGCAGGAGATGCGCGCTATGACCAAGAAACTGACCAAGCACGGCAACAGTTATGCCCTTGTGATCGACAAGCCCATCCTGGAACTGCTACGTGCTACGCCGATCACTCCGTTTGAGATCGTCAGCGACGGTAGCTGCCTTGTCATAACCCCGGTGCGGGAGCAAGCCGAGGAACGGAAGTTCCAGCAGGCTCTGGACAAGATGCATAAGCGATTTGGCCGGGCGATGAAGAGGCTGGCGGAGTAGGATCGTTCCATGGCCCCGCTTTTCCTGGACATCGACCGCGTTATGCGGATTCACCTGAGCCTCATCGAACGGTACGGGGGTCAGTCGGGCGTTCGAGACGCCGGCCTCTTGCACTCGGCCATCGCCACGCCGCAGGCCTCCTTCGGGGGCGACTTTCTCCACAAGAATCTCTTTGAGATGGCCGCCGCGTACCTGTTCCACATCGTGCAGAACCACCCGTTTATCGACGGGAATAAGCGTGCCGGGGCCGCCTCGGCAATCATCTTCCTGTATATGAACGGCGTTGAGATCGAAGCCGACGAAGAGGGCCTGGTAGCCTTGACGCTCCGAGTAGCATGCGGGGAAGCCGGCAAGAGTGAAATCGCCGATTTCTTCCGGCGCCTTGTCAAGTAGCCCACACCAGCCTTGCCCGTTCCCGCCTTTGCGGCTAGTCTTTCCCTCATGAGCGATGAAACGATCAAGGGTTTGGAAGACATCTGGCCGCTGCAGGCGGCGCTGAATGAGCGGGCGGGGTTCGACACGGCTGGGCTGGGCAAGGCCCTGGCCGCGGCGGAAAAGGCCGGCCAGCTGGCACCCGGCAGCCCGGAGGCCCTGGCTGCGGGCAAGGCCGTCAAGAACTACCTCGACGCCCTGGGCAGCGAACTGCACGAACTGCAGGACTGCCTCTGCTGGAAGCACTGGTATCGCGAGGCAAAGGAAGGCCGCCAGTACGAGCTGCGCGACCTGCAGAACGCCCGCGTCGAGGCCATCGACATGCTGTTCTTCTGGGTGAGCATCTGCCAGTTGCTGGGCCTGGAACCCCAGGACGTCTATCGCCTCTACCAGGCCAAGCTGGGCATCAACCATCGCCGCCAGGACGAAAACCGCACCCAGCAGGAACACTCCGGCCACGAGCACGAAAACCGCAACGTGCAATAAAGAAGGAATTTGAACCACAAAGAACACAAAGAGCAAAAAGAGCTCTTAGGAAAACAGCAAAGAAGAAAGAAGCGTCACAAAAGCGGTCACTCATGCTGGCAAGGGGAAGAGAATGAATCGCCTGTCAACCAAGTACCTGCTCTTGGGGATGATCCTGGGCTCAAGCCTGCTGCTGGCCGGGTGCGGCAACCCAATTCCGCCCGAGCGCCCGAACGTTCGCCTGGCGGATGACAGTGCCTACTTGCCTCAAGCCAAAGGGCCAGGTGATGTTGTCCTGGTGGCGCAGATCACGGCATCCAAGGAATACGGCCAGCAGAGGATGCACTGGGGTAACTGGATTACTCATTGGTACCTGGTGAAGGCCAAAGTGCTGTCGGTGCGGCAGGGGCAGTGGACCGGCGGGGATCTGGTCTTCACGGCCGCCGACGCCTGGCCCACCTCCCAGTCCGGCATCATGGTCGATAAAGCGCCTTGGCCGTACAAGATAGGGGCGATCTTCGCCATCTCTTTGGACACGAGTGAGCATCCACCGGTGATTACTGACCAGGAGGAGTTGCCGCCGGATTCGGCCAACCCCTGAGTGTGCGGTAATGCAGGGCACCTTGACTCGTCGCAGAAAGCGAGAAATCAGCGTGCCGATCCCTCTGTTGCGATAGCATAGCCACGGGTTGCGAGCCCGCAGGGCGAGCTACCCGTGGCATGCTCTCGCCCTGCGGGCTCGCAACCCGTGGCTACGTTATTACGCTCGCTTCGCAGATGTCTAGGTCTTGCGGCGGAGTGGGCGTCACCCCACGATTTAGGAAGGGTCGGCGATAGAACTAAAAGCTGAAAACTGAGATAAGAGGCGGGGAAAGCAGTTCCAATTTCAGTTTTCAGCTTTCCGTTTACTTGATTCCCAAATCGTGCGAATTCACGATGGCCTGGAACTCCAGGCCGGCGGCTTCGACGTTTTCCCTGGCCCCTTCCATGCGGTCGATGGCAAAGACGATGCGCACGACGGTGGCGCCGGCGGCTTGGAGCGTCTTGGCCGCCTCCAGGGCGGCCCCGGCCGTGGTGCCAACGTCCTCCACCAGCAGCACCCGCTTGGATGCCACCGGCGGGCCCTCGATCAGCTTGCTGGTGCCGTACTCCTTGGCTGCCTTGCGGACGATGGCGAAGGGCTTGCCTGTTTCCATGCTGGTGGCCGCCGCCAGGGCCACCGCCCCCAGTTCCGGCCCGGCGATCAGGTCCACGTCGCCGGCGAAGGCCCCGAAACGCCGCCCAAGCTCGGCCAGGATGTCGGGCGTGGTTTCCAGCAGGTACTTGTCCAGGTAATAGCGGCTGCGCTTGCCGCTGCGGAGGAGGAAGTCGCCCTCCAGGTACGCTGCCTGCCGAATCCGCGCCGCCAATTGCTCTTTGGTCATGCTCATGGGCGGTGATTATATTCGACACATAGACACAGAGTCACGGGGAACCAGAAAGGCCGAAAGCTAAAAGCTGAAAGCTGAAAGAAAGCAGAGCTGGTCAACTCCGGTTTCAGCTTTCAGCTTTAAGATTTCAGCTTTGTTTTTGAAGCGATTGCCCTTTTCACAACTGGTCTTTGCCGATAACGTATAGGGAATATCCCTTGGTTGGAACTTCAAGGCTTGAGCGCAGAAGAGAACAACACGGCCCAGCACATCGGCGCGGCCCGGGAGACCTTCGAGTCTATCTGGATCGCCATCGTCATGGCCTTCGTGCTGCGGGCCTTCGTGGTGGAGGCCTTCGTCATCCCCACCGGCTCGATGGCCCCGCGGCTGATGGGCCAGCACTGGCAGTTCGACTGCCCGGCCTGCGGCTACCACTACGCCTTCGGCCTGACCTCGGCCGGCAACCAGGCCACCATTGACATTTCCAATCCCAGCGCCGGCCCGCCGGCCATCTGCCCCAACTGCCACTACGACTACCGCTTCGGCCGGGCCTACGCCTTCAGCGGCGACCGGGTGCTGGTGCTGAAGTACCTTTACCAGTTCCGCCAGCCCCGCCCCTGGGACGTGGTGGTCTTCAAGAACCCCCAGGACAACGACGTCAATTACATCAAGCGGCTGATCGGCCTGCCGGGGCAGATGATCGAGATCGTCCACGGCGACATCTTCTTCCGCGACGGCCAGGACTTCAACGGCGACGGGGTGATCGACCAGCGCGACTTCGACGACCCACGCGCCGCCGCCGGGTGCCCCTGGCAACTGCTGCGCAAGCAGCCGGCCACCCAGCAGGTCATGTGGCAGATCATCTTCGACAACGATTACCAGCCCGACCCCTCCTTCTTTGCCGGCAACAGTTGGAAACCCTGTTGGACGGGCGGGCCCGGCTGGTCCAGTTCCACCGACGGGCGCGAATTCAATTTCGCCGGGAAAGGGGCGGGGGAACTGAACTTCGCCGGCGACGACCGCGAGGACCGCAGCCGCTTCCTGCCCATCTACGCCTACAACCTTCACCCCGGGCGCATGGATGTCCCGCCCTACGACGAGCGGGTGGACGTAAACTACGACCTGCAGCTCTCGGCGGTGTACCAACCCCAAAGCGAGGGCTCGCGGATTTCCCTCCAGACCAGCAGCTTCAACGATGTCCACCAGATCGTCCTTTCCGCCGACGGCACGCTGGTGCTGCGCCACGGCCTGCTGGAGGAACCGGCCAACGGCCAGGCCGGCGTCCGCTGGGATGAAAAGCCGGTGGAAACCGTGAAGATCCCGCCCCTGAAGGTGGCTCAGGAGTACCAGCTCGCCCTGACCTACGCCGAACACGCCCTTACCTTCTGGATCGACGGCAAGTGCGTGCTTCGCGGCCCGCAAAAGCCCGGCGACCAGGCCTACGCCCAGACCAAGAGCCGCCTGGCCAGCCCCGGCGCGCTGCCCACGCCCCGCGTCGCCATCGCCGCCCAGGAGGGTCCCTGCCGGCTCCGCCACCTCCGCCTGGAAGGCGACGCCTATTACACCAGCCCCTCGCTGCGCGGCGGCGCCCGCGGCCAGGGCACCAACGGCAACCCCATCGTCCTGCGCAAATTCCTCAACAACAGCGACCTGGACGAGTTCTTCGTCCTGGGCGACAACAGCCCTAACAGCCTGGACGGCCGGCTCTGGGAAACCCAGGCCCCCACCCTGCGAGAAGGCTACCACATGGGCACCGTGCCCCGGTACAACATGATCGGCAAGGCCTTCTTCGTCTACTGGCCCGGCGGCTACCGCCTGCCCTTCTATCCCTCGCTGCCCCTGGCGCCCAACGTGGGGCGAATGAGACTGATACGCTAGAGGTGAGGCAAAGCTGAAAGCTAAAAGCTGAAAGCTTAAAGCTGAAAGGAAATCCAAGTATTTCCGCCTTCTATTTCAGCCTTCAGCTTTTAGAGCGTTTTTCATAAAAGCTGTCGTAATCGGAGGGATGATGTCGATGTTCCTTTCATGGGAATCGCATCTGCGGATACAAGACAACGGGCCTTGGCGGCGTACCAGCAAGGCGGGAAAGCACAGTCGGAGATTGCCGCCCTCTTCGGCGTTACTTTGCGCACGTTTCAACGTTGGTGGCAC
>PMYM01000080.1 GCA_003171235.1 Phycisphaerales bacterium | reverse complement strand
ACGCTGTAGCCGGCCAGGGTCATGCCCTCCAGGTTGAGCAGGTTGAGCTGGTAGTTCCGAATGTTCATGGCGGGGCAATCCTAAGTGCAAGGCCTTGCGCCGGTCAAGCACTGCCCGGCCAAAGCCCGCATTTCGAACCCTGAAATATCAAGTGGCACGGGCGTCTCGCCNNCTCGCCCGTGAGTCGCACGAGCAGCTTGCTCGTGCCACGTAAGCGACAACTGCTTACGCACGGCCGAGACGGCCGTGCAACTCATGGGCAAGATGCCCATGCCACTTCTTCAGAGGGCCGCATTTCGTGTGAAACCCTCCGGCCAAACCTGCGTTACACTATAGAAACGCCCAAGAAAGTTGCCTACGGGAGAATGACAATGAGAAGATTCGGCTTGGTGTGTCTGGCGCTGTTGGCGGGGCTGTCCATCGCCGCCGCCGACACCGTCCACCTGCGCGACGGCCGGCGGTACGTCGGCAAGGTCACCAGCAAGCCCGGCAAGGTCGTCATCGAGATGACGCTGGGGACCATCGAGGTCAACGCCGCCGACGTGCTGCTGATCGACACCGGCACCGCCCTCACCCCCGCCGCCACCAGCCTGCCCGAAGAGGAGAAGTCCGCCCCGGTCAGCCTGGGCGGCAGCGTATACTGGGATTCCTCAGCCTGCACGCTGCCGGAGGCGATGCTGTTCATGTTGGCCCGGCAGGAGCAGGCGAGTTTTGCCGACTCCCCGCCGGAGGCCACCCCCGCCGCCAGCCAGCTCAAAGAATGGCGGATCTACGCCCACGAAGGCCGGCGCAAACTGGGGGCGGACTGGCTGACGCGCCCGGATCAGCGCCGCCGCCGCGCCGCCTACGACAAGGCCCTGCGAGACGCCGCCGATGTCATTCGCCAGGCGCATTCGGTCTTCGGCCAGACGCCCGCCGACCAGACCCGCCGAAACGACCTGCAAGCCAAGGCCTCCAAGGCCCTCAAGGACGCCATCGCCTTCTGGCCCGACCCGATCATCCAGGACTTCCTAAGCGGAGTGGCGGACCTTCAGGCCAAGGACTTTACCGACGCCGAGGCCCACTTCCGCCACTGCTGCCAGGCCGAACCGTTGGTAGCCGCCTTTCACCAGGGCCGCGGCTTTGCCCTGGCCGGGCTGAAACGCCCCCTGCCGGTGCTGGCCGAGTTCGTGGCGGCCGTTGGACTGCGCGATGACAATTACGAACTGCTGCAAACCCTGGAAACGGCCATGAAGGATGTTCCCGGGGCCAAGACTTCCCAGGCCGTTTATCTCCAGGCCCAGGCCATGCTGGACCGCTACGAGCCGCCCAAAAGCCCCTACCATTCCTACGGCGGCACGCCCTGGATGATGCCCGGGCGCCAGTGGCAGTGGCGCGACGACCAGGCCTTCACGCCCCCCTACGACCGCGTGGTCACCCGGCAGACCATCGGCGTGCCCATTGCCGATAACGTGCTGGTGGTGGACGAGGAGGCCATCCGCTCGGCCGATTTGCTGTACGTCGAAATCGCCCCCGGCCAGGTGGTCTATGCCGAACCGCTGCAGCGCGGTGTGGGCTATTCCACCACCGCCAGGGCCGCCGCCCCCTTGACCGGCATCAAGGTCTACGACGCTGCCTTCACCCCCCTAGAAATGGACAAGCTTGCCGATCCCAAAAAGGGCCAGGAATTGAGCCTCAAGACGGTTAACTCCTACCGGCAGATGGGCACGGCCATTCGATCCACAATATCTAGCGTGGGCGAGGCAACGGAAAAGACCATCGAGCTTAAGAGTTCCCTTCAACCTGGAGAATCCGTGGGGGCGGCGTTCGCCGGCGAAGATTTCGTCGGTTTTGTTTCCGGGAGGACGGATTTTGAGGCTGACGACTTCGGCAAGAGCAGTCTGTTCAAGGCCGTCGATGTCGCCGCCGCCATCGACCCCATCAAACGAGCCCTCAGGTATAGCGGTTCTAACCGCTTTGGCCGGCCCGCGTTAAAGGCCGATACCCCAAAGCTCCAGGCCCAGGGCAAGGTATTCCTGGTGCATATCCTGGTGGGCGAAAAGCCGCCCGCACAAGTCTCGAATTAGACTTGACACCCAAGATGTAGTTGTTTACCATATCTCCCGCCACAAGGATTGGGGCAGCCAGGATAGCTACTGGCGGTTGTATCCTGGCGGCATGTGCCGGCACGGCGGCGGACCGGGATTTGGGTTCTCCGGTGGAAGGCAAGTCCCATGCAATGTCCTTTCTGCGGCGGAGACAATGACAAAGTCGTGGATTCCCGCAGTAGCGACGGCAATCGTGCCGTGCGCCGCCGCCGGGAATGCCTGCTCTGCCAGCGCCGCTACACCACCTACGAGCGCGTGGAAGAGGCCCCGCGCATCACGGTCATAAAGAAAGACGGTTCGCGCGTGCCCTTCGACCGGCTTAAGGTCATGGCCGGCCTGGAAAAAGCGGCCTTCAAACGCCCCATCAGCAGCGAAGAGCTGCGCCAGATCGTCGAGTCCGTGGAGGAGGAGATCTTCCGCCAGTACGACAAGGAAGTGACCTCCAAGCACGTCGGCGAAATGGTCTGCCGGCGCCTGGCCAAGGTGGACAAGATCGCCTTCATCCGCTTCGCCAGCGTGTATCGCGAATTCAAGGATGTCGGCGAACTCATCGAGCAGGCCCAGGAAGTGCGCGACCTGCCGGCCGATCAGCCAAACCAGAAGGGGTTGTTCGAGGAGAAGCCCAAGGAACAGCCAAAGGAACAGGCGAAGGAATAGTTGCGGGTTGCGAGTAGCGAGTTGTGGGTTGTGGGTTGCGAGCTGAAAAAAGCAAGACGCGACACAGAGGCACAGAGAGGAGAACTGCAAAGCTGAAAGCTAAAAGCTAAAAGCTGAAATCTGAAATGAGAATCAGCGGTTTCGTAATTCCTATTTCTTTTTCAGCTTTCAGTTTTGTCTCTTCCCTCTCTTCTCTGAGTCTCTGAGTCTCTGTGTTGGATTCTGTTGTTTTTTTGACTGAAATACGGGCGAAAGGCGTTTGGCGCCCTGGCCCCGGGAGATGAATGTGGCTCGTTCACGGACGATTTGCGTGGTGAAGCGGGATGGATCGATGGAGGCTTTCGACCGCCACAAGCTTCGGGCCTGCCTGATGCGGGTGGCGCCTGACGACCAGTCCAATGTCTGCGCCACCGATTCCCTCTCCAGTTCGGTGGAGTGCTACATGCTCCAGCGGAGCGTGCGGACCATCAGTTCGGCCGCCGTGCTGGAGATGGCCCTGGCCGCCCTGCACGCCGTGGGCCTCAAGAAGTCGGCCTATAGGCTTGAACGCCACTACTGCGCCCGCGAGCGCATGCGCAGCCGGCTGATGGTGGTGCATGAAGGCGGCATCAAGACCGCCTGGTCGAAGGACTGGCTGGCGGAAAACGCCCGGAGCCAATGGGCCCTTGGCCGGACCGCCGCCCGCATCCTGGCCGGCAGGATAGAGGAAATGCTGCTGGCCCGGCGCATCAAGAGCATCGCCCGCAAGGACATCATGAAGATGCTCGGGCGGCTGGTCGTGGCCTACGGCCTGATCATCCCCTGCCCGCTGGAAGCCGGCGCCCGGAAATAGACTGCCCCCCTCCCCAGGATTTGGGAACCCCGGGATTCTACGCAGAGGCGCAGAGAACGCAGAGAAAAACAGCAGAAAACATATACTTTGTTCATCTCTTCGTTCTCAATACCCTCTCCGTTTAGCGCAGGTCTCTCACGTAACGCAGAATCAAAGCATATAAAGTCTTCTCTGCGTGTCTCTGCGTTCTCTGCGCCTCTGCGTATATTTTTGGGCGACGTAAAGTCCGGCAACCGGCATCTGCCCTCCGCCGTACAACTAAAAACTCGTCTGTCTGTTGACATCAGGGGCGAGGGTCGGTTAATTTTCGTTGGCAATCTATGGTTGCCCCGGCGGTGTTCGGACAACTTGATTGCCCCCGCCCCCTGACCCACGGAGAAATCTGTCATGGATAAGATCGTTGCCGACGGCATCACCTTTGACGACGTGCTGCTCTTGCCCGCCCGTTCCAGCGTGGTTCCGCGCGACGTCGACACCTCCACCCGCCTGACGGCCAACATCCGCCTGAACATCCCGCTGCTGTCGGCGCCCATGGACACGGTGACCGACTCGACCCTGGCCATCGCCCTGGCCCAGGAGGGCGGCATCGGCATCATCCACAAGAACATGCCGCCCGAGCAGCAGGCCCGGGAGGTAGCCCGCGTCAAACGCAGCGAGAACGGCATCATCACCGACCCCATCACCCTGCCGCCGGAGGCCTCCACCGCCACCGCCCGCCAGCAGCTCATCGAGCACAATATCGGCGGCTTTCCCATCGTGGAGAAGGACGGCAAGGTCGTCGGCATCCTCACCGAGCGCGACATGAAGTTTTTGGGCGGCGACTGCCCCATCCGCGACGTCATGACCTCCCGCAACCTCGTCACCGCCCCGCCCGACACCACCCTGGACGAGGCTGAACGCATCCTCAACCGGGCCAAGGTGGAGAAGCTCCTGCTGCTGGACAAGCAGGGCAAACTGGCCGGGCTGATCACCATGACCGACATCGAAAAGCTCCGCCGCTTCCCCAAGAGCTGCAAGGACGCCCGCGGGCGCCTGCGCGTGGGGGCGGCCGTGGGCGTGCACGACTTCGGCCGGGCGGAGATGCTCATCAAGGCCGACGTGGACGTGGTCGTGGTGGACACCGCCCACGGCCACAGCGACAACGTGCTGGAAACGGTGGCGAAGATCAAGTCGCAGTGGAAGATCGACGTCATCGCCGGCAACGTGGCCACTGCCGCCGGCGCCCGCGACCTGATCGAGGCCGGGGTGGACGCCGTCAAGGTGGGCATCGGGCCGGGCTCCATCTGCACCACCCGCGTCGTCAGCGGCGTGGGCGTGCCCCAGATCACCGCCATCTACGAGTGCGCCAGGCAGGCCGACCAGGCCGGCATACCCATCATCGGCGACGGCGGCATCCGCCACAGCGGCGACATCACCAAGGCCATCGCCGCCGGGGCCAGCTGCGTCATGATGGGCAGCCTGTTTGCCGGCCTGGACGAAAGCCCCGGCGAATTGATCATCTACCAGGGCCGTCGCTTCAAGGTGTATCGCGGCATGGGTTCGCTGGGGGCGATGATCAGCGGCTCAGCCGACCGCTACGGGCAGAAGGGCGTCGCCCAGCGCGAAAAGCTGGTGCCCGAGGGCGTGGAAGGCCGCGTGCCCTACCGCGGTTCTTTGGGCGATTTCGTCTACCAGATGGTCGGCGGGTTGCGGGCCGGCATGGGCTACTGCGGGGCCGGCGCCGTTGAACAACTGCGCACGCAGGCGCGTTTCTGCCGCGTCAGCCACGCCGCCCTGGTGGAAAGCCACCCCCACGACATCGTCATCACCCAGGAGGCGCCAAATTACACCATGGGAAAGACGGAGTAGTGACAGCACAGGCGTCTCGCCTGTGGTTGCGGGTTAAGAGTTGCGGGTTGTGGGAAAAAGAAAGGAAAAGCTAAAAGCTGAAATCTGAAAGCTAAAAGGGAATGAGAATCAGGAACCTCTGAATTTCATTTCAGCTTTAAGCTTTTAGCTTTCAGCTTTGCCTTTGTCCTACAGTGCAGGGTAAGGAGACCCGACATGAAACGGTTCTTGATGCTTCAGGCCCGTCGCGCGAGTCAGGCCTGCGCGCGGGCAAGATGCCCGCGACACTTCCTTTTCCTGCTGCTGCCGGCGCTGCTGGCCGGCTGCCAGAACGAACGCTTCGCCGCCCAGCCCCTGCCCACCAACGACTACTCGCAGGCCTTCTCCCTGGCCAAGGAGACCTTCTCCCAGTACTTCTCCATCGCCAGCGCCAATTCAGCCAGCGGGGAAATCCAGGGCCAGCCGAAATCCACCGGCCAGGTGCGCGAGCGGCTGCTGGGCGGCGCAGTCACCAGGCAGATCGCCAGCATGCGCCTCCGCCAGGTTGGCCAAGAAGTGCTGGCCGAGGTCCGCGTGGAAAACCAGCGCCAAGACATGGTCTCCTACGGCGCCGTCCAGCCGCGGACCGTGTATAACGAAATACCCAACCAGACCCCCGCCCAGGAGGGCGCCGCCCTCACCGACCAGCAGAACCAACCCTGGCAAACCAGCGGCCAGGACTATGCCCTGGAACGCACCATCCTCAACGACCTGCGCAACCGCCTGGCCGGCCTGGGCGCTTCCACTGCCGTCCCAACTCCAACCTCAACGCCGACAACCCGGCCCGGTTCATAAGACACTCACTCCGACACAGTAATTCCGTTAGGGCGGGCAATGCCCGCCAGCCTGGCGCGTTGTTCCAAGAATGTCGCACTAAGAGATGAGTATTGTGTCCCCCGAAGGCTGTAAATCACTGGGACTATGATCCCGCAAACGACCCGCTGGCGGGAGACCCGGCTTACATAGCTTCTACTCAACTCCTATTGTATTTTAAGGACGCTAGCAGCAGCTATAATCCACTCCCCTAGATTACCATATCCCCCCTCATCTCGACTGGCCCACACAGGCAACTCTCTCTCTGCTTCGGACATTGACAGCCTTCGTATCTTTACATGATGTCCCTTAAGAACACGCACCAAACCTCCATAGAACATATTTGGCTCCCATCTGCACCACATGATGTCGGATAAGAAGATGCAACCTAACAAACCATAACTACCCATCATCGTCTCCAAATTGGCTAATTCATCAGTCGGATACAATAACTCCGCGGGAACTCCACATCTTTCGGCTATTGTTCTTCGTATAGCGGCTACAAGCCACAGGTCATCATCCCTAGCCCCAACAATATGCGCAAATTGAGTGTCGGGCAAAGGTGACCTTGATGCCATAAACGCCTTCCTAGCCGCCAAGGTTCTTTTCCAAAGCCACACTATCTTGCTCCTGCGGAGTCCTGACCTCCTGACATTATTGCCATTCGGGGCAGTCACCCATTTCAGGCGTCACGAAAACCGCCTCTCCGTACCATCGGTAATACCCCAGCATGAGGGGATTCTAACCGGTGATCATTCAAAAACAACCGGATTGCGCGAGCGGCCCAGCAGCCACTCGCCCTACGCCTGCGCATCATGGCCGCCGGCGCAAAGAAACGGCCCGGCGATCATGTGGCCGCCGGGCCGGTTTTGCTGGTGGCACAGCCTTTCCAGGCTGTGCGGCACAGGCCGGAAAGCCTGTGCCACCAATTGCCTCACAGGCGAGACGCCTGTGCTACCCCAACTTACAGTCCGCAGGCCTTGCGCAGGTCGGCGGTGCGGTCGGTGAGTTCCCAGGTGAAGCCCTCGCCCTTTCGGCCGAAGTGCCCGTCGTGGGCGGTTTCGCGGTAGATGGGCCGGAGCAGATCGAGGTACTCGATGATGCCGTGGGGGTGCAGGGGGAAGACCTTGCGGATGGCCTTGGCAATCTTGGCCTGGTCGATGACGTTGGTGCCCTCGCAGTCCACCAGCACGCTGACCGGGTCGGCCACGCCGATGGCGTAGGACAACTGCAATTCGCAGGCGATGGCCAGGCCGGCGGCCACGATGTTCTTGGCGATGTGCCGGGCCATGTAGCTGGCCGAGCGGTCAACCTTGGAGGGGTCCTTGCCGGAGAAGGCCCCGCCGCCGTGGCTGCCGCGCCCGCCGTAGGTGTCAACGATGATCTTGCGCCCGGTCAGGCCGGTGTCGCCGCAGGGCCCGCCGATGACGAACCGCCCGGTGGGGTTGATGTGGAAAATTATGCCGTCATGCCAGAGTTCGGGCCGCTCGTCCTGGATGACCGGCTTGATGATCTTGCGCTTGATTTCCTCGCGCGCCTTGTCGGACATGGTGCCGGTGCGCGGGTCGATGACGCTCTCGTTGTGCTGGGTGGAAAGCACCACGGTATGGACGCATCTGGGGCGATTGTCGGTGTATTGCACGGTGACCTGGCTCTTGCCGTCGGGCCGCAGCCACTTGATCAGGCCCGACTCGCGGGCCTCGGTCAGGCGGGCGGTCAGCCGGTGGGCCAGTTGGATGGGCAGGGGCATGAGGCTCTTGGTCTCGTCGCAGGCAAAGCCGAACATCAGCCCCTGGTCGCCGGCGCCCTGGCGCTTGCTCTGCCTTTTCTTTTTCGCCAGGCCGTCCACGCCCAGGGCGATGTCGCGGGACTGGCTGTGCAAGACCCGCAGCACGGCGCAGCTCTTGTAATCAAAGCCGATGCTGGAATCGGTGTAGCCGATGGAGCGGATGACCTGGCGGGCCAGGTCCTCGACTTCCAGTAGGGCCTTTTCGGCCCGGGTGTTGTGGACGGTGACCTCGCCGGCCAATACCACCAGGCCGGTGGTGACCATGGTTTCGCAGGCGACGCGGCACTGGGGGTCCAGGCTGATGAGGGCGTCGACCACGGCGTCGGAAATCTGGTCGGCCACTTTGTCGGGGTGTCCCTTGGTGACCGACTCGCTGGTGAACAGGGTGCTGCCTCCAAGCATTTTCGTAGTCCTTATATAAGCGGGAACACGATAGTTTAGCCGATTCGCCGGGCCAATCAAGCCCTTGTCTGCCAATGGGTGCATTAGCGTTTTGGGGGANNCACGTCAGAATCCCCAAAACGCTAATGCACCCTCTGCCAATCAACCCGGCAGCCGGACCCAAACTACTGGTCTGTCACAGTTGATCCTGTGGGCGTCAGGGGTTTTCTAACCTAGGCAGGCACAGCCTGGAAAGGCTGTGCCACCAGAGACATCTACAGGCTGGCCACGCGCTGGGCGTATCGCGCCAGTTTGGCCGGGTCCACTTCCACGCCCAGGCCTTCGCCCTCCAGCGGCCGCAGACGCCCGCCGTAGCCGAATCGCAGCGAGTGCTTGGTCAGGTCGTCGCCCAGCAGGAACCTTCCGTAGTTGCCCTCGACGTAGCGCGGGGCGTAGCCGCTTTCCAGCAGCCGGCGCTGGGCGGCGGAAAGTATGCTGGACTCCCCCACCATGCACCCCAGCACGAAGGGCACGCCCTTTTCCCGGGCCATCGCCCCCAGCAGCCAGGCCGGGATGAAGCCTCCGTTCTTGCTGATGCGGATGTTCCACCAGGTCCATTCCGGGGCGTCGGCCAGCGTCTTGGCATCCTCATAGGTCAGCAGGCTTTCGTCGGCCATGAGGGGCAGGCGGCACTTTCTGGCAAGTTGCGTGAATTCCCCGGCCGAACAATACACCGGCTGCTCCACCAGGCTGACGCC
>PMYM01000036.1 GCA_003171235.1 Phycisphaerales bacterium | reverse complement strand
TTTCCCTACCTGGAGGTGGCGGCCATTCCGGGCCTGGCCATACCGCTGCTGCGCGACGGCTGCAGCGACACCTGCGTGGACATCGACTGGGTGGAGGAAGCTATCCAGCTAAGCTGCGCCGCCCCGGCGTCGCGGCCCGACGCCTGGGCCCTGCGGCAGGAGGTGGCGGGGTGGTTTGGCCCGGCGGTGCTGGACCAGGTGATGGGCGCGGCCTCGTCCCAGACCGAGCAGATCGCCCGCGACTGGCTGCTGCGGGAGGGCAAGCGTTGGCGGCCCATGCTGGCGGCCTGCGCCTTCAAGTCGCTTCGCCCCGGCCAATCCGGCGGGGACGACCTGCGGCGCTGCTGCCTGGCGGTGGAGTGCTTCCACAAGGCATCGCTCATTCACGACGACATCGAGGACCAGGACCCCATCCGCTACGGGCAGAAGGCCCTGCACGAGGAATTCGGCCTGGCCGTGGCCCTCAACGTGGGCGACTTTCTGCTGGGGGAGGGCTATCGCCTGATCGCCGCCTGCGAGTGCGACAGCGACGTGCGGTCGGCCATGCTGGCCGCGGCGGCCAGGGGGCATCGCGCACTGTGCCTGGGCCAGGGCGAGGAGTTGACCTGGCTGCGCCAGCCCCGGCCCCTGCCCAGCCGGAAGGTGCTGGAGATATTCCGCCTGAAGACCTCGCCGGCCTTCGGCGTGGCCCTGCACCTGGGCGCCTTGCTGGCCGGCGGCGACGGGGAATTGTGCGGGCAACTGGACGCCTACAGCGACGCCCTGGGCATCGCCTACCAGATACGCGACGACCTGGAGGACTTCCAGGGCCAGGCCGCCCCGCGGCAGAACGCCCTCAAACCCTCGGTCATCCTGGCGCTGGCGATGGAGAAGGCCTCTCCGGCAGATCGGGCAGTGCTGGAGGAGTGCTGGCAAGGCCGCCAACCGCCGCCCCAGGTGTTGGCGCGGGTCCTGGAAAACTCCGCCGCCTTGCCTGCCGCGCGGGCGCTATTGGAAGAGCACCTGCGGCAGGCGCACCTTGCCCTAAACGGCGTCGAGCCCGTGGACCTGAGGGCACTGCTGGGTCGGATGGTGCATCTCATCTTCACCGGCCTGCCCGCCTGGGATTGCTGCAATGAGCATAACGCTCCGGATGCTCCAACTGGCGGCCAAGGCGCCGGCCCTGCTGCCTGATTCGGCCTCGGCCGGTGAGTTCCTTCGCGGGCAGCTTGCTCCCGGCGGGCTCTTTGCCGACCGCGCCGGCGGCGGCGATCTGTATTACAGCGTCTTTGGGCTGCAATCGGCCATGACCCTTGGCCTCAGCGAGTTAGCTGGCGCGGCGGCGGGGAGCCTGGCGGGGGCCAAGCCCGACCAGCTCGACCTGGTGCATCTGTGCTGCCTTACCCGCTGCCAGGCGCTGCTGGCGACGGCGGGGCTGCCTGGTGGCACAGGTTTTCAACCTGTGCCGCTTGCCGTCGATGCGAAGTCACTGGCCGAGCGGCTGGAGGGCTTCCGTAGCCGCGACGGGGGCTATTCGCTAAGCGGCGGCGCAGATCACGGCAGCGTCTATGCCGCCTTCATGGCATTTGGCGCCTGGGGGGACCTGGGCAGGCCCTGCCCCAATCCTCGTGAGTTGACCAGTTGCCTGCTGGCGCTTCGGCAGGAGCCCGGATGCTGGATCAACGAGCCGGCCATCCCGCTGGGCAACGTGCCGGCCACCGCGGCGGCGACCATCGTGCTGGCTGAACTTGGCCAGCCGCCCGACCAAGACGCCCGTCAGTGGCTCTTGGCCCAGGCCAGGCCTGACGGCGGCTTCGCCCTGGCCGCAATGTTCGAGCAGAGCGACCTGCTCTCGACGGCGGTGGCCCTGGCGGCGCTGCGCCGCCTGGAGGCCGACCTGTCGCCTCTGGCGGAGGGCGCCCGGCGGTACGTGCTTGGCCTGTGGGATCGGCGGGGGGCCTTTCACCCCGGCGCCGGCGACCCGGCCGTTGACTGCGAATACCTCTGGTACGGCCTGCTGGCCTTGGGGTGCCTGGCATGATCGACCCGGCACGATTGGGCCAGACCCTCGACCAGGCCTGCCGACAACTTCTCCAGGCCCGCCAGGGGGAACATTGGACGGGCGAACTATCCTCCAGCGCCCTGGCCACGGCCACCGCGGTCGGCGCGTTGGTGCTAGCGGGCGGGGGCCGGGAAGAGAAGGTCATCGCCGAAGGGTTGGATTGGCTCTGCGCCCATCAGAACGCCGACGGCGGGTGGGGCGACAGCCCCGACAGCCGATCAAACATCTCTACCACCTGCCTGTGCCTGTCGGCCTTGCAACTGGGCGCACCCGGCGAGCGGCAGAAGACAGTCGCCGCCGCGCGGGATTACCTGCGCAAGCAGTGCGGCTCTATGGAACCGGCGGCGCTGGCGACCGCCCTGGCTGGCAGGTACGGCAAGGACCGCAGCTTCTCGGCTCCCATCCTGAGCATGTTGGCGATGGCGGGGATGCTCGGGCCGGCCGAATCTGCCTGGAGGCACGTCCCGCCGCTGCCGTTTGAACTGTCGGTGCTGCCGCACAGTTGGCTGCGGCGGGTGCGGCTGGGGGTCGTGAGTTACGCCCTGCCCGCCCTGATCGCCATCGGCCTGGCGCGATTCGCCAACGCCCCGCCGCGCGGGCCTCTGGCCTGGCTGCGCCGGCTTTGCCGCCAGGCCAGCCTGCGCAAGCTCGATCGCATCCAGCCCGAGGGCGGCGGCTTCCTCGAGGCCAGCCCGCTGACCTCATTCGTGGCCATGAACCTGGCCGCCGCCGGCCAGCGCGACCACCCCGTCGCCCGGCGGTGCATCGAGTTCCTCCTGCGGACCCGGCGGCCCGACGGTAGTTGGCCCATCGACGTTGACCTGGCCTGCTGGGTGACCACGCTGGCGGTGCAGGCCCTGCCGGAGAATCTCATTCCCCAAGACCAGGCCGCCCGCACGCTTGCCTGGCTGCTGGCGGCGCAGCACCGGCGGGTGCATCCGTACACGCAGACCCAGCCCGGCGGGTGGGCGTGGACCAACCTGCCCGGCGGCGTGAGCGACGCCGACGACACAGCCTCAGCCCTGCTGGCCCTGCGTAAGCTCGCCCGCCTGGCTGGGCGTCAAGCCGACGGCGAGGTGCTCGCCTCCGCCCGCGCGGGCGCCCTTTGGCTCCTGGGCATCCAGAACGCCGACGGCGGCCTGCCCACCTTCTGCCGCGGCTGGGGGGCCTTGCCCTTCGACCGCAGCAGCAGCGACCTTACCGCCCACGCCCTGCGGGCCTGGCAGGCATGGCGGGGCGAGATGCCCGAGCTTGGACCGCGCATCGACCGCGCCGCCGCGCAAGCCCTGGCCTACCTTGCCAAGAATCAGCGTGAGGATGGCTCCTGGACCCCGCTTTGGTTTGGCGATCAATCGGCGTCCGACCAGGCCAACCCCGTCTATGGCGCCGCCCGGGTTCTCATCGCCCTGTCCGCTCTTGGTGGTAGCACAGGCGTCTCGCCTGTGTCCCAGCGTGACATGGGCATCTTGCCGCCCTCGGGTGTGGTTTCTTCCCAGCCGGTAGGTCGGGCATGCTTGAGCGACTCTCTGTGTCTGGGTAGCGGGATGTCGGGCAAGTATGCCCGACCTACGGACTTTGACCTACCCGGCATGCTCGCACGCGGCGAGAGATTCCTTCTTGATTCTCAGAACGCCGACGGCGGGTGGGGCGGGGCCGCGGGCTCGCCCAGCTCCATCGAGCAGACCGCCCTGGCCCTGGAAGCCCTGGCAAGAATCTCCCGGTTGGACCGCGATTGGGTTGTAGGGTGGGACCAACCGCCCGCGGGGCGGTCTCCCACCCTTCCCCCTGGCGACGAAAAACGGTGGGAGATCGGCCTTCGGCCGATTTCTCCCACCCTACTCACAGCCGCGATCAGCAGGGGCACCGATTGGCTCATCCGCGCCACCGACGGCGGCCAGAACTTCCCCGCCACCCCCATCGGCCTGTACTTCGCCAAGCTGTGGTACTCGGAAACGCTCTACCCCCTGATCTTCACTGTGTCCGCCCTGCGCGAGTTGTCGGCGGACAGGAGCCCGTAGCCAGTCGCCCGTAACCAGTTGCCAGGAGGCGGTGCCGTGATTTGTGGAAGCGGAGCCGGGGACACCAACCCGTGTGCCCTACCTGGCTATTTCAATTTTCGGTGCATTCCTGGCGCGAGGCATGTATCGTCTTGGCGGCAAGCCAAATCGAAAGGGGCCGCAAATGACTACGGATGAACGCCTAGAGAAGTTGGAGCGGGAACTGACCCCCGCGAAGCGATGCAATCGCCACCTGTTGATCGGGTCCGCCGCCTGCCTGGGGACGGTCTTCGCCTGGGCATTCTTCGCACAACCTGGCCGACTCGTCACGGCACATGCCGAAGGCGCGACGACGGCCAAGGCCGGAAGGCCGACGACAACCCCGAAACCAACGACAAGAGAGGTCTTTCAATCCGCCTCAAGAGGTGTTCCCAAGGCTCAAGTCCAACTGGGCTGGATGTACTACAAGGGCGATGCTTTCCCGCGGGATTATCAGGAGGCGGTTAAATGGTTCACAAAAGCCGCTGAACAGGGTGATGCAAAAGGACAAACGGCACTTGGTAGGATGTATGAAGGCGGTGACGGTGTACTCCGAGACACAAAACAAGCTTTTATGTTGTATCAGAAAGCCGCCGAACAAGGCGATTCCGAAGCTTCAACATACTGCGGGCAAATGTGTTTTGATGGTGAGGGCGTGGCTAAAGACCCTCAGCAGGCTATCAAGTGGTACGGAAAAGCTTCCGAGCAGGGCTCTTGGTATGCCTCATTCCAACTGGGCGAGTTTTACAGGGACGGCAAAGGCGTTCCTCAAGACTATCAGCAGGCTGTCAAATGGTTCCTGAAATCTGTCGAGCAAGGCAGTGCGTTCGGTCCTGGACCTATCAAGAAAATGTATAACGAAGGTAATTGCTTACTTGAAGACTATAAAAGCGCTATTAAGTTGCTTCAGGACAAAGCAGAACAGGGAAATGCTTCGTGCCAACTCGAACTTGCGGAGACGTATCGCCGTGGTGACTCCCTCATTATTCCCCAAGACTATCAAAAAGCTATGAGTTGGTATATGAAAATGGCCGAACAAGGTGGTTCTATGGCTAATACTGCCAAAGTCCTACTCGGTGCGATGTACAGGGACGGCGAGGGCGTTCCACGGGACTATCAGAAAGCGCTTAAATATTTCAGGGAAGTCGCTGAGCAGGATGCTGATGGTAATGAATGGGGACAGTTGGAGTTGGGCAGGATGTACAAGGAAGGCAAGGGGGTCACTCAGGATTATGATGAAGCGATTAAATGGTTCAGAAAAGCTATTGCTAAATACGGCAATTCGATTGCACAGAAACAACTATACGCAACGCAGGAACTTAAGTGGCGAAAAGAGGCAGAGCAGGGCGATTCAGAAGCGCAACTCAATTTGGGCATTATGTACGAAAAGGGGCAGGGTGTAACAGAAGATTATATTGAAGCATATAAATGGTATATCCTTTCGGGGGCACAAGGTAATGAAGTTGCTACCAAGCTTCGAGGTTCTCTGCAAAAGAAGATGTCTGCGGAGCAAGTAGGCGAGGCGCAAAAACTAGCCAAAGAGTTGAAAGCCAAAATCGACAACAATTAGTGCGGTGATACTAAGAAGATGAAAGCGGTACAGGATGAAATCGCCCTCGTTTATTCGTTGCACGCGGGGTATAATCTCTCCTAATGGGCAGCCCGGCGACGGCCGGGCCAATCGCCCCGCGCGGGTCTGCCGTTCTCACCTGTCCGGCAGGCCCGCCGGGGCGACCCGAAAGACAGGTGAGCAATGGCACGAAAGAGCAAGACGTATACGGAGGCAGAGCAACTAGAGGCTCAGCGGCTGACGACCTTCCTGATCCTGAAGGATTTGAGTGACCCGCAGTTGCCAGAAGGTAAGGGGACTCTTAAACAGCGAGTGGCGCGGGATAAACAACGAATCAAAGAGTTTTACCAACAGCCGCCGGAATTGGAAGAACAAGCAAAAAAGGAATTCCAGAAACTACAGGAGCAAGTCCAGGCCGCCCACAAGGATGATGTTCCCCCACCCCCTTCTCCCTTCCCCAAAGAAGCAGATCAAGAAGGCGATTCGGATTGGGCTGCGGGAGCGATTGCACACGCAGAGACACCACAAGATCTCTACGAGGCGTTGCAAGTGATACGGGCGGATGAAGATTTCGCGCAGGACGGGTTTGAACCTACAGGCTCCCACGGGGGTTTTGTCCGCTATCATCTGCTGATGCAGGAGGTCATGCTCAGGATGAGAAACAAGAATCCCGAACTCCCCCCTGTGCCAACGAGTGAAAATAGCGTGGATTATGTGAACTGGTGCATAGAGGCCGACAGAATACTGGAAGGACCTCTTCCTTGGGCACGAGTCGTTATCGCCGTCGCCCTTCTGGTTCTGGTTGAATCGTTTGTCGCGGCGGGTGCATGGCGCTGGGGTGAGGGGGAGAATCTTCTTCAGAAGATAGTCAATTGCCGGTGGCTCTTTGTCGTTGCATTTGGGGCGGTTTTCCTCGCTTCCTGTTTTATTCTTGGCAAGAAGATATGGTTGAGAGTCAAGGGCATTTTGAAATGATGGAGGGCGAAACCGGGTAGGGCGAGCGGCTGTTGGGCCGCTCGCGCAATCCGAGTCTCTGGCAATTCCATCCTGGGCGGAGGGTGAAGAAATTCTCTCCGGCGGTAGAGATTGCACTTGACTTTTCACGAGAAATTGTTATATAGATAGACAACATCCATGTGGGGGATGTCGCCGGGGCTCTGCGCCTCGGAAGGCTCTTTGACAAGTGAAGAGTGGAACCCGCAAAGTCAGTAGCCGGTAGGGCACGCGGGTTCGTGAGCGAAGCGAGCGGTTCCGCGTGCGAGATGAATGGGTGATGTCCGTGGATGATGTCGGGACTTGTCCGTGATTGGCTGGACGAATAGCGGGTCTGTGCGCCGGTGCCCCGCACGCGGAACCTGCCCCCGACAAGACCGGTGGCAGAACCCGCGTGCCCTACCTGCCTGCAGACACCCCTCCGGCAGGATGGTCCCGAATTCGCTGCGTTTTGTTCCGAATCGTTCCAATTCCACCGCGAATCCTTTCCCGGGTTTTCCGTACTTTTCCGCAGTTTTCCGTTTCGCGGCTACTGTGAAGTCAACTTAACCCGCAAGCAGGCAATGGGATATGTAAAAAATAACGGTAGGGTGTTCCATGTACGCCGTATATGTGCGCCGGTTACTGTAGCTCTTTGTGCGGGTAGCGGGATGTCGGGCATGTATGCCCGACTACTCTATTCATTCAGCAACTTGCGGGCCTCGGCCAGGAGGGATTGCACGATTTGGTCGTCCGGGACGGTGCCCAGGAGTTTGCCCTGGCGGTAGATGGCGGCCTTGCCCACGCCGCAGCAGACGGCCAGGTCGGCCATTTGGGCCTCGCCCGGGCCGTTGACCACGCAGCCCATGACGGCCACGCTGATGTGGCGCTTGACGTCGGAAAGGCCCCGGCGGATCTGCTCGGCCAGTTCGGCCACGTCGGCGGTGGTTCGCCCGCAGGTGGGGCAGGCGATGACCTCCACGCTACGCCGCTCGCGCAGGCCCAGGGCGCAGAGCAGTTCGACGGCGGCGGCCACCTCGGCCGTCGGCTCGCCGGCCAGGCTGATGCGGAGGGTGTCGCCGACGCCCTCAGCCAGCAACGTGCCCATGGCCGCCACCGAGCGGATGGTGCCGGTGGCCACCGTGCCGGCGTGGGTGAGCCCCAGGTGCAGCGGGTAGTCGAACTGTCGCGACAGCTCGCGGTAGGCGGCGATGCAGTTGGCGGCGTCGTGGCTCTTGGCTGAGAGCACCAGGTCGTCGAAGCTCGCCTGGGCGAAGATTTCCAGGTAGCCGCGGATGGCGTCAACCATGAGCTGCGGCAGCGGGCGCTTGTCCGCCGAGCCGCTGCGCGGGCCGGTGCGGGGGCGGACGGAGCCTTCGTTGACGCCGATGCGGATGGGGATGCCGGCGGCCTTGGCGGCGTCGATAACGGCGCGGACTTTGCCCCGGTCGGAGATGTTGCCGGGGTTGAGGCGGATCTTGTGCACGCCGGCGGCGATGGCCTCCAGCGCCCGCTCGAAGTGGAAGTGCACGTCGGCCACGATGGGCACGGGCGAGGCGGGCAGGATGTCCTTCAGGGCGGCGGTGTCGGCGGCGGTGGGTGTGGCCAGGCGGACGATGTCGGCCCCAGCCGCGGCCAGCGCCCTGATCTGCGCCAGCGTGGCGGGCACGTCGGCCGTGACCGTGTTGGTCATGGATTGCACGCTGATGGGCGCGCCCCCGCCGATGGTCAGGTTGCCGACCTTCACCGCCCGCGTCTGCCGGCGGGCGAACTGCTGCGGGCCGTTCATGGCGAACCTCCGGAGAGTATTTCCTGGCGATGCAGCAAATAGTAGTCGCGGATCATCTGCAGTTGTCGCTGCCGGACCAGGGGCGGGGCCGAGAGGTCCAGCTCCGGCAGGTGCGGGATCAGGTCGCGGTAGGCGACCTGCATGAGGCGGTCGGTAAGGTACGAGTCGATGGCCTGGGGGTCGAAGCGCTCGCGGGCCAGCACGGGGTCGAAGCCCTCCGCCCGGCGGGCCTGGGCCAGCGCCAGCAGCGCCCGCTGGCGGGGGAAGCCCTCGGTGCCGACCAGGGCCGTCACGTCCTTCTCGTACTGCGATTGCCCCAGGACCAGCAGGGCGCACTTGCACGAGCCGGCCAGCAAGGGGTCGCGCAGGCTGCCAAGGCGTTCTCGTAGCGACGTTGCGGCCTGGGCGGATTCGGGCCGGCCAGCATGGAGGTAGGCCCTCAGCATGAAACCGGCCGACCGCGCCTCGGCGCTGTAGCTCTGGCCGCCGGCCAGGGCATCCATGGCCGCCAGCGCGCTATCGCGCGACGCCGCCGGGCCGTGACCCAATTGCCAGGCGATAAAATCGCCCGCCAGCGTCTGGGGTGCGGAGGCCGCCTGCGCCAACGTAGCCTGGGCGGCTGGGCCGGCGATCCGCCACGCCGCCAGGGCGGCGGCCGCCGCCGGGATGGGCGTGTCGAAACCCTCCGACAACTCCACCGCGTTTTCCAGCAGGGCCAGGACCTGGGCCTTGCCGGAGTAGTCGCCGGGCGCGGGGTCGGGCTGGTCGGGCAACTGGGCGGCCAGAGGGCCAATGGCCTGGCAGGCCTCCAGCATCGCCGCGGCGTATTGCCTGGACCAGAATTGACTGATGGCCCCAGCCAGTTGCCCGGCCTGGCTAGCGTCGCCGAGCTGCCCGATGGTGGTGCAGGCGGCGGCAAGCGTATCCACCCGGTCGGCGGGCAGCAGACCTTGCTGCGCCTGGACGAGGGCCTGCTGTGCGATGGGCAGGGCCTGGGGAATCTTCATCCTGGCGGCCGACAGCAGGGCCATCACCGGCGGGGCCGGCACCAGGCCCAGAGGGCGGGTCAGCGGCGTGTCCAGAAAATCAAGCTGGTCGGGCCAGTACCAGTACAGGCAGTCCATGACGGCCTGGTGGGCGGGCGCGCCCACCTTCTCGGCCGCCAACAGCAGCAGGTCGCGCAGAGCGGGCCTGTGGGCGCGATTAGCCAGCGCCAGGCCGTCCACCACGAAGGGGACAGCCCGCGGCGCATCCAGCATCGCCAGGGCCAGGGCGGCGGCGGAATACTCCTCGTCGCAGGGGTCGGCGGCAAGCCGCGCGGCCAGGGCGTCGGCGCAGGCCCGCCGACCCGCCAGGCCGGCGTCCAGGCAGGCGGCGATGCGGACGTCAAGGAACTCATCCTGCATGAGCCGCTGAAGCTCTTGGTCGTCGCCTAGCCGGCAGGCCAGCAGCAAGGCGTAAAGCCGGGGTTGGACTTCCGTATCGCCGGCGGCCAGCGACATCGCCCGGCGGAGGTAAACCTCGTCGCCGCCCGTGAGCAGCAGGTGGTTGAGTTGCAGCAGCCGCAGGGCCAGGCCACGCGGGCTGAGTTGGGCCTGGGCGATGGCCAGGCAGCGGTAGCGGTCGCGGACTTGCGGCGGGCGCTTGGCCGGGTCGAAGCGGTCCAGCAGCAGCAGCGAGCGGGCGGCGGCGAAAAACCGAACGTCGTCGCCGGTGTCCAGGGCCGCCTCCAGCCGGTCGATGAGTTCCGGCCGGGCCTTGGCCTCGCCCACCACGCGACGGATGGCCTGCTCCCGGCGGGCCGGGTCGGCCTGGCCAAGCTGCTCGACCATCTGCCGGTCGCGAAGTATCGGCAACGCCACCAGCGCGGCCAGCACGCCCAACCCGCCGGCCAGCAGAAAACTCGCCAGCCGCCGCTGCCAGCGGTGCTGCCGGAGATATTGAACAATGCCGCCCATCAAGCTCACCAGGCCTTCAGACTACCGGCTTGCGACTCAGGGAACAAGCCAAGTGCTTGGGCGGCTGATTGGAAGAAGCAAGGAACCCCCGACTTACGTCGGGGGCTACTTCCGCACTCCGCACTTTCGCACTCCGCACTGCCTTGCGGCATATGGTCTGTGGGCCGTAGAACGGCAACTCCGCGTTTCATCACACCAGGAACTTTTCATCCGGTTTGGCGAAGGGCTTAAGCTCCTTGGCCAGGTCCTCGTAGCCTTCCTTGCCCATCAGGGCGAAGGTCGCCTGCTTGCCCAGCTCCACCGCCGGCTGGTCGTAGGCGTTGATGTTGAGCAGTTCGCCCATCAGGCTGGTGACGAATTCGTAGAGGTAGAAGAACGCCCCGACCGATTCCTCGTCGATGGCGTCGAAGCGCAGCGTCAGGCTTGGGCGCTGGCTCTTGGCCAGGGCGAACTCGGTGGCGGCCTTTTCGGCCGACAGCAGGGCGGATATCTTCTTGCGCCGCAGGTAGGCCAGGCCCGGCACGTCGGCGAAGACGTCGGGGATGCGAACCTCGGCCGGGTGGCCCGTCACCTCGATGAACGTCACCAGCTTGTCGTTTGGCCCCTCGCGGTAGAGCTGCACCTGGCTGTGCTGGTCGGTNNGCCCAGAGCTGGCGGAACCAGTCGGCCAGGCCGTACAGGCGGTTGGAGTAGGGCATCATCACGTGGATGGGCTTGCCCTTGCCCATCATCAGGTAGTGCACCGCCGCCAGCAGGGTGGCGGGGTTGGCGTGCCAGTGATGCAGGGCGCACTTTTCGGCCATCTTGGCGGCGCCGGCCAGCAGCTTGTCGATGTCGATGCCGCACATGGCGGCCGAGAACAGCCCCACCGGGCTCAGCACGCTGAAGCGCCCGCCCACGTCGTCGGGCACGGCCAGCATGTCGTAGCGGTCGGCCTGGGCGATCTTGTTCAACGTGCCCTTGGCCAGGTCGGTGGTGGCGACGATCCGCCCGCCGAAGGCCTCATCCCCCAGCCGCTTACGCAAGAGCTCGCGGAAGATCATGAACGCCGAGGCGGTTTCAGCCGTCTCGCCGCTCTTGGAAATGACGTTTACCAGCGTGGTCTTGAGCCGCCTGCCGAGCAATCCCAGCACGTCGTCGATCAGGGCGGGGTCAACGTTGTCCAGCACGAAGAGGCGCGGGCCGCCCCGGGCCGAATCGGTCAGCAGGTTGTAGGTGGCAGGCCTCAGGGCCGTGTGCAGGGCGATGTTGCCCAGGGCCGAACCGCCGATGCCCAGCACCACCAGGTCGGTCGTCCCCGGCCGGTGCTTGTCCACCAGGGCCATGACCCCGTCGCGGTAGTCGCGCCGAGAGGGCAGTTTGGCGTACCCCAGGTGCCCGGCTTCGACCTGGTCCATCACGCTGTGATGCGCCGCCACCAGCCGCGGCTTAAGCGCCTCCAACTCCTGGTCGCTGACGCCGTGAGGGCCTACGACCTGGGCCGTGGCGTTCTTCCAGTACACGCTTATCATCCGGTCTTCCTTTCAGTTTGGCGAATAGAACAGGATAGGCCAGCCGCAGGCAACAGGGCAACGAAGAACCGTAGGGCACGCGGGTTCTGCCGAAGGCAGGTTCCGCGTGCGGGAGGTAAGAGTGCGAAAGTGCGGAGTGCGGAAGTGCCGAAGGTGGCACAGGTTTGTAACCTGTGCAAAGTGCGAAAGAGCGGAAGTAGCCCCCGACGTAAGTCGGGGGTTCCTTGCTTCTTCCAATCCGCCACGAACAACGCCAACGACGCGAACAAAGGAAGGGACGCGAACAAGACTAAGAAGAAACGCTTTTTCCTTACTTCTTTCTTGGCAACTTCCCTATCCCTACGGAGTATTCCAATTTTTCTGGCCCCGACGTCAAGAGTGCCCCCTTGCAAGCAATGGTAAAGCACGCTATCCTGCATCGTTCGTTGGCGGGAGACCAGTGATGGGAAATCTTTCATATCACGTTCCGACGCTCGGTAAACTCAATGCTGTTCTTTTTCCCGTAGCTGACAAGTGCTATAGACTGCTGAAGTCGCAAGGCCAGATCGAGAGACTTAAGGAAATTGCACAACTAGGGCATATCCGGGACATATTTCAGGGTGCCCATCACTCCCGCTGGGAGTACGTGATGTTACAGCTTGCGATCACTTCGCAACTCGCCACGACTAAGGAGCCAAATAGCACCAAACCAGCGGTTGGGCTTGGCCTTGGATCTAAGGTCACGGAAGAAGTCCGAGAGGCAACCGGAGCAGACGTACTGCAAGTGTGGGCAATGTTGTTGAACTCGGCACATCTCCCAGGGACTTTCGCGTCAGAACGAGCCATTATGATTGAGCTCAAGAATGATCCGGTTCTTCGCGGGACGTTTCGTCGAGGTCTGCCTGACAAGGATTCGCGAGATCTACTAACCAGCCTTCTCGATAAAGAACGAGTGTTCTCTTTTCATCGTGTTTTGGCGTTGTTTATGCTTGCACGATGGAGACGTTCCAGTCCAAAACTCACAGCAGAACTCATCTCGCTCTTGAAGTTGTACGCTATTGAAAGTGATAGTACGAAGGTTGTACATCTTCGCAACGTCTTCAAACGAATCCGCGAGTTGGCGTATCTTTTTCTCGACTCCCAATACGTTCCTCTTCCAGTGCATCTTCAACTGGGGAGTATCATGTCGAACTGGAGCGAACACGTAAACCCTCTGTTTCGGCAATCCAATTCTGCTATGGTTCAAACACTTAATGCTCTGGACAGGATTCTAGAGGAGAACGTGTATCTGTCTTCTTATGCCATGCTAGCTGGCCAACTACAGGAGGAACACGTCCTCAAACTGATTGCAGAAGAAGCACAGCGTGAGCCAAAGTGGCATCGATCTGTCCGTGCGGTGAGGAAGTTTCTTTATGGAAGTGCAATTGACCTGCCGCATCACCCCGAGTTAGATAATCTCGTATGCCTACGCCTATGGATTGAGGATGTTGATAAATTTGGTTTGTCAGAGTCAGCCATCTCGACCTTGAGGCCGCTAGAACTTCAACGGCATTGGGAGACTGCGATAAGCCGATCCGTTGCGCGCATCGCGGTCGTTAGGTCTCCCGCTGATCGGGCGTTAGTGATCTCCGTTGGTATTGTGTCCACGGCAAATCGAGGTGAAAAGGCCAGAGTTGTGGCCCATACTATCACCAGATTATGCGCGCTGCATCGCCGCTTGGCCGTTGGTTTGTTCGAAGCGGTGGAGTTGGAACAGTCGTTGACCGGGTATTTTGCGAACAGAATCCTGTCCTCACCAGCTACGGACCTGTTATTATTTGCCTTGGGGCAATTGTGTAGTAACGGAAGAGTACAGTTCGCGCATGGCCCGAGTCAGATTAAGCCTTGGTATTCCATTGTCTGTCGGGGTTCCTGTGCTGCCGCATCGGCGATTGAGAAGGATGTTAAGCCGGATAGTACTGCCTCTCGCCAGAATGAGGTGAATGTTCTAAAATTGGCTTTGCGGGATGTATCATGTCGCGGCTCCGTACTTTTAACTACAGAACAAGTGCAGGTGACGTGCCAAGGTAAACCGGTTACAGATATTGATGGATGCGCTATGTTTGCAAAGAGAGGGAAACTGCTATTGCTGTTGTCTGAAGCAAAGGACCAGGTGAGGTCAGGTTCTGGCGATTCAAAACGACGCCTGGAGTCTACGCTTACTGAACTGGGGTTGAATGGTTTCAAGATAATCGGGTTAGGGAACAAAGGAGCTTATGCAATGGGAGCCTTAGGGTAGCGCACTAACATAAGCATCAGTCGCGGAGCCCCCTTGGCCCCCGGGATATGTAGGGAGGTAATGCACACTGATTGCTCGCCGGAGGCGGGGAATCTGCGTACTATCCCATTACTTCCGTCAAGCTCGGCGCGCCATCGCGAGGCAGACCGATTTCGCGCGCGGGTCCAGCCGCTCGCTCTGTCGGTCGCGGGGGGGCTTTCCGGGGGCTCTGCTGCGCCCGGCTGCGCCGTGCTTGCTCCCCTCGACTGCGCTCGGGACGGGCCGCCCCCGCCTAACATCTTTCGGGCCGCTGGGCCTGGATTGTTCCAACGGGTGATCCCTCCCTCCTATTTGAAACAAAGCCCCCCGGCTCGCGCCGGAGGGTATAGGGAAAAAAAAGAATCAAGAACCCCCGACTTACGTCGGGGGCTAAATAAGAAGACGCGCCATGCCACCCGGAAATGGAAAATTGAAAATTGGCAATCGGCAATTGTCACGTCGGGCTGGCCTGTTGGAGGACGAGCTCGGCGTATTCCTTGAAGTTCTCCAGGTCTTCCTCCAGCCGGCGCTGGGGTTCGTGGAAGAAGCGGGAGAGCAGTTGGCCCAGTTTGCCTTGGGGCGGCTGGTAGGCTATGGTCGCGGTGACCTGGGTCATGCCCGGCTGGGGGGTGACAAACTCCACTCGGCCGGTGGTATGGATGTGCCCGCCCAGGCTGCGCCAGGCGATTCGCTCGTTGGGGAGAATTTCCGTGGTCAGGGCGTCCCACTCCAGGTCGCGGCCCAGGAAGCCCTCCATCACCCAGTGGCTGGTGTTCTCGCCGGTCTTGACGACCGAGCGGATGTACCGCATGAACTCCGGGAACCGCGCGAAATCCTCCCACAGGGCGAAAACGTCCGGCAGTTCGCCTTTAACCACGATGCCGCGGGTCAGTTCGCTTTCCATACCGCACCTCGTTGAATTATAGGGGGGCAGACGCATGGGGGTGCCTGGCGTGCCCACNNGCGCCTTGATCGATTTACCGATTCACTGATTAACCGAATCACCGATTCACCACGGTTCTATTTTCCGTTGTCGCCTTTGCGTGTTGGACCTATCATGTTCGGACCATGGCTAAGACCTCCAAGCTCAAGGCGATGACATACAAGGACGCCGGCGTGGACATCCAGGCCGGCGACGAGATGGTCGAGGGCATTCGCGAACTGGTCCGCAAGACCTACTCGCCGCGGGTGCTGGGCCCCTACGGCGGCTTCGCCGGGCTGTTCAGCCTGGACTTCAAGCAGCGGCTGCTGCGCCGCAACTACAAGGACCCGGTGCTGATCGGCTGTTGCGATGGCGTGGGCACCAAGCTCAAGGTCGCGTTCATGGCGGGCAAGGTCGATACCGTGGGCATTGACCTGGTGGCCATGAACGTCAACGACCTGATCTGCACCGGCGGGGAGCCGCTGTTCTTTCTGGACTACCTGGCGGTGGGCCGGCTGGAGCCGGGGCGGATGAAGGAGATCATCGCCGGCGTGTCGGCTGGGTGCCTCCAGGCGAGCTGCGCCCTTTTGGGCGGCGAGACGGCCGAAATGCCCGACTTCTACAAGCGCGAGGAATTCGACATGGCCGGCTTTGCCGTGGGCGTGGTGGAGCGGGCGCGGATAATCGACGGCTCGGGGGTCAAGCCCGGCGACGCTGTTCTCGCCCTGGCCTCCAGCGGGCTGCACTCCAACGGCTACGGCCTGGTGCGGCGGGCGATCTTCGACCAGGCGGGCCTGAAGCTGGGCGACCGGCCGGACGAGTTGGGCGGGCAAACGGTCGCCCAGGCCATGCTCGAGCCGACGCGGATTTACGTCCGCAGCGTGCTGGACGTGCTGGCGGCCTACAAGGTGCGGCGCGTGGTCAAGGCCATGGCCCACATAACCGGCGGCGGCTTGGAAGGCAACCTGCCGCGGGTGCTGCCCGAGGGCCTGACGGGGCGGCTCAGGCGCGACAGTTGGCAGGTGCCGGGGATATTCAAACTCATCGCCCGTTGCGGCCCGGTGGAGGCGCCGGAGATGTTCCGCGTTTTCAACATGGGCGTGGGCTTTGTCCTGGTGGTGGCGGCCAAGCACGCGGCCAAGGTGATGGAGCGGTTGGGCAAGGGGGGCGAGCGGTGCTGGCTGCTGGGCAAGATTGTACCGGGCGGTCCGGAACTGCAATGGGTATGATAAGAGAGCCCTCAGGCAGGGGCCGCCCGCAAGCGTGTTGAGGCGGAGGCCCGCTGCCCGAGGGGGGTTTTTAGATACGTCATGATGAAACAATTTATCCTTTTTATTTTGGCCTGTATGCTGGCCCTGCTGGGCGGGTGCACCCGCTCGATTGAAATCAGCAATGCCCCCGGGGCCGCCAACGGCCTGGTCATGGTGCTGACGGGCATTGAAGGCGCCAGCTACTTCAACCGGTCCATCGTTGAGGGCCTGCTGGCCGGCGGGGTGGATTGCCAGATCGAGCGGGTGGACTGGACCAGCCACATTCCGCTGGCCTACCTGTACAACGAGCGGGCGGAGAACCGCAACCGCCGCAAGGCCCAGGAGTATGCCAGCCGTATCGCCCGTTACCAGGCCCAGCACCCCGGCAAGCCGGTGTTCCTGGTGGGGCAGTCGGGCGGGGGCGCCGTCGCCGCCTGGATAGCCGAGGAACTGCCCCCCGGCTGCCGCGTGGACGGCATCATAATGCTGGCCGTGGCGCTTAGCCCCGAATACATATTGTCGGAGGCCCTGATGAACAGCCGGCAGGGCATCGTCAGCTTCTATTCCGATCGCGACGTGGTGCTGCTGGGGGCGGGCACGACCATGGTGGGCACCATGGACGGCGAGCACACCTCATCGGCCGGGCGGGGGGGCTTCCATCTGCCCAGCCCGGAGTGCCGGCCGTTTTACCGCCGGCTCTACCAGGTGCCCTGGACCCCGGACATGCAGGCCGGCGGCAACTGGGGGCTGCACCTGACCAGCGGTTCGGCCCGGTTCGTGGCCAATTACGTCGCCCCGCTGATCCGCGCCAACAAGTGGGACGACGCCCTCGTTCAGGACATCGCCAGCGGGCGGGTGGCCCGCGGGCAGGCCAAGCCCTGAATTTCCCACTCCGGCGGGCGGGCGATTCTCTTAATATACGGGCATGGCACGAGTCGATCCTGACGCCCGCATGACCCTCGGCGAGCACCTGGACGAGTTGCGCCGGCGAATCATCCTGGCGCTGCTGGGCGTGGCGGTGGGGGTGGCGATAGCCTTCATCTTCAACCGCCAGGTCTTCCAGGTGCTGTTCTGGCCGCTGTGGATGGGCACCCGCGGCCAGCCGCCCAAGCTGTACTACCATACCCTGGCCTCGACCTTCGTGGTGTATTTCCGCGTGTGCCTGATCTTCGGGCTGATCATCTCCAGCCCGTACGTGATCTACCAGCTCTGGCAGTTCGTCGCCCGCGGGCTGTACGAGAACGAGCGGAGGGTGGTGCGGCGGATCGTGCTGCCCAGCGTCCTGCTGTTTTTGGCGGGGGTGGCGTTTTATTTCCTGATCGTCTCGCCGGCGGTGGTGTACTTCCTGCTGGACTTCGGCAACACCGCCTACCCCTCTCCCGGGCAGTGGCATTTGCCCTGGGTGGATTGGATAGTGCCGGCCTCGCCCCTGCCCCCGCCGGCCAGCCAGCCCATGGCCAGCGGCTCCTTCGTCGCCCCCATGCTCACGCTGGGCGAGTACATCAACTTCACGGTGCTGATGGGGCTGGTCTTCGGCCTGGCCTTCCAGACCCCGCTGGTGATCGTGTTCCTGGCCCGCACCGGCATCGTGCCCTTCCAGACGCTCAAGAAGAGCCGCAAATACGTGTTCTTCATCTGCCTGCTGGTGGCGGTCTTCGCCACCCCCAGCCAGGACCTCTTCAGCAATGTCTCCATGACCCTGGCGATGTACCTGCTGTACGAGCTGGGTATGCTGTTTCTGGCCCTGGGCGGGCGGAAGAGACAGCCTGCCGGCCGCATCCGGGACTAGGGCTGTGAGAGTTCCAGGACTATACGCAGAGGCGCAGAGACCGCAGAGCAGCCGCAGAGGACAGAAGAGCTTAAGAGTCCAAAAGACAGTGCGGCGGCAAGTGGATATCTTTCTTAGCATTCGAGAGTTTCTCTCTGCGTATCTCTGCGTGCTCTGCGCCTCTGCGTTAAGATCTTGGAATTTCCCATGAACATTGACAGCAGGAGCAGAATCATCCGCCTGCGCGACCGGCTGGTGGAATGCTACGGCGACCGCGTTTGGCGGGGCGGATTGAGCGCGGTGGGGGAGTTGGTGGCGACGATCTTGTCGCAGAACACCTCCGACCGGAATTCCTCGGCCGGTTT
This sequence comes from Phycisphaerales bacterium, assembly GCA_003171235.1. GTDB lineage: Bacteria > Planctomycetota > Phycisphaerae > SM23-33 > SM23-33 > FEN-1344. The sequence continues at coordinate 6,889 of PMYM01000036.1, read as the reverse complement.
TCGCCAGCTCTGGCGGAGCTTTCGCGGCTGGAACGCCGTGGCCGATGGCCCGGTCGAGCGGATCGAGCGCTGCATCCGCGTCTGCGGGTTGTCCAACATCAAGGCCCCGCGGATCAAGGCTATCCTGGGGGAGATTCGCCGCCGCCACGCTCGGCTGAGCCTGCAATTCCTGCGCGACTGGCCGGCGGAGCAGGCCTATCGCTACCTGCTGGAGTTCAATGGCGTGGGGCCCAAGACCGCCGCCTGCGTGCTGCTGTTTGCCTTCGGCAAGAGCGTTTTTCCGGTGGACACGCACATCCACCGCATAGCCGGGCGGCTGGGGCTGGTGAACAAGCGGGCCTCGGCCCAGAAGACGCAGCAGCGGCTGGGGGAGTTGATTCCGCCGGGCGACCGCTACCGGCTGCACCTGCTGCTGATCGAGCACGGGCGCCGCACCTGCCACGCCCGCCGGCCCGCCTGCCGGCAATGCCCCCTGCGCCGGATGTGCCCTTGCGGGGCGGGCGGGGAGTGCTATCATGCTGCCAGAGGCATCAGGAGAGAGCAATGACGTTTCCGCCCGTGCCCGACAGGACAATTGATGGCCACGTCCACCTCTTCACCATCGGCGGGGTGGACAAAATGCTGCGGATTCGCCAGGAGTTGGGCCTGGAGAGGGTGAACCTGCTGTCCATCGTCGAGCCGGCCAAGGGCAACGGCAACAGCACGGTGCTGGCGGCCAAGGCCCTGCATCCCGAGGCCTTCTACGCCTTCGGCGGGCTGGACCACGCCGCCGGCACCAGCACCGATCCCGCCCAGGCCATCTCGCTGAAGCGCCAGGCCATGCTGCTTCGCCAGGCCGGCTGCGACGGCATGAAAATGCTCGAGACCAAGCCCACCCTCCGCCAGCAGAGGGACGTGCCCATCGACAGCCCGTACTATCACGAATACTTCGCCTTCGTCGAGGAGCAGCAGATTCCGCTGGTCTGGCACGTGGCCGACCCGGAGGAATTCTGGAACCCTAAGACCACTCCCTGGTGGGCGGTGAAGCATAATTGGGGCTACGGCCCGTCCGACGTGGCTAAAGAGAAGCTCTACACCGAAGTCTCCCACGTGCTCAACCGCCAGGGCGACCTGAAGGTGATATTCCCCCACATGTACTTTCTCTCGGCCGACCTGCCGCGGCTGGAGAGGTTCCTCCGCACATATCCCAACGTCAATATCGATCTGGCGCTGGGGGTGGAGTTGTTGTTCAACCTTTCCAAGGCGCCCCAGCAGGCCAGGGACTTCTTCATCCAGCACCAGGACCGCATCGTCTTCGGCAGCGACGCGCAGGAAATACTGCCGCTCGACCAGGCGCGTATCCGGTTTGGCTTGACCAATCGCTTCCTGCAGACCGACGAGGCCTTCTCGGTGCCGCCGGAGGCGGAAGAATTGCTCCAGACCCCCGGCGAGATCCACGGCCTGGGCCTGCCCCAAGACGTGCTGCGGAAGATATACCGCGACAACTTCCTGCGCATCGTCGGCGGCGAGCCGGCCAAGGTGGATCGCCAACTGGCCCTGGAGGAATGCCGCCGCCTGGGCCGCCAGGCCAGCCGCCTGAGCGGCCTGAGCCTCGAACAGACCGAGGCCGGCCAGTGCATCCAGGCGCTGGAAGCCTAAGAGAAAGCTAAAAGCTAAAAGCTGAAAGCTGAAACTGAGTCGGGCCAGCCGTTTTCTATTTCAGCTTTTAGCTTTCAGCTTTCAGCTTTGCTTATAGCCTTTAGCCTTTTGATAGGAATGACACATGAAACTCCTCCTTCCGAGCATCGCTGTTGGTCTGCTTCTGACTTCCTCCCTGCTGGCCCAAGCCTTGAACCCCGAGACCGGCAAGCCCAACCAGGCCGGCCCGGCCGTCGCCCCGCGCGGCCCGGCTGAGGGCACGCCCGTCAAGCTTGTCTACAAGGCCGGCGAGGTGTTTGTTGTTGACGACCTGGTGAAGGTCAGCCCCGACGGCAAGTTGTTCTCCCGCAGCCAGGGAATGGAAGACTACGCCCAGAAGAACTCCATCTGGGACGGCAAGACCATCAAGCTTGCAGGGGCCAAGGCCGAACGGCTTGGCTTCCAGATCATGGTGCCGGCCGGCGAGACCGCCCTGGAGGCGGTCAACGTCACCTGCGGCGATTTGAGATTTACGGGCATACAAACCGAAATGCTTCCGCCCATCCCCCAGAAGCAGTTCGAGGTGTTCCGCGAGTGGTACGTTGAAGTGACCAAGCCCTCCACCAGCCCGTTCGGCAACAGCGGCCTGGGGTGGTATCCCGACGCCCTCATCGCGGCCAAGACGCCCAAGTTCGGCCTGCCCATCAAGGTTGAAGCGGGCAAGATCCAGGGCATCTGGGTTGACCTGGTCATTCCCGCCAACGCGGCGGCCGGGCCGTACGCAGGCAAGATCACTGTCACCGACGGCGAGAAGAAGTTGGCCGAGTTGCCGCTGGAACTGACGGTTTACAACTTCGCCATCCCGGCCCAGCGGCACCTGCGCTGGCGGATCGGCTATGGCGGTTTCGAGGACGTGCCCAACGCCTTCAAGATCAGCCCCGGCAGCGACGAATACCAGCAGATCGAGGACGAGCTTTTCCGGCTGTGCTGGGAAGACTGCCGCTTCACCCCCACCAACCATTACAATCCGCCACAGATGCGCAGCAGCGGCAAGGGGGCCGACTTCAAGATCGACTGGACCGCCTACGACAAGCGATTCGGCAAATACCTCGACGGCACCGCCTTCGCCGACAAGCAGCCGGTGAACATCTGGTCCATGCCGGTCAACGTCGAGCAGGGCGTGCCGGTGGGCGGGCGGGGCAATTCCATGAGCGAGGCCGACACCGCCACGCTGGCCGCCGCCGTCAAGGACACGGTCAACCACTGGAAAGAGAGGAACTGGAGCCTGGAAGGCAGCTTCGTGTACATCGCCGACGAGCCGGGCCCCGACCGCTATCCTTTCATCCAGAAGGCCTGCCAGACGGTGCTTGACGCCAGCGGCAAGCAGATAAGGACCAGCGTGGCCCTGTACACGCACTTTGGCGCCACCGGGGCCGAGCGGGTCAAGGAGTTTACCAACTACATCACCATGTGGGACATCGCCGGCGACTACATGAACCTTGAGGCCCTGGCCGGGCGGCAGAAGGCCGGCGACTTCATCGGCTTCTACCAGGGCAGCGAGCCCTACCAGGGCAGCGAGGCCCTCGACGGCGACGGGCTGTCCATGGCCACCTGGCCGGTGATAGCCTGGCGATACAAGCTCGACACTCTCTTCTTCTACAACATGACCGAGTGGACCTACTTCCGCCTCAACACCAGCGCGGGCGCCAAGCGTCCCTGGGCCAAGCTCAAGCGCGAGATCTGGGAGCAGCCCTTAAACCAGTCCTGGCAGACCAACAGCCAGGGCGTGCTGCTGTACCCCGGCCAGTACATCGGCGTGCGCGGGGTGGTGCCCTCCATGCGGATGAAGCAGGCCCGGCGCGGCATGCAGGATTACGAGTACTTCTGGCTGCTGTCCCAGAAGGGCCAGCAGGCCAAGGCCGACGAGCTTTGCAAACAGATCATGCCCGCCGCCCTGGGCGAGGCCACCGGCGGCAAGTTCGGCGACGGCACCTATGGCCCGGGCCCCTGGCAGCGCGACCCGCGCAAGTGGGCTGCGGCCAGGGCGGAGATGGCAGAACTTATTCAGAAGAAGTAAAGGCCACAAGCTTCAGGCTAGAGGGTGCAGGTTGCGGAAAAAGCTGAAAGCGGAAAACTAAAAGTTGGAATAGGAGTCGGCCTAGCAGTTCTTGATTTCAGCTTTAAGCTTTTAGCTTTCAGCTTTATTCTCTTCCGCTCCCCGAACGAAGTCGGGGATGGCGATGATCTTGCCCTGGCGGTCGACGCAGGCGATGGTGGTCTGGGCGCTGGCCAGCAGTTGGCCGTCGCTCTTGCGGCAAAGCTGGTAGGCGTGGTCGATGCGGGCGGCGCCCAGGCGTGTGACCTGGGTGGTCAGCGTCAGCAGGTCGTCGTAGCGGGCGGGGGCGCGAAACTGCCCCGACACCTTGGCCACCACGAAAAACACCCCGGCCTTCTCCAGGTCGGCGTAGGCCACGCCCGCCTGGCGGAGCAGTTCGGTGCGGCCCATCTCGAAGTACACCCAGTAGCGGCTGTGGTGCAGCAGGCCCATGGGATCGACCTCGGCGTAGCGCACGCGGATTTCTATCTGGCCGGTCTGGTGCATGGGTGGGATTGTACCAGAGTTGCACAAAAAGCCCAGCCGGCGGTAGAGTAGTGCCATGCAGCGGCCCGAAAAGCATTCCGACCTGCCTGCCCAGCGGCCCTGCCCGTTCTGCGGGCACCTGCTTGCGGCCCAGGTTCCAAGGTGCGAGGCCTGCAAGATGGCCGTGGACGACCGCACGGTGGCCGCCCTGTCGCGCCTGCTGGGGCCGTGGTTCGTGCTGGAGCCCAGCGCCCCCTCGGCCCCGGGGGTCAACTGGGAGAAGTTCCTCACCCACATCCAGAAGGGCAGGGTGACGCCGCAGTCGGTGGTGCGCGGGCCGACGACCTTGGGCCTGTGGCGCTTCGCCGCCGACACGCCCCTGGTGGCCACGCAATTTGGCCGGTGCTGGTCCTGCCACGAGCAACTGCCCGACAAGAACGCCCGCCGCTGCCCGCACTGCGGCCTGTCGCTCAACCACCTGCCGGGGCAGTCCTCCCATCATCGCGACAAGAGTGAAAACACCGCCGCGGCGGCGACTTTGCCGCCCGCGCCGCCCGTCGCCATCCGGCCACCGCTCCAGCCGGATCGCCCGCCGGTGCCGGATTATCTGCGCCCGGCGGCGGCGCCGGATCGCTCGGCCGTGCCCGACTATCTGCGGGACGCCGACCAAGCCCCGGCCCAGGCGACCTCCGCCGGGCCCCAGTCCCCGCCGGCCGCCGGCCAGTCAAGCTTCAGCATCGGCACGGTGCTGGTGGTGGCGGTGCTGGCCGCCCTGGCGGCGATGGTGGTGGTGGGGTTGATGAAACTGCGCCAGCGCTCCGCTCCGCCTCCGCGCCAGGAAACGCCCTCCTCCGCCCTGGGGGTGCGTTCCCCTGCCGCGCCGACCATGCTGGCCGGGGTGGCATACCGGCCTTCCCTGGCGGCGGACCTGCCGGCTGTGGCGATCGGCGCGGCGGCTTCGTCCCAACCGGCAAGAGGCGCCGCCGCATCCCGCCCGGCCGCCGGCCCACCAGTCCCCAGCCAGCCGACAACCGCCGGCGGCATTCCCGCCACCAGCAACCTGTCGCCGATTGAGTTTGCCCGCCAGAAAGAGATGTGCGCCGCCCTACTGGCGCAGGCCCGCCAGTATGTCGCCGCCGGCGAGGTGAAATCCGCCGAGAAGCTCCTGGTTGAGATGCTCAACGCCCACGCCCAGGACCTCTGGCCGGAAGGGGCGGTGGACCTGCTCAAGAACCTGCAGGCGGGGGCCGCTTCGCAGCCGGCGGGCGGCAGAGCGGAACCGGAGGATCAAAGGCAGGCCGCCCGGCAGGTTTACCAGCAGGTCCAGAAACTCAAGGACCGCGGCGAGTTTGTCCAGGCCGCCAATGTGCTGGCCGGCATGCTCAACGACTACCCCGCCCAGGCCTGGCCCGACGGCGCCCGGCAGGAATACGACAACCTCGCCCGCGAGTTGGCCAGGCCCGCCAGCCGGCCCGCGTTCTTCGGCGTCGAGTCCAGGAAGTGACCGGCGAGCGACTTTTCCCTTGAGCGGGGCTAAGGTACTGGTATGGACTCAGCGTGCGACGTGCTGGTGGTCGGCTCGATCAACATGGACCTGGCGGTGCGGACCCAGCGGATGCCCCTGCCCGGCCAGACCGTGCTGGGGCACGGCTTTACCACCACCGGCGGGGGAAAAGGCGCCAACCAGGCGGTGGCCGTCGCCCGCCTGGGCGGCCAGGCGGTACTGCTGGGGAGGGTGGGGGACGACGAATTCGGGCGGGCCTTGCTGGCGAGCCTGCAGGCCTCCGGCGTGAACACCCAGTGCGTGCTGGCCACCCCCCAGGCCCACACCGGCGTGGCCCTGATCATGGTGGACGCCAAAGGCGAGAATTCCATCGTCGTGGCCTCGGGGGCCAACTTCAGCGTCACCCCCGACGACCTCTTCCACTGCGAAAGGCTCTTTGCCGGTGCCAAGATCGTGCTGCTGCAACTGGAGCTGCCCCTGCCGACGGTGCTGGCGGCGCGGCGGCTGGCCCGCAAGCACGGCTGCCGGGTGGTGCTGGATCCCGCCCCGGCCCAGCCCAACCTGCCGGCTGAACTGCTGGATGCGGACGTCATCTCCCCCAACGTCGGCGAGGCCGAAATCATCACCGACCACAAATGCGACGCCACCGAGGAGCGGCTGGGCAAGTACATCGCCACCGAGCTGATCGCCCGCGGGGCCAAGGGCGTGGCCCTCAAGTTGGGCGCCCGCGGCTCGGTGGTCATGACGGCCGACGGCATCATCCGCCCGATCAAGCCCTACAAGGTTAACGTGGTGGACACCACCGCCGCCGGCGACGCCTTCACCGGCACCCTGGCCCTGTACCTGGCCCGTGGCCTGCCACTGCACAAGGCCGCCCGCTATGCCAACGCCGCCGGAGCCCTGGCCTGCACCCGCTTTGGCGCCCAGTCGGCCATGCCCGGCATCGGCGAGGTCGAGATGCTCATGGCCGACCAGAAGGACTGACGCCCCACCCAGCGCCGCGCTGCCTCTGGCCAATAGTAAGAGTCCCTAACAAAATGTCCCGTGACCGCGACGCCGCAGGTTTTGCCGCAGGCCAAGGCGCGAGGGCGAAGACGACCCTGGAAGACGGGTCATCGAGCCCGAGCAACGACGGCATGCGGCAAAACCTGCGGCGTCCCTGCGGGTTGCGGCGAAAACCGCCCATC
>PMYM01000064.1:7013-11349 GCA_003171235.1 Phycisphaerales bacterium | reverse complement strand
TGGGGGCAGGCGCTGGAGCGGTCGATCTGCTGGCGTCGGGCCAGAAGGGCCGAAATCTCCTCTGGGGTCAGGGGGTCGCCGGCCTTGACGGCGGCCTTGCACGCCATGGTCTCCAGCACGGCCGAAAGCGCCTCTTCGCCGCCTTGTGGGCCCTGGGCCAGCAGGTCCAGCAGGTCGCGCAGAAACGACTTGGCCGCCACTCCGCGCTGGGCCAGCAGCAGCGGGTATTTCTGAATGGCCAGGCTGGATGGGCCGAAGGAACCCACCTCCAGCCCCAGGCGATCCAGGAGATTCGCGTGTTCGGCCAGCAGGGCCTTCTCCGTCGGGCCGGCCTCCAGCACCTCGGGTATCAGCAGCCTCTGGGCGGGCAGGTTGCCCGCCGAGACCCGGCGCGACAGTTCCTCGTACAGGATGCGCTCGTGCAGGGCGTGCTGGTCGATGATGTCCAGGCCGTCGGCCGTCGGCACCACCAGGTAGGTGTTGTGGACCTGGAGGTACGGCAGCGAGCCCAAGGCCGCTTGGCCGGCCCAATCCGCGATGGCGGTCTCCTGGGCAATGGGCTGGGGGGGAATTACCACGTCTTGCGGCGCGGCCGTAGACGCAGGCGCGCCCGCAGGAGAGTCTACTGGCGATTGGGCCGCCGGCAGCGCAGCCGCGGGCAGGGTGAATTCGCCCGGACGGTCCGGAATGGGAATGGGCAAGGCCGAATCGTGCCGGCGGCCGTGATAACTCCCCATCCCCGGCGGGAGGCCGGGCGGATAGTCCAACCTGGGCTGAGGCCGCGGGGCGGATTTGAAAAAATCCGCCAGCGCCTGCTTGAGCGACGAGCGGCGATGATCCAGCGCGGCAGGATCGTCCAGCCCGCCGCCTGAGGCCGGATCAAGCTGCACGGCCGGCGAGAGGTCGGCCTTCTGCAGCGTCTCCCGAGACACCGCCAGCACGGCCGAATGCACCTGCTGGCTGTTGCGGAAGCGAACCTCGATCTTGGCCGGGTGGACGTTCACGTCCACCTCCTCCGGCGGCAGGTCCAGGAAAACCACCGCCACCGGGTATCGCCCCGGGTCGATCAGGCCGCGGTACGCCTCGCGCAGGGCGTGGGAAAGGAAGCGGTCGCGCACGAACCGCCCGTTGACGAAGAAGTACTGCCAGTTGGCGTTTGCCCGCCCGGCGGACGGCCTGCCCAGCAGCCCCCGCAGGCGCAGCGACCGCTCGGGTGAGTCGAATTCGATCAGCTCACCGGCCACCTCCGGCCCCAGCAGGGTTTGGGCCCGCTGGAGCAGCCCGGCCGGTTCGAGCTGTTGCACCACTCGGCCATTGTGGGTGAGGGTGAAGGCCACCTGCGAATTGGGCAGGGCGTGGCGGATGAGCTGTTCGGTGATGTAGCCAAACTCGGTGGCGGCCGCCCGCATGAACTTGCGCCGGGCCGGGGTGTTGAAGAAAAGGTCGCGCACGCTCACGCTGCTGCCCGGCGGGGCGGGGGCGGGGCGGACGTCCGAGACGCTCTCGCCGTCGGCCCGGATTTCCCAGCCCGAATCGTCTCCCGCCCGGCGGGTGAGAATGCAGGCGTGGCTGACCGAGGCGATGGAGGAGAGGGCCTCGCCGCGAAAGCCCATGGTGCGGATGCCCAGCAGGTCTTCCTCGCTGGCGATCTTGCTGGTGGCGTGGGGGACGAAGGCCAGGGCCAGGTCTTCGGGGCTCATTCCCCGGCCGTCGTCGCTGACGGCGATCAGCCGGGCGCCGCCTTCCTCGACCGTTATGACGATGCGGCCAGCCCCGGCGTCCAGGGCGTTCTCCACCAGTTCCTTGACCACGCTGGCGGGGCGTTCAATGACCTCGCCGGCGGCGATCTTGTTGATCAGGTGCCTGGGAAGTACGCGAATCTCGGGCATGGGCCTCTCGTTCCTGCGTGGCTCTCGCGCATGGATTCTAGCCGCCGCCGACTTGGGAATCAGCAAGAAAGCCCGTCCAGCGGTAGGGCCGCATGCCGGCCTTACGCCCGGATTGCGACGGCCAGACACATCAGCGCCGGCCCAGCCCCTGGCAACGCCGGATCAGGGGGATGCTTGGTTAGGGCTTTATGGTGACGGTGCTCCACTGTTCGTACAGGGTGAGATAGACTTGTTCGATGTCGGTGTCGCTCAGCCGCACGCAGCCGCGGGAGGTGGCCTTGCCGATGGAGGATGCGTCGTTGGTGCCGTGGATGCCGTAGCCGTCCTCGGCGGTGAGCTTGTTGCCCTTCTCGGGGATGCCCGACAGGCCGATCCAGAGCCCATTCTTGTCCAGGGGATAGTCCTTCTGGCCGGGCAGAATCTTGACCTGCGGCAGGCCGGTGCTGGGGGGCGGGGTATAGGGGGCATTGACCAGCTTGCCGCCGAGGGTCAGGCGGAAGACTCCCTCGGGGGTGGAGGTCTGGCCGGCGCCTGTTCCAATGTTATATCGCTTGACGAAGATCATGCGCCCGCCCAGCGGCTCCTGCAGGTAAACGTCCATGACGAACTGGCTCTTGCGCACCACGGCGTGGAATGGCCCCTGGATGACCTTGAGTTTCTGGCCGGCCTGGAGCTTGGAGGCGTCGGGCAGGGCATTGATCTTCAGCAGCAGGCGGTCGGGCACGTGGAGCTTCTCGTTCCGCTCGATGTGCTGGAGCACGTCGCCGCTCTTGACCTGGTACCACCGGACGCAGGCGTCGCCCTCGACGAGGTCGCGCGAGAAGATCATCTTCTGGGCCAATTGCTCCAGTTGTGCGCGCACGGCGGCGGCCTGCTGGGGTGAGAGCCCGCCGCTGTTGAGGGCGTCGGCCAGGGCGGCCCGGCCGGCCACCAGTTGTTCCCTGGCCACCAGGGCGGCGCCTTGCTCCATCAGGGCCGCTGCCCCGGCCGCCGGGATCACCGGACCATCGTCAAAGCTGACCACCGCCCCGCCAGGCCGGCTGGCCGCCTGGGAGACCGGGGCCGAGGCGGGAACCTGCCCTATGGCCGTCGATACCCCCAGCAGCGTCGAACCCTGTCTTCCGGGCGGGCCGGCGGGCGAATTGCCTCGCAGCCAGCGGTAAGTGAAAAACGCGCCCAGAATCGCAACCGTCGCCAGAGCGATATACGCCAAACGCCTGCTTCGCCTTCGCATCCGTGCCTCCGGTATCTTGCTTACTTGTGCAACGTGGCATGGGCATCTTGCCCACCAGTAGCACGGCCGTCTCGGCCGTGCCTTAAGCATCTGCCTTTAAGCAGCACGAGCAAGATGCTTGCGCAACTCACGGCCCAGACGCCCGTGCCACTATTTGTCCTTGTCCGCTCCGCCCCGGCTACGCGGGGCGCCGAAACGAAACACGTCCTCGTCAGTCACCAGCATGTGCACCGGCTGGTCGCTCTCCTGCATGGGCACCTGGTCGACGATCTGCTCCCGGAAAGCCAGCCCCACGGCCAGGCCGCGGAAATACGGCGAGGCCAGGAACCGGTCGTAGAAGCCCGCCCCCCGCCCCAGCCGGTTGCCCTGGTGGTCGTAGGCCAGGGCCGGCACGATGACCATGTCTATCATGTCCACCGGCATGGGTTCGCCTGCCGCCGGTTCGCGCAGGCCGTGGCGGGTGGTGGTCAGACCGCTCTCCAGCGAGCGGATTTCCACCGGCAGCATGTGCCGCTGGCTCCAGGACAGCCGCGGGGCGCAGACGGTTTTGTCCTCCTGCCAACTGCGCAGGGCGACGGGCGAAATGTCCACCTCGCGCGGCAGCGGCATGTAGATCATGACGACGCGGGTCTGGCGGAATTCAGGCTGGTCCATCAGGCGCTTGCAGGCGGCCATGCTCTTGGCCTGGAGCACGGCCGGGTCGATGTCCGCCAGCTTCTGCCGGATGGTTTTACGCAGACTCTGTTTCACGGTTATTAATAGAGCTTCTCCGGCCACCGTTGGCAAGAGGTCCACAAACGGAGCATTCTAAACCACAGGCGCCCAAAGCGGGCCTTCAGCTTTGATTTTTTTCCTCGCCGCCCCCGCCGCCCCCCTGCTGGAGCTTCCTGACCCAGGCCAGGTACGCCGCCATGTGCTTCTCGTAGCCCCGGTCGGTGGGCTGGTAGTAGTCCTTCTGGACGCCCAGGTAGTCCTGGTCGGGCGAGACCCCGCCGGCAAAGTCATGGCTGTACTGGTAGCCTTGGGAATAGCCGTAGAGGCTTTTCATCATCGGGTGGGGGGCGTTGCGCAGGTGCTTGGGCACGGGCAGGGTGCGGTTGTTTTTGACGTCCTCCATGGCGGCGTAGATGGCGCGGGTGGCGGAGTTGCTCTTGGGGGCGCAGGCCATGTAGATGACGGCCTGGGCCAGGGTGAGCTGGCACTCGGGCATGCC
>PMYM01000064.1:0-6984 GCA_003171235.1 Phycisphaerales bacterium | reverse complement strand
CGTCGGGATCGCTGCCGCGCATGGACTTTATCAGTGCGCTGGCCGCGTCGTAATGCTCGTCGCCGGCGCGGTCGTAGCGGATGGCCTTCTGCTGGATCGACTCCTGGGCCACCGGGAGATCGAAGTGGATTTCGCCGGTGGTCAGGCGCGACTGGCTGACGACGCCGATCTCCAGGGCCGTCAGGGCGCGCCGGGCGTCACCGTCGCTTGTCTTGGCCAGGTGCTCCAGGGCGTCGGGCTCGGCCCGCACGCGGTAGTTGCCCAGGCCGCGGTCCTTGTCGGCCAGGGCCCGCCGCAGCAGCTCCACGATGTCCTCCTCCGAAAGCGGCTGGAACTGGAAGATGGTCGATCGCGACAGCAGCGGGGAGTTGAGGGCGAAAAACGGGTTTTCGGTGGTGGCGCCGACCAGGACGACGACCCCCGACTCCACGTCGTTGAGCAGCACGTCCTGCTGGGCGCGGTTGAAGCGGTGAAGCTCGTCTATGAAAAGCACCGTCCGCCGGCCGGCCCCCGCCAGCGTGGAGCGGGCTCCCTCGGCGATCTCGCGCACCTGGGCCACCGAGGTCGAGGGGGCGTCGAGCTGGTGGAAGTCGCATTCGATGGTCCGGGCGATGACCTGGGCCAGGGTGGTCTTGCCCGTGCCCGGCGGGCCGTGGAAGATCAGGCTGGACAGCCGGTTGGCGTCGAGCATCCGCCGCAGCAGCCGCCCGGGCCCCAGGAAATCCTGCTGCCCAAGCATCTCGTCCAGGCTGCGCGGGCGCATCCGCACCGCCAGCGGGGCGTGGCGGGCGAGGGCAATATCCTCAGCCTCCCGGAACAGGTCCTTGGCCATGCAAGGCATTATACGGACTTGTCGAGAATATGCCGATGAGTAGAATGAGATGCGTGAAAGGAAGTGCCTAAATGTCCCCTGACCCTATGTCCGAACGTTTTGAGAAGAACCGCAAGAAGAAGCAGTTGGACGACCTGGGCCTGCGTCACCGCAGCACCGAGGAGGTCGAGGCCGAGGATGATGCCGTGCGCAAAGCCAAGGAGCAGCGCGACAAGAACCCCGGCAAGTACCAGCTCAAGCACCGGCAGGAAGTCGGGCGAAACGACCCTTGCCCCTGCGGCTCGGGCAAGAAATACAAGAAGTGCTGCGGCGCCGAGAAGTAAGAAAAAGCTGAAAGCTAAAAGCTGAAATAGGAATCGGCCGTCCCACCTTGATTTCAGCTCTAAGCTTTTAGCTTTCAGCTTTGTTCTATTCCGACTCGGGGGTTTCTTCCAAGAGCGGAATGTCGGTGGCCGTCAGCAGCGGGCTGATGCGGTTGCCGCCCAGGCTTGCCTCGGGCATGCCTTCAGGCCAGACGGATACCAGGAAACTGGTGCTGCCGGTGGCACGGTCGTAGACGTAGCTGAGGGCGCCGTACCAGCGGGGAAATTTGCGGATGAGCGAGATGCTGGACACGTTGTTCCCTTGGGCCGAGGCGAAATCGAATTGCTCGAACACCGATACTTCGTACTTGCGATTGATCTTGTAGTTTACGCCGAAGGTGCCCACCGAGGCGTCCAGATCGGGAATGCGGCGCAGGCCGACGTAATACCGCAGCCGCGGATCCCGGGCCACCGCCACCCCGATGTCGCCTCGCCCCAACCTGCCGCCCTGGAGGTCGTAGTTGGCCGAGCCCAGCACCGCCGTGCTGTCGGATATCTGCATCGAGGCCTCGGTGTTGATCGCGTTGCGAGGTATGCTCAGCTCCGGCCGGCTGGCGAAATATCGCCCGTCGGCGGGTATGGAAAACTCCGGGTTGCTGAAGTAGATGGCCTCGATGTCCCACCGCAGCCAGTTGACCAGGTGCTGATCTTCGCCCCGGCGGGTCTGCCAAAGGTTCCGCACTCCGATTCGCCCGCCGCCCAGGCGGCTGACGTACTGCTCGATATCGGGGTTCATCGGCTGGAGCTGGTCGGGCTGGACGTTGTCGCACGAGCCGAAGATGCTGCCGTACGGCGTGATGACGTGGCGGATGCCGTTCAAGTCCCACAGGCGGCTGCTGGTGTCATAGTACCGCCAGAGATGCGTGGTGGCGTTCACGCCAAGTTGGCCCCAAGGGCGAATGACGTTGGTGTCGACGGCCGTCTGCGTCCAGTAGCTCAGGCGGCCGGAGACCCATGGTTGCAGCTTGATCGGCCCCAGGGCCAGCGGCCAGTCCACTTCCTGGCGAGTGTCGAAGCGGCCGACGGTGTCGTCTTCATTGACCTGGCCGCTGCTGTCGGCCGGCCGGTACCGCACCAGCCCGGCGTGACTTTCGCTATACAGCGTCAGCATGTCCTGCCAGAGCGGCTGGCCCAGCAGGTAGGCGCCGATGTCGGGATAGGCCTCGGTAGTGGTCTGGAAGTCCATCACCCGCCACTGGCCCAGCACCGTCACCGCCCAGTTGTCTTTCTGCTGTTTGGCGTAGAGCAGGGTGTCTTGGGGCTTTTCGGTCCAGTATTCCGCCGGGAAGAAGGCCTGCAGGAAATTCTTGTCGCCGACATAGGCCACTTCGGCCTGGGTTTCCCAATCCTGGCCGGGGAAATCAAACTGCTTGTGCCGCCACTGGAACCACCCGCGCTGCTCGGGGGCGGGAATGTCTTTCAGGTCGGTGCCTAAGCGGTCTTCCCGGTCCTGGTCCAAAAAGCCGTAGGCCTTGAGGTAGCCGTTGTATTTTTCCCGCTGGTAGTCCAGCCGCACCCCCAGCATCGCCCCGCGCTCGTACAGGTCGGCCTCCAGGATGCCCCTGAAACCTTCCGGCCGGGGCAGGCCCAGCAGGCGGAAGAGGTTCCATTCCGTCTCGACCCCGAAGCCCATCTGCCCCTGCTGGCCGGCGCTCACCTTGCGCAGGGCCGTGGCGCCCTCCTCGGCGTCGGTGTGCAAGTACGGCGACCACAGCAGAGGAATCTTGCCGACGTTGAAGGTGGTGTTGACCAGGTCGGCTTTCCAGGACCGGGCCGTCACCGGCTCGCCGCCCACGTAGCCGGTGGTTTCCTCCAGCGTCACCTTCTTGGCGGCGAAGCTGAAGGACGGCGTGTAGAAATCGCTGGTGGTGACGACGGCGTCGGTCATCTCCCACTTGGCGCCGGGGGCCATCTCTGGGCGCTCGCCTTCCTTAGCCGGCCGCGTGGCCACCTGCCGGCCTTCCTTCGCCCGCATGTACACGGGAATGCCCCGCTGCGCCTGCACCATCCGCATCACCGGTTCGATGATGATGGCCTTGCCGGTGTCGAAGTCGTAGAACATGCGCTGGCCGCGAACCGTGCGCTCGCCGCGCCGCATCATGACGTCGCCTTCCAGGTAGACGCCGCTGATGCGTTCGTTGGCCAGTGAACCCTCGCTGCTGGGGGCGGAATACACCACGGCCGCCGCCGCCCGCATCTCCACGAAGTACTGGGCCTGGGGGCTGCCCTGGGCCAGGTACACCTCGCGGGCGACGGTTATGCGGCGGTGAATATTGGGATGCTCGGGGTCGGTCCACTCTTCGCTGACGGCGCCTTCCTGTGCCATGAAAGTGACGGGTTGGGGCGCCTTGGATTCGGCGGGTTGGCTGGCGGCGGCGCTGGCGGGGGCCGAGGCCGTCTGGGGCATGGCGGCGGCCGGCACCACCAGCGCCGGGGCGGCCAGCGACTCTTTCCGCACCGCCAGGGCGTTGGCGTAGATCGGCAGCTCCTGCGCCGGCTGCCTGGTCGCCGAGCCGACCTTGGCCGACAGCATGCCCTGCTGGTGAATGGTGACGAAGGCCCGGCGATCGGTGGTGACCGACCCGTCGGCCCCCACGATCCGCACGTCGCCTTCCAGGTAGACTTCGATGTCGCGCCGGGCGTTTTCCCCGCTGCCGCTCTGGAGAACCCAGACCACGCCGTCGCGGCTGGCCAGTTCGCGCTGCCCCAGTGTGAATTTGAAGTCGCCCAGGACGATGTCCACGTCGCGCCCGTCGGAGGCGAAACTGACCATCTGCCTGCCGCTCAGGAGGGCGTCTTCTTTAAGGTAAATGGCCTCGTCGGCCCGGGCGGCGCTCAGCCCGGCGGCCAACAACAACATCGCCACCGGCAGGATGCCTCTCCACAGACCGTGCTGCCGATTGAGTTGTCGCGGATCTGTCATTCGGGCCCTGCCCGCAGGGACAAGTCTGGACGAGTCTTGGCGGCGATTATAGAAGCGCCACCCGGCGTGTCAAACCAATCTTCTCCAAGAACTGATTTACCGCAATGAGCCCAGAACAGCCATCCGGGCATGCCCATCCGTCGCCTTCAAGTTGATTTTCCCCCGCCGGGACGCTACCTTGGCCAATCCGAAAGGATTCGCACTCATAAGGACAACTTGCTTATGGTGAATGAACTGGCCTATGCCCTGATCACTCCCTACAGCCTGATGAAGAGCCGCACCGGCGGCATCATCGGGCGGCTGATCGCGCATTCCCGGCTGACCCTGGTGGGCGTCCGCATGTTCATCTTCTCCGATGAGTTCCTGGAGGCCTTCAAGGAGATTCTCTGCCCGCCGAACATGGAGCCGGTCATGCGCGAGGCCTGGCTGCGGTACCTGGACGAGAACCTCCGCCGCCAAAACCCCTGGGGCTTCGTGCCGCGTTGCATGCTGCTGCTGTTCTCCGGCCCCAACGCCGTCAAGCACCTCAAGGACGACGTCATCGGCAGCTTCACCGAGCAGATCCAGGGCGACACCGTCCGCGGCACATACGGCGACTTCATCCGCGGCGGCGACGGCGCCCTGCGCTACTTTGAACCGGCCGTCGTAACCGCCCCCTCTTCCGAACTGAACGTCGAGCACCTGCGGCTGCTGGCCAGGTACGACGCCGACGGCGGCATCCTCACCGGCCGCTGCACTTATCCCTCCGGCAAGGTCGAGACCGCCCTGGTCATTCTCAAGCCCGACAACTTCGAGCGCCCCACCCGTCGGCCGGGCAACATCATCGACGTGTTTTCCCGCACCGGCCTGCGCATCGTCGGCACCCGGCTGTTTAATATGACCGTGGCCCAGGCCGAGGAGTTCTATGGGCCGCTGAAGGAGATGTTCACCACCCGTCTCAAGCCCAACCTCACCCAGGAGGTGTACACCCGGCTGCAGAACGCCTTCGCCTTCCCCTTCACCATGCTGGACGCCGATCACGTGGCCGACACGCTGGCCGGGCGCAACGCCATCGCCGAGTTCAACCGCATCGTGGAGTACATGACCGGCGTCAACCCCGACGAGATCACCGACCCGGCCCAGAAGAAAACCGCCAGCCGCTCCAGGTGCCTGGCGGTGCTGTACGAGGGCGTTGACGCCATCAGCAAGATCCGCAAGTTCCTCGGCTCGACCGACCCGACCAAGGCCGATCCGGCCACCGTGCGCAGCGAGTTCGGGCGCGACCTCATGCGCAACGGCGCCCACGCCAGCGACTCGCCCGCCTCGGCCGAGCGCGAACGCAAGATCATCGGCATGTGGCAAGAGACCGAAGGCAGCGACATTCAGCAGATGATCAGCCAATATATCGCAACTCGGGGCAAGTGACTGACCGGGCCGCTGGCGATTTCAAACCAAGGAAAGCAAGGCATGATTCTTCGAGCCGGGGCGGGTTTGACGATCCGCACGCTGCCTCTGGGCCAGGCGATGGCCAACTGCTATGTGCTCACCGCCCCCGCCGCCGCCGGATGGGCAGCCGACGACTGCTGGGTGGTTGACCCCGGAGAGGCCCCCCAGGATCTGCTGGACCTCCTGGAAGCCAACAAGCTGAACGTCCGCCGGATCGTGCTGACCCATGGCCACGGCGACCACATCGGCGGCTGCGGCGAGGTAAAGGCGCTTTTCCCCCGGGCCCTGCTGACTGTCCCCGCCGCCGACGCCAACATGCTGGAAAGCCCGATGGCCAACCTCTCGGGATTCTTCGGCATGCCCATCACCGCCCCGCCGGCCCAGGAACTTCTCCAGCCGGACCAGACCCTGTCGATGGGCGAGCTTTCCTGGCGGGTGCTGGACCTGGCCGGGCATTCACCCGGCGGCAGCGGATATTACTGTAAGCAGGCCGAGGTGGCGCTGACAGGCGACGCCCTTTTTGCCGGCTCGGTCGGCCGGACCGACCTGCCCGGCGGCGACCACCAGCGCCTGCTGGCCAATATCCAGCGCCACCTGCTGAGCCTGCCGGACGCTACCCGCATCCTCCCCGGCCACGGGCCCCCCAGCACCATCGGCGCCCAGCGCCGGGACAATCCTTTCCTGCAATTCTGAGTCTGCCTATCGCCAAGATTCTACGCAGAGGCGCAGAGGCCGCAGAGAAAAGCTCTTGTCTTTTGTTCTCTGCGCCCTCTGCGCCTCTGCGTATATTCTTGGAATTGGACTGGCAGTAAAAACTACAGAATCTTGGCCAGGAATTGGCCGGTGTAGGAGGCGGGATTGGCGGCGACTTCTTCGGGCGTGCCCTCGGCCACGAGCCGCCCGCCGGCGTCGCCGCCCTCGGGGCCCAGGTCGATGATCCAGTCGGCGAACTTGATCACGTCCAGGTTGTGCTCGATGACCACGATGGTGTTGCCCATGTCGGCCAGGCGGATGAGCACGTTGAGCAGGCTGTGGATGTCGGCGAAGTGCAGGCCGGTGGTGGGCTCGTCCAGCACGTAGAAGGTATGCCCGGTGGCGCTCTTGCCCAGTTCGGTGGCCAGTTTGACGCGCTGGGCCTCGCCGCCCGAGAGCGTGGTGGAGGCCTGCCCCAGCTCCATGTACCCCAGCCCCACGTCGTGCAGGGCACGGGTGAGCTGCTTGATCTTGGGAAAATTATCGAAGAAGCTCAGGGCCTCCTCGATGCGCATGGCCAGCACGTCGGCGATGCTCTTGCCGCGGTATCGCACCTCCAGGGTCTCGCGGTTGAAGCGCGAGCCCCGGCACTCGGCGCAGGTGACGTACACGTCGGGCAGGAAGTGCATCTCGATCTTCTTGGTGCCCTGGCCCTGGCAGGCCTCGCACCGCCCGCCCTTGACGTTGAA
>PMYM01000210.1:230-11892 GCA_003171235.1 Phycisphaerales bacterium | reverse complement strand
GCCATACCGCCCTGGGTAGTGGCTTGGTCGGCCTTCCTTGCATCTGAGCGGTTTTGGCCGCAACGCGGCTCCGCGTAGGTTCTGTTAGAGCCCCTTAGAACAACAGCGTAAGTTTGTGTCGCGGGCGCCCCGCCCGCGAGTCACGAGGGTATCTTGCTCCGGCGTCTTGCCAGAATTCCCGGACCGGGCCCGTCGCCAGAAGCGCGGGCAGGATGCCCGCGACACAGTAGAACTGTCTCCTTCAACCAGCGGTCATCGCGTCATGGAATAGCAGAAAACGTCCCGCGGCTGATCGTCGATGTTGGGGTGGACGATGAATCGCGGCAGCCGGGCCTGGCGAGTCATGCCGGCCTTGGCCAGCACGCGGGCGGAGGCGATGTTGTCCACGTCGCAGACCGCCCACGCGCCCAGCACCCCCGGCAGGGCCAGGGCCTCGCCCACGACGGCCCCGACGGCCTCGGTCATGTACCCCTGCCCCCAGTGCGCCCGGGCGAGCACGTACCCGATCTGGGCCTTGAAATTGGCCAGGCGGATCTCAATCATGCCCACGGGCCGGCTGGTTTGCGCCAGGGTAATGACATACGCAAACCGGCCCGACAGGTCGCTCCAGGCGGCGATGCAACCACGCAGGAATTCCCTGGTCTCTTCCACGGACTTGTGTGGCCGCCAGAGCAGGTATCGCGTGACCTGCGTATCGGCGGCATATTCCGCGAAAATCGCCTCGGCGTCGGCCTGGATCGGCTGGCGAAGCAGCAATCTTTCCGTACGGAGCGTTGGATTCGGTCGCCGCATGGCATTCTCAATTACCGATTGCCAATTGTCGGATGCGATTCCCACGAGGCACGCCTCCTTCAATTGACAATTGAAAATTGGCAATTGGCAATTAAAGGAGGGTCATGTTGTTTCGGTGTATGACTTCGTCGTAGGGTTTTTCGCCCAGGACGCGGGCGATCTGGGCGGTCTTGAGGCCCTTGATCTTGTCTATCTGCTCGGCCGAGTAGTTGGTCAGGCCGCGGGCCAGTTGCCGGCCGGACGCGTCCACCAGCAGCACGGTGGCGCCCTTGGCGAAGCGCCCGGTCACGGCCGTTATGCCCGAGGGCAGCAGGCTCTTGCCCGATTGGAGGATGGCCCGCGCCGCCCCGTCGTCCAGCACCACCCTGCCGGCCGGGCGGCTGGCCTGGCCGATCCAGCTCCGCCGACCCGAAAGCCGCCGCGCCGCCGGGACGAACACCGTGCCCACCTTCTCCCCCGCCAAGAGCCGCTCCAACACCTCCGGCGCCCGGGCGTTGGCCACCACCACCACGTCGCCCGCCTTGGTGACCATGCCGGCCGAACTCATCTTGCTGGTCATGCCGCCCGAGCCCAACCGGCTGCGCCCGGCCGTAGCCAGCGACAGCGAAGAGGGGTTGACCTCGTCGATCACGTCCAGCACGCTACCGTCCTTCATCACCCCGTCCACGTTGGACAGCAGCACCAACAGCTCGGCCCGCAGCATGGTGGTCAGCAGGGCGGCGATGATGTCGTTGTCGCCGAAGCGCAGCTCGTCCACCGCCACGGCGTCGTTCTCGTTGATGACGGGCACCACGCCGTAATCGGCCAGGGTGACAATGGTGTTGCGTATGTTGAGGTAGCGCGTGCGGTCCTGGAAGTCGTCGCGCGTGACCAGTATCTGGGCGACCTTGAGGCCGTGGGCGGCGAAGGCGTCGTGGAAGGTGCGCATGAGCTGGCCCTGGCCCACGGCGGCGGTGGCCTGCAGCAGCGGCAGGGTCTTGGGCCTGCCGGGCAGGTCAAGCTCGGCCATGCCCGCCCCGATGGCCCCGGAACTCACCAGCGTCACCGACCGCCCCTGGGCGATCACCCGCGAAATCTGCCCGCAGAAAGTGCGCAGGAACGCCTCGTCCAGCCGGCCGTTGCCGTCGGTCAGGGCGTTGGTGCCGATCTTGACGACGATGCGGCGGGCGCTGCGAATTACCGTCTGTCTGATCTGGGTGCTGGGCACGTCTGGACCTTTCCGGCCAAACCGAGCTATCGCCCGGGCGACAAGATCATATCACGAAACAGCATCGGTGGCGATGGTGCCCGGCCCCGGCGGGCTCACTCGCCCGAGGACGCGGCAGATGAGTTCCATGTTTCGCTGGGTGGCGCCGCGCTGGCCGGCGACGTATTCCTGGGCCGCCCGCCCCAACTGGGCGGCGGCCGCGGGGTCGCTTAGCCATTGGCGGATGACGCCGGCCAGTTCCTTGGGGCTCCGGACCCGGCGTGCACACCCGGCATCGACCATGAACTGGGCCTGCGGAAAATTAAACGTGTGCGGCCCGAAGGCCACGCACTTGCCCAGGGCGGCGGCCTCGATCATGTCCGAACCGCCCTGGGGCACCAGGCTCCGGCCGACGAAACAGCCGTCCGACAGTGCATAAAATTTCCGCAATTCCCCCATCGTGTCGCCCAACAATATGCTGGCCGGGGCGGGGCCATCCGCAGCCGGGCCGGCCTGGCCGTCGGGGCACTGGCTGCGCCGGACGCACCCCAGGCCGCGGGACTGAATCAGCCGCGCCACCTCGTCGAAGCGCTCGGGCTTTCGCGGCACGATGGCCAGGCGGGCGGGGGTATCCAGCCCGGCCGTCGCCTCCCCGAAGGCATCCAGCACTAGCGCCTCCTCACCCGCGCCGGTGCCGCCGGCGACGATGAGCTTACGGCCCTGGGAAATCCCCATGGCCGCGGCCAGGGCATCCTGCCCGGCGACGCGGTCGGCCAGTTCCGCCGTGTCGAACTTCAGCATGCCCGTCACCACCAGCTTGCCTTTCCGCACGCCCAGCTTGGCGTAAAGCTCGGCATAGGACTCATGCTGCAGGCCTATGGCGGTGAGGCTATTGAACAACCAGGCCGCCACCGGGCGGACGCGGCGATACCGCGGATAGCCCTTGGCCGGGCCGATCCGCCCGTTGACCACGATCGCGGGAATGCCGCGCTTGCGACAGGCGGACACCAGGTTGGGCCAGACGTCGCCTTCCATCAGGATCAGCAGGTCGGGGCGCAGCCGGCGCAGTGCGCGATTGACGGTGAAGGTGAAATCCAGCGGAAAGCGGAAGACCTTGTGGTCGGGGGCGAACAGCCGCCGGGCGGTGGCCATGCCGGTGTCGGTGGTGGAAGAGAAAACCACCTGGTAGTCGGGCAGTTGGGCGTGCAGTTGGTCCAGCAGCGTGCGGGCGACGGAGATCTCGCCCACGCTGACGCCGTGAATCCAGATCACCGGCTGCAGGCCGTAGCGCACCGGCGCCGCCCCCAGCCTCTGGGCCCAATCGGTGCGATAGCGCCCGTGCCGCAGCATGCGGTAGAGCCACAGCGGGCTGGTGACCAGCCCCGCCAGCAGGTACGTGATATTCAATATCCAGCCGAACATAATTACCTTAGAGTCCCTAATATGCCCGCCCAGGCCGCGGCTTTCCAGCCTGTTGTGGGCAAAAGCCGATCTCGCCATGCCGATTCCGCGCCGGAGGGCGGCCCAGCCGACAGTGTTGTCGGGCTTTGATTTCCGGACTAACTCGCCCGCCTATAATAAATCGCCACCCGGGTTGGCCTGCGGAGAAATTATGTCCCTACATGAGCGGCTGGACAAAAAAGGCATCATCTTCGTCTCGGATTTCGTCCCCCGGCAATGCGGCATCGCGACGTTCGCCGGCAACTTGGTCAACGCCGTGGCGGCGGAGGCGGGCGAGGACTACCGCTGCAGCGTCGTCGCCATAAACGACACGCCCGAAGGCTACGCCTACGACGACAAGGTGCGTTTCGAGATCCGCGAGAATTACCTCAGCGACTACCGCCAGGCGGCCGATTTCATCAACTTCTCCGAGGCGGCGGTGGTCTGCCTGCAGCACGAGTACGGCATCTACGGCGGGCATGCCGGCAGCCACGCGGTGGCGATGCTGCGCCGGCTGCGGCGCCCGGTCATCAGCACCCTGCACACGGTGCTGAAGGAGCCGTCGCGCGAGCAGCGGCTGGTGCTGGCCGAAGTCTGCCGGCTTTCCAGCCTGGTGGCGGTGATGTCGGGCGTTTCCCAGCGGGCGCTGCAGGAAATCTACGGCGTGCCGGCCGACAAGATCGTGTACATCCCTCACGGCATCCCCGACGTGCCCTTTATCGACCCGGCCTTCTACAAGGACAAGTTCGGCGTGGACGGGCGCAAGCTGGTGCTGACCTTCGGCCTGCTGGGGCCGGGCAAGGGGCTGGAGCACGTGATTGCCGCCCTGCCGGCGGTGGTGGCCAAGCATAGCGACGTGACGTACATGATCGTGGGCGCCACCCATCCGCACGTCCGCCGCCAGAGCGGGGAGGAGTATCGCACCGGCCTGCACCGCCTGGCGCGCGACCTGGGGGTGGAAGCGCACGTGATCTTCCAGAACCGCTTCGTGGAACCGGAGGAACTGTGCGAATTCCTCGGCGCCAGCGACATCTACATCACGCCCTACCTCACCGAGGCGCAGGCGGTCTCGGGCACGCTGGCCTACGCCCTGGGCACCGGCAACGCCTGCATCTCCACGCCTTACTGGTACGCCACCGAAATGCTGGCCGACGGCCGGGGATTGCTGGTGCCTTTCGCCGACCCGGCGGCTATCGCCCAGAAGCTGTTGTTCCTGCTGGACAACGAGGCCGAACGCAACGGCATGCGCAAGCGGGCCTACCAGTTCAGCCGAACCATGATCTGGCCGGAAGTGGCCCGCCGCTACATGGAGGCTTTCCGCCGCGTGCAGGAGGCCGCCCCCGACGTGCTGGTGCTGGCCAAGCCCTCCGCCGCCGCCCTGCCCGAGGAGCTGCCCGAGATCGACCTGCGCCACATGCGCCTGCTGACCGACTCCACCGGCATCATGCAGCACAGCGAGTACGCCACCCCCAACCGCCGCCACGGCTACTGCACCGACGACAACGCCCGGGTCCTGGCCGTCGCCGCCACCTACTGGCACCAGACCCATGACGAGCAGATCCTCCCCCTGCTGCACACCTACCTGGGCTTCCTTTCCTACGCCTTCGACTACAAGACCCGCCGCTTCCGCAACTTCATGAATTACGATCGCACCTGGGCCGAGGAGGTCGGCTCGGAGGAATCCCACGGCCAGGCGCTGCTGGCCCTGGGCGCCACCGTCGGCCTCTGCCGCCAGGAGCCGCTGGTGGGCCTGGCCAAGCGGCTTTTCGAGTGGGCCCGCCCGGTGGCCGACGGCTTTGCCAGCCCGCGGGCCTGGGCGCGCACCATCCTGGGCATCGCCGCCTACCTGCGGCGCTTCAGCGGCGACAGCGAGGCCCGCCGCCTGTGGAGCCTGCTGGCCCAGCGCCTGTACGACAGCTTCGCCGCCCACATGACCACTGATTGGCCCTGGTCCGAGGATACCCTCACCTACGCCAACGCCCTGCTGCCCCAGGCCCTGCTGGTCAGCGGCACCTGGCTGGGCAGGGAGGACATGACCAGCCTGGGCCGGCGCAGCCTGGATTGGCTGATCGAAATCCAGACCTGCCCCGACGGCCACCTGGCCGTCATCGGCACCGAAGGCTGGTATAAGCGCGGGGGTTCCAGGGCGCGGTTCGATCAGCAGCCGATAGAGGCCGCCGCCATGGTGGCGGCCTGCATTGAAGCCTTCAACGTCACCGAAGAGGCGTCTTACCTGGAGGAGGCCCGGCGCTGCCTGCACTGGTTCCTGGGCGAGAACGACCTGGCCATGCCGCTGTACGATTTCGCCACCGGCGGCTGCCGCGACGGCCTGCATCCCGACCGCGTCAACCAGAACCAGGGAGCCGAGAGCACTCTCTGCTGGCTGCTGTCGCTATTGACCATGCAGGAAATACAGATCCAGCAGGCCCTGGGCGAACCCCCCGTTGTGCGCGAGAAAAAAACAGACGGGATTAAATAGAGCACTTCACGATCGAATGTGTCTCTGCCGGCCGTAGCCGAGGACGAGCCGGGCAAGGAAGGCGAAGCAGGCGATGCGGACGCATCGTCGATGCAGCCTGACGCCGCCCGGCGACGCCGCAGGCAGGCCGCAGGGGTACAGGCGAGCGTGAAGCGCTCTAGCCCCCCGCGTCAGCAGGGGGTGCTTTTTTTGTATTTCTTACTTCTTGGGCTCGGCCGCGCGGCACATTGCCTCCGCCTCGGCCATCATGGCGTACCACTGGGCCGGTTGGGTGATGCCCGAAATCGCCAGCGCCTTGTACGGATAGCCCGGCATCTCCACCGTCGCGTCCGCCTGCCATCCCCCTGGCACGTAGGTGACCCCCTCCGTGGGAGTGCCCGCCTTGGCGGAGACAACCACCACCTCCGCCTGGGCCTTGGTCATCGTCGAGACCACGCCTTGCGGATAACCCATATATCCGAAGAACAGCAGCACGTCGCCCTTGCCCAGGCCTTGCGGCGGCGTCCACTGGTAGCTCGCGCCGTACAAGAACACCTGCGTCAGGGATTGCGGCACGGTCAGGCCGCGCGCCAGGATGTGCACGCTGCCCACCGAAAGGATGACGCCCTTTGACATCTGACAGCGGGCGATTCTGCCGGCGGCCTCTCGCAGCTCCTTGGCGTGGCCGTCTTGCATATAGCCGACCAGCATGTCGCGGCAGGCCTGCAGGAACGCCCCGCCGATCTGGCCGGCCGGTATGGGCTGGAGCTTGGGCTCATCAATGACGTTCTTGCCCTTGATCTTGGCGTCGAATTCGGAGCCGTTGGGTTCAGCCAGGCTGGCCAGAATGGCCGGCGTCTTGCCCTTGCGCGTGATGGCGGCGGCAATTTCGCCCTGGAGGACGTTCGCCACCGTCGTGGTGGCGACCTGCCCGGCGGCCACCGCCGGCCAGGAGCCGCCCTCGGGGGCGCCGGTGTCCAGGAAGTACAGGCCGCTGGGCCATTCCGAGGGATTGACGATCTTGGTCAGCCTGGCCGCCTGCGGCCAGCGCTGGCTGGCGATGTGCACCGTCAGGGCGGGCGCCAGGTTGCCGCGGTTCTGGCCGATCCAGGAGGGGGCCAAGTAGCGGGCGCCCTTGCTGGAGGGATCCAGCAGGCCGATGATCAGCACGTCCTTGTCCGTGATCTTCTGGTCGATCCAGGGAGTCGCCCCGCCCAGGCCGCCGGCGCGGAAGTTCAACTCGTCGGCAAAACCCGGGTCGCCGGCGATGTATAGATTGCCGCCGGCGATGAGCCGATCGGCGATCTTCTCCGCCAGCGGCGCCATCTCCGCCAGGCCCTTGCCGGCCTGGTAGGCGCCCAGCCAATCCGTGATCGACTTGTAAACGGCCTCGATCTCGCCCTGCCCGGCCGGGGCGGATGACGCGGCCGGCCCTGATGTTGGCGGCATGGATTCTCCTTCAAGGATCAGGGCGAACGTCGCCAAACTCAAGAACGCCAGGCACAAGCCCAATCGTTTCATAGTCGCTCCTTCAGCCTGTTTGTCTGTTGGGTTATCACGAAGGCATGAGCATATCAGCCTTGCCGGCCCGCGTCGAGCAGGAGATTGCCCGCCGCCGAATTGCGAACGTCCGCTTGTGACGCGGCAGGTAGTAGAGCACGCTCACTCAAACATGCCCTTCCGCGGAAAACGCGTAAGGGCATGGCACCCAACACCGCCCTAGTAGTCTGTCACAGCANNTCCTGTTACAGACTACTAGGGCACGCTGATTCGTCGGGTGTTTCGAGGAATCTGCGTGCCGAAATCACAGGGCGAGCACCCGAACGGTTGCCCGGCACAGGTTGAGAACCTGTGCCATCAGGCCTCAAGTCCGGCTGACCATTTCCAGAAAATGCACGTACAGTTCCGCCACCTTGTCCCAGTGCACGACATTCCACCAGGCCTGGATGTACTCCTCCCGGCGGTCGGGGTACTTGAGGTAGTAAGCGTGCTCCCACAGGTCCAGCCCCAGGATCGGCCTGTAACCGAGCATGATGGGCGAGTCTTCATTGGGGGTGGTGAGGATCTCCAGGTGGGCGTGGTTGTCCAGGGAGAGCCACGCCCAGCCGCTGCCCATGCGGGACAGGGCGGCGCGGGCGAACTCCTGGCGGAAGGCCTCGATCTGGCCGAAGGTGGACTCGAAGGCCCGGAGAAGCTGGCCCTCCGGGCGCTTGGGGCCCTTGCCCGGCCCCAGAATGTGCCAAAAGAGGCTGTGGTTGAGGTGGCCGCCGCCGTTGAATCGCAGTTCCTGCCGCAACTCCTCGGGCACGACGCGGATGTCGGAGATGATTTCCTCCAGGGACAATCCCTCCAGGTCCGTGCACTGCTGGAGCACATGGTTAAGCCGCTCGACGTACCCGGCGTGCCGCCGGCCGTGATGCAATTCCATGGTGCGGGTGTCGACGTGGGGTTCCAGGGCGTCGTAGGCGTAGGGCAAGGAGGGCAATTGATACGTCATGGCCAACTCCTTCGGGCAACGGCCGGCGAACTTCTTTCCTGCCAGTCAATTATAGGAGGGGTATTCTTCCGAATGCCCGTATCGGATGCGGGTGCACGTCGGGATTTCCGTAGGCCCGGCCTCGCAAAAACAATGGCCGGTGGTGTCACACGTCCCCCGAAATCCGGCTCGAACAGCCCCCAAGTCATGCTCGAATAGTAAACTCTCCGAATTCCCCCGTGGCCGGCGAAACCGTCTGCCGCTCATTCTCTATGTACGGGGCCATTCGCCGGCGAATGTCCTCCAGGAAGGCGTCCAGCCCGGCAGGTTCGCCCTCGGCCACCAGTTCCACCGAACCGTCAGGCACGTTGCGGACATAGCCCGCGACTTCACAACCCACCGCCACGCGAGCGGCCGTGTACCTGAAGCCCACCCCCTGCACCTGGCCGCTGTACCTGACTGTCCGCCGTTGCCGTGCCATTCTCACCGGCGCCTCGGGGAATTCCATGGCCTAATCGCCATCGCCGTTGGCGCCGGCAGGCTCGCCGGATGCCCCGCTGGAGGGCGCGCCGTTGGTCGCCGGCGCGGGGGCCGGGGCGCCGGGCACGGGCGGACCGGCCGGCTCAGCCGGAACGGTCACCTCCGAGCCGGGCTGCTCCCCTTGCAGGCCCGTCCACGGATCGGTGCTGACGCCGAAGGTGTTCCCGGGGACCGGGGAGCCTATCCACCTGGCCAAGTCGCCCGCCAGGGCCGCACGGCTGTTGGGAACGCCCTTGTCGTACGAACTGGCCGGGCGGTAGTCGATGGCCGCCTGGGTGTCCAACTGGATGTTGTGCTGCTGCAAGGCCGTGCCCGTCACCTGGGTCAACTGGGCCAGGGCGTTGTTGAAACTCATGACGGCGGTGACCTCGGCCGCCTGGGCGTTGGCCAGCGTCTCCTGGGCCTGGAGCTTGACCTGGAGGAATTCCGGCGACAGGTTGCCTTTAATGGTCTCGCTGTCTTCCAGGGCCTGCAACTGCAGCCGCGAGGCGTCCACCGCCGCCCGCTGGGCCAGCATCTCCTGGTAGGACGTCTGGACCTGGCGAATGGTCTCGTTGAGCGCCAGGGTCAACTGGTCGGCCAGGTTCTGAAGTTGGGTGATGCTCTTGAGCCGCTCGAACCGCCGCTGCCTCAGCAGGGCTTCCGGCCCGCGGTTGCCTATGGGATATTCGAATTCCGCCCCGATGCTGGCGTCGATGTGGCCGAAGCTGTACATGTCGCCCACGGCCTCGCCCGGTCGCCCGTCCAGCCCCTGCGGCCCGATCGAGGCCTTAAGGTTCAGCACCGGCAGCGTGCCGTTCTGGGCCACGTACACGTTGACATCAGCGCCGGCGATGGCCAGCCGGGCCTGCTCCATCTGCGGGTTGTACTTGAGGGCCTTGACCAACTGGTCGGAGCGGTCCAGGGTCACCGGCGCGGTGACCGGGGAAGAGACCGGCACGATCTGGTATTGTTGCAGCACGTTGAGGCGGGTGTCGGCCAGCAGGCGGGCCAGTTGGTCCTGGGCGTCGAAGACGTTCTTCTCCGCCCGGATGAGGGTGGCCCGGCGGGTCTCGACGGCGGCCTCGGTCTGCTTGACCTCGACCTGGGTGGCGTCCAGCGACACGCGGCCCTTGACCCGGTCGCGGGTCTTTTCCGTCTGGATCAACAGATCCTTCTGAATCTCGTAGATCCGCCGGACCTGCATGAGCTGCCAGTAGTTCACCTGCACCTGGGCCAGCACCGTCTCGACCTGCTGGCGGAACTGGGCCAGCGTATTCTTGTAGCCGATGCGGGCCAGGCGAAGCTGGGCCAGGTTGAAGTCCGGGCCGTAGCCGCGCAGCAGCGGCTGGACCAACTGCAGCGACTGGCTGGAGGTGTAGCGCGGGTTGATCAGGTCGAAGACGGAGTTGTCCTTGACGCGAGAAAACTCCCAGGCAAACTGCACCTGCCCGCCGTAGGGGGTGAGGTTCTTGACGCCAAATTGGAAGGCGTCGGTGGTGTTCTTGTTCAACACGCTGGTCACCGGACGGGTGGTGGTTACCCCGTTGGAGACGCCGGATCGCTCGCGTGTGCTCGTGTGGGCATAGGAGCCGAAGACGGTCCAGTCGAAGGCGGCCGCCGCCTGCACCATCTGCTCGTAGGAAATGGCCGGATCGTAACTGACGAAGCGGATGTCCAGGCTGTTGGTCAGGGCCAGGCGGACGGCCTGTTCCAGGGTGAGATTGACGTAGGAGGCGCTGTCCTGCTTCTCGACCTTGAGCGCCCCGCCGGCAGCCTCTTCCCTGGGCTGCACCAGCCCGGGGCCGGTATCGGCCGCTCGGGACTGGGGAGAGCGCTGGAGCATCGTCTGCTGGTAGCGGGTCAGCAGATCGTCGCCCGCTTGGCCGGGATTGACACAGCCTCCGCAAAAGAGCCCTGCCGGCAGCAGCAGGCCCCACATCGCCGCGTACATCCATTTACACGTGTTCATGCTTGGCGACTCCCGGAGCTAGAGTGGTCGAAACCGAACGTAATATTTACCAGCATGCCGTTATGCAGGAAACAAAAAACCCCTCGTGTGCGACAATGCGCCCGCCAGGCTTTCCCGCGTGCCAGAGATGCCGATGCCGTTCAGCGGGCTCGCGGGCCTATTCTAAGGCATTGCATTGCGCCGCCGCACGGCCAATAATCTGCTGCCCACCAGCACCTATGATGAGAAGGAGCCGGGCGCCATGGCCAATATGGACAAGGTATTCAAGGCGTACGACATCCGGGGCGTTTATCCCACGGATATTGACGAGGAGCTGGCCTGGAAGGTGGGCTACGCCGCCGGGCAGTTCCTGCGCAGCCTGCTCTCGGGCTACACCCGCGGCCAGGCCAGCGCCAACCGGGTGGTCGTCGCCCGCGACATGCGCCCCAGCAGCGAGAGCTTGGCCGGCCACCTGATCGAGGGCGTGCTGGCCAGCGGCTTAAGCTGCGTGGACATCGGCATGTGCGACACGCCCCTGGTGTATTTCGCCATCAACCACCTGGGGGCCTGCGGCGGCATCCAGGTGACCGCCTCGCACAACCCGCCCGAGTACAACGGCTTCAAGATCAGCGGGCAGAAGGCCCGCCCGGTCGGCGAGAACACAGGGCTCAAAGACATCAAGCACATCGTCGCCACCACCCGCCGCAGGCCCATCCAGCAGGGCCAGGTGCGGGTGGAGAAGATGGACCTCTGGAAAGAGTACCGCACGCACGTGCTGCAATTCCTGAACCTGGCCCGGCCGCTCAAGCTGGTGGTGGACGCCTCCAACGGCATGGCCGG
>PMYM01000210.1:0-130 GCA_003171235.1 Phycisphaerales bacterium | reverse complement strand
ACCGCTGCATGTTCGTGGACGAAAGCGGCGCCACCGTCCGCTGCGACTTGGTCACCGCCCTGCTGGGGCGGCGTTTTTTGGCCAAGAATCCCGGCTCGACCGTGGTTTACGACCTGCGCTCCAGCCGCGT
>PMYM01000092.1:23327-32342 GCA_003171235.1 Phycisphaerales bacterium | reverse complement strand
TAGCAGGTCTCCAGGCTCATGGGATAGCCGGCGTAGAACAGCCCTTCGGATTTGAGCACTTCATTGATCTGGTTGGTAACCACCCCCGGCTCCACCACGGCCATTAGGTTGTCCCGGTCGATCTCCAATATCCGGTTCATCCGGTCGCACAGCAGGACAATCCCACCGTGCAGCGGCACCGCCCCGCCCGACAGGCCAGAGCCCGCTCCGCGCGGCGTAACCGGGATATGTTCCCGGTTGGCCAGCTTCATGATCGCCGCTATCTCCCCCGCACACCCAGGACGAACCACCGCCTCGGGCATGTGGGCCCATTTACTCTCGGGCACCTCATCGTGCGAGTACGGCTGGAGCTTCTCGGCGTCGCCGTAGAGCAGGTATTTCTCGCCGACAATGCGAGCGAGCTCGGCGGCAAGCTCCTGAGTGACCGGGTTGTATGCCGTGTTAGACACAGGTTAATCGGTTAATCAGTTAATCGGTTAATCGGTAAAACGGGGTACCCGATGCCGTCCCGATTAACCGATCAACCGATCAACCGATTCACGTTTTGCTAGATGATCTCCAGGTAATCCGCCTCGGGCAGTTTGGGGAAGGGCGCCGCCGGGAGGGTCTGGTACCAGTAGGCCACCGAGGCGATGTCGTCCTGCAACGGCAAGTACCCCCCGCCCTTGCTCCGCCAGCCCAGCGCCTGGATGGTCACCCGCAGGTCCTTCTCAAAGCGGATGGGGTCCATGATGTGCCATCGGTACATGCTGAACCGCGTCTGGGACTTGTACGTGCCGTCAGGCCGCTGGAGGTTCATGCCCAGAAACGCTGTGGTGTAGGGCACGTACTGGCCGTCGACGTCCCAGTCGTAGCACCCGCCGAAATAGTCCTCGGTGCCGGTGCCGCAAATGGTGGGAAACTCGCCGTCGCCGTCGAGGTGGAACTTGATCTCGCCCTCGCCCCACCAGTTGTTGTTGTTTACGCCCCAGGCCAGGTAGGTGCCGACGTACTGGCCCCTGCCCTTGACGCCGTCGACGATGGTGTAAACCTGCTTGTAGGGCAGCGGGTTTACCCGCCGGAACTGGGCGTGGAAATAGGCTGCGTCGGCGGGCACGTCGGTCAGCGTGTAATCCACCTGGTAGAACAGCGTGCCGTCCTCGCGCGACAGGTTGGTCAGGGTGATGCGGCAGCCCTTGCGGAAGGGCATCTCCCAGAAGCAGTTGTAGCCGCGGTTGGGGTTGACCGCCACCGGCAGCGACGTAAGCTGCTGGTAGCCGCCCCAGCCGGCGGCGAAGAAGTCGGGGGCCGGGCATTCCACGCTGGGGGTGTCCTGGCCGTCCCAGTAGATGCGCAAGATCCACAGCCGGGCGGAGGGCTTGAGGCTTATGTCGCCGGTCATCCACAAATGCTGGATGGCGCCCGAGCCGGAGATGTCGGCCAGGGTGAAGGTCTCGCCCATCTTTATGTGGACGCAGGGGGAGATCTTCCACCCCCGGCCAAGGGTTTGGGCATGCACCGCCCCGGTGCCCTCGGTGGCCATGCCGGCCTTGCCCTTCTCGCCGGTGAAATTCTCCGGACAGATGGAACGCGTCTTGGCTTTGGACAGTTGCCAGAGGTTTCCCAGGTGCATCCCCAATCCGTTGAAGCCTGCCATGGTGATAGGTCCTTAAACTTGGTCCATCGACTGTGCACGTTTCTTCATTTCGAGTTTCGAGTTTCGAGTTTCGAGTTTCAAATTGACGGCCCTTGGCCTCACCACCTGCTGCGTTCCCACTGGGCCATGTCCTTCCAATCAGGATTTCCGTCTCGATAGGCACAGAGCATTCCAGCCACTTCGTCCAGGGTGAAGTCCGTCCTGGCGGCCCGGTAGTGATGCTCGGTGCCGCCCTCCTGATATTCGACGTCAAAGCCGTTTTCCTTATCGCCGCTGGTCTGGATATAGGTCGTGTCAGTAGACCCCAGGATCAGAAACGCCTCGCCCCGGGAAACCGTCCTGTCATCGAAGCTTGCGAGGTGCTCTCTCATCTGCTGGTCCGTAGGATCGGTAATCTCGGTATCTCCCGAAACCACCATTACCATGCTCACCTTCATGACTCCGGCTCCAAAAGGAAAGAAAAGATCGCGACACAGAGACACAGAGGCTCAGAGAAGAGGGGAGAAGAGAAAAGAGAGAAGAAAGACTTCCTCATTTTGATTTCTCTGTGTCTCTGTGCCCTTGCGTTACTGCTTTTGCCTTTCACTCTCTCCTATCTTTCTCTTGCTGCCTTTCTCTCTCTGTCTTTCTCTCTCTGTGTCTCTGTGTCTCTGTGTCGCAATTCCGTTCTTTATCTTTCCTGTCTTCGAATCTTTCGCTCTTTGCGTCCTCTGTGTCGCGTCTTTGCTTCTTCTCGCAACTCGCAACCCGCAACTTCAGAACACTTTCCCTGGGTTCAGTACGTTGTTGGGGTCCCAGGCCCGCTTGATGGCACGCATGAGATCCAGGGCCGGCTGGCTGAGGAAGATGGAAACATATTCCTTTCGCTTGTGCCCGATGCCGTGCTCGCCGCTGAGCGTGCCGCCAAGCTGGGCGGTGGCCAGGTACAACTCGTGCAGTATCTTGGGCAGAGTCCCCTGCCATGTGGCCAGGTTCCATGCCGGGTTCATCACCGGCGTGGCGTGCAGGTTGCCGTCGCCGGCGTGGCCGTAGCAGGGAATATTCACGTCGTATTGCTTGGCGATCTTGTCCACGGCCGCCACCATCAACGGAATGGCCGCGATAGGCACGACGATGTCCTCCAGGCTCTGGTGGGGGCTGACCAGCTTGAAGGCCTCGGCGATATTCCGCCGCACCTTCCAGATCCGCTCGCTGGTGGTGTGATTGTCCGCCACGTACACCTCAGTCGCGCCGCAACCCAGGCACTGCTCTCCCACCGCCTCGTACTCTCTCCGAACCTGCTCGTCGTCACCCCCATCCACCGTTATCAGTAGCATCGCCCCGGCGTCCTGATACGGCAGGCTTTCATTGAGGTAATCGCACGAAGCTTTTACTGATGTGCGATCCATGAACTCGATGGCCGTCGGTATCACCCCGCCTTTGGTCATGATCGACGGAACCGCGCTGATGGCCTCCTGCGCCGTCTTAAACAGGCA
This sequence comes from Phycisphaerales bacterium, assembly GCA_003171235.1. GTDB lineage: Bacteria > Planctomycetota > Phycisphaerae > SM23-33 > SM23-33 > FEN-1344. Next base: position 29,231 of record PMYM01000092.1, on the reverse strand, counting down.
GAGCAGGTCCACGCTGGCCTTGGGCAAGGGAAGCAACTTCAGCGTGATCCTGGTGAATATCCCGAGAGTGCCCTCTGAACCGACTAATAGTTGAATCAGGTTGTACCCGGTTACGTCCTTGACCAGCTTGCCGCCCAGGTTCACGATATCGCCCGTGGGCGTCACAAACTCCAGGCCCGTGACATATCTACCGGTGACGCCGTACTTGACCGCCTTGCCCCCCCCGGCGTTCTCGGCCACGTTACCGCCGATGTAGCAGGTCTCCAGGCTCATAGGGTAGCCGGCATAGAACAGCCCGTCGGGCTTGAGCGCCTCGTTTATCTGGTTGGTGACCACCCCCGGCTCCACCACGGCCATGAGGTTGTCCCGGTCGATCTCCAGGATGCGGTTCATCCTGTCGCACAAGAGGACTATCCCCCCGTGCAGCGGCACCGCCCCGCCCGACAGGCCAGAGCCCGCTCCGCGCGGCGTAACCGGAATGTGTTCCCGGTTGGCCAGTTTCATGATCGCCGATATCTCCCCGGCTGTGCCCGGACGAACCACCGCCTCGGGCATGTGGGCGTATTGTTCTTCGGCCACCTCGTCCCGGCTGAAGGCCGCCAGGCCCTCCGCTTCGCCGGAGATGACGTACTTCTCGCCGACGATGCGGGCGATCTCGGCGGCGATCTGCGCCGTTACGGGTTTGAAGGTCGTGTCCATTTATTCACGAACGAAACAGAGAGAAGAAGAACCGGAATGCGACACAGAGACACAGAGACTCAGAGAGAAGAGAAAAGAGAGAAGAAAAACCTCTTTGTTTTGTTTCCTCTGTATTTCTGTGTCTTTGCGTCTCACTCCTGCTTCTTTTCACTCTCTTTTGTCCTTCTCTCTCTTCTCAGTGCCTCTGTGTCTCTGTGTTGCATTCTTTCATTTGTCTTTCGTTTCTCTATTCCTTGTCTTGCTTCTCTCCGCGTTCCTCCGCGTCCTCTGCGTTAAGTTCCTTCGCTTTCCTTATGGCCGCGGTGAGCATGGGCACCACGGTGAACAGGTCGCCCACGATGCCCACGTCGGCCACGCGGAAGATTTGGGCCTCCGGGTCGCTGTTGATGGCCACGATGGTTTGGGCGGTTTGCATGCCGGCCAGGTGCTGGATGGCGCCGCTGATGCCCACGGCCACGTACAGCCTGGGGGCGATGGTCTTGCCCGAGAGGCCCACCTGGTGGGGGTAATCCAGCCAGCCGCGGTCCACCACGTCGCGCGAAGCCCCCACGGCGGCGTCGAAGGCCTCGGCCAGTTCGGCCACCAGGCGGACGTTCTGGCGGGTCTTGAGACCCCGGCCGGCCGAGACCACCACGTCGGCGTCGGCGATGGTGCGGGCGTCGGGCAGGGGCACGAACTCCAGCCGCCGCACCCGGCTGGCCAGCTTGGCCGGCGGCGCCTGGCGGAGGATTTCACCGCGGCGGACGGTTTCCCGCGGCAAGGGGCGAGTGGAGCGCGGGCGGACGGTGGCCATCTGCGGCCGGGCGGTCGGCGTCTCGATCGTGGCCATGACGTTGCCGCCGATGGCCGGGCGGGTCTGCAGCAGGTTGCCGGTCTCGGGTTCGATGTCCAGGCCGGTGCAGTCGGCCGTCAACCCGGCGTCCACCCGGACGGCCACGTAGGGCATGAGCGTCCGCCCGGTGCTGGTGGCCCCGGCCAGCACCACCTCGGGGTGATGCCGGCGGATCAGTTCCACCAGGCAGGCGGCATGCGGCTCGACCAGGAAATGCTCCAGCGCCGGATGCTCCACCAGCAGCACGGCGTCGGAGCCGCGCTGGATGAGTTCTTCCAGGCCCTCGGGGTCGGCCCGGTCGGTCATGAGCACGGCCGTCAGGCGCACGCCACGCTTCTGGGCCAGGGCCCTGCCCCGGGCCAGCAGCTCGAAGCTCACCGGCAGGATCTTGCCGCCGGCGGCCTCGGCCAGCGTCCAAATGCCGGAGGCTTCGATTTGCGTTTTTCGATTTTCGATTTTCGATTTATCAACGTCCATCACTGGCCTCAGAACAAAAACCTTTTAACGCAGAGGTCGCAGAGTACACAGGGGCCAGACAACGAAAAGCCGGCACACTTGTATCTATTCTCATGCTTCTTCTATACCTCTGTGCTCTCTGCGTCCTCTGCGTTTAAAGTCTTTTCTTCTTTTGCGTCCCCTGCGGTGAATTCTTTAGAGCAGATTCTTCTGGCGGAGGATATCCACCAGTTCGCGGACGGCCAGAGCGGCCGATTCCTCGTCGGCGGCGATGAGCCGGCGGCACTGTCGGGCCACGCTGGGGCGGTGCAGGCGGACCACGCGCGTGGGCGAGCCGGCCAGGCCCACCTTCTCGCGCGCCAGGCCAAGTTCCTGGTGGCCCCAGCGGACAAGCTCAGCCTGGCGGGCCCGCTGCTTGCCGCGCAGGGTGGGCAGGCGCGGGTCGCAGGCCTCCTTCACCACCGTCAGCACGCCCGGCAGAGACATGGCCAGCACCTCGTGGCCTTCCTCCACCAGCCGCTCGACAACCATTTCATCGGGCCCGAAACTGCGGACCCTGGAAACGTACGTCACCAGCGGCAGGTCCAGGAACGAGGCGATGCCCGGGCCGACCTGCCCGGTGTCGCCGTCGGTGGCCCGCTCGCCGCAGATGACCAGGGCGAACTCGCCCAGCTTGCGGATGGCGCTGGCCAGCACGTTGCTGGTGGCCCAGGTGTCGCTGCCGGCAAAGGCCGGATCGGAGAGCAGCACCCCGCGGTCGCAGCCCATGGCCAGGGCCTCGCGCAGGGCGGTCTGGGCCTTGGGCGGTCCCATTGACAGCGCCAGCACCTCGTGGTTCCCCTCGCCGTCGGCCGAGCGGGATGAGTCCCGCAGCCGCAGGGCCAACTCGATGGCATACAGGTCCAACGGGTTGACGATGGCCTCCACGCCCTCGCGGACCATGGTGCCGGTGGCCTCGTCCATGCGGACGGCCCCGGTCTCAGGCACCTGCTTGATGGGCACGATTATTCGCATAGCTTTTCCTGCCGCGGCCGAAGAATTCACGACCGTCGCACTTTAGCCTCCGCCGGCCAAACTGGCAACCTTTCGCCGCCCTGTCTGTGGTAGCACAGGCGTCTCGCCTGTGGAAACTTGGTAGCACAGGCGTCCCGCCTGTGGAAGCATTTGGATGTGACGCAGAAACTACACAGGCGAGACGCCTGTGCTACCGCCACTCTTGGACAAACGCCCGCCTTTGCGGTACATTCTTCATATACGCCCCGGGCGGTTTGCCGGAGCGACACAGCACGAGGAGCGGCTATGATTGCGACACGCCAGGGCCTGGGACTCGCAGGCATTCTGCTGATGTTCATCGCCGCCGGCGGCCTGGGCCAGCCCGCCACCACTTCATCCCCCCAGAAGGCCCCGCCCGCCACCACCTCGCAGGGCGCCCAGGTCACGCTCAAGGGCATCATGATGACCCAGGCATCCTGCGCACCCAAGGGCGACAATCCCGCCGACGCCAAAACCCTGGTGCTGTTCGCCCTGGAAGGCACCCCCGAAGTGGCCGCCGAGTTGGGCGAACTCATGAAGCAGCACTTCCCCGACGACAGCATGGACGGCGACCAGGCCCGCGGGCTCCTGGAGGGCTTCGAGAAGAACCTCAAGTATTACATCGCACCCGGCGACCTGGCCGACAAGAACCAGAAGAACTGTCGCTGGCGAAACCCGCCCATGGCCGTGACCGGCGAGCTCTACGAAAAGGACGGCAGGAAGTGGATCGCCCCCAGCAAGATCGAGCCGGCCAAGCTCATCTACCCCGCCAAGATGCTCGCCCCGGACAAGCCCCTGGCCATGCCGGCCAAGGAGCCGCTAATCCTGAAGGTCGGCGAGAACCTCTCCCTCAAGTGCGTCCTGCTGCCGCCGGGAAAGTTCCTGGCCGGCGACCCCTTCTACCTGGATCCCAGGTGGGATGACACCTACCCCGTAATGCTGACGCTGACCAGGCCCTTCTACCTGGCCGAGATACCCGTCACGCAGGAAATGTACCAGGCCGTCATGGGCCCCAGCACCAGCACGGCCAGGGACCCCAAGCTGCCCGTGCAGAACGTCCCCTACGCCGACATCCAGAAGTTCTGCAAGATCCTCTCGGAAAAGAACGGCCTCAGCGTCCGCCTGCCCACGGTCGCCCAGTGGGAATACGCCGCCCGGGTGGGAACCTCCAACCCACCCTTCCCGGAGAAATACAAGGACCAGAACAGCAGCGGGCCAAACCGTGCCCCGCTGCCGGTAAAGTCCAAAGGGCCCAACGCCTGGGGGCTGTACGACATGGCCAGTTGCTGGTACGAATTCACCTGCGACCGGCAGGTCTTTAGCCGCTCCGACGCCATCGACCAGCGCTTCCCGACGGATGCGGTTGAGAAGGCCGGCAGGCAATTCAGCCTTTGGGGCAAAGGCGTGGTCGGGGATTACACGGTGGGCAATCACGAAGGGCTGGGGTCAGACGGCAAGTGTTACGTGGGCACCAAGTTCCGCCTGGCCGTGGACGCCCCGGCGACCGCCCCGGCCAGGTAGAGCACGCTGATTACTCGGCTGTTTCGAGGAATCTGCGTGCCGATCCCTCAACATGCCCTTCCGCAAAAAACGCGTAAGGGCAGGGCGCCCGGTGAGCGGTGCCCGCTCTTCACGCTGCATAGCCCGGCGCCACAATCCGCGCACCCGTTTTGGTTCTCAAGCATGTATTGTGTTTTCTTCATTGCCGCCGAGGGCTTAGAATATCGCCCGCGGGCACACCCATCCGGTCTTACTGGTTAAGGGAACAGGCATGAAGAGACACGTCTTGACGGTGTTGGCGGTGGCGGGGGCGGTGGTGCTGCTGACCTGGGCACAGGCCGGCGCCCAGCAGCAGGCCATGGCCAGCCAGAATACCCCCCAGGTCAGTCTGAAGGACATCAACGCCAAGCTGGACGACATCGCCCTGTGGGCCAAGTACGCCTCCGTGCTGGCCGGGCTGGCGCTGCTCTCAAGCCTGTGGAACGCCCACCATCTCTACACCGTGGCCAAGAACCAGGTGGTCGCGGCCAAGGCGATGGCGGAAAAACCCTAGCGGCCTGCCTCGGGGCCTGCGCAAAAAAGAGGCCCAGCCGCCGGCAGAGACGCCAACGCCAGGCCCGAAATCTGCAACCCGTTCGGCATTTGCCGACCACGGGCGCACCGTCATGCGGCCAGGCGGTTTGGCTCGCATTGAAGCCCTCCTCTCCAGCTCTGCGGCCGGACCCGCATTCGCGCCCGTCCGGCACGCACCCGGCTGGAGACCATTAACCGCCATCCACTACAGTGCTCTTAGCATATCCAGTCTAGAATACGCCTGCCCGGCAGGCAAATCCCTGCGCCGCTGGCGCCACGATTTTCGGGAAAAAACACTCTTGCCGCTCCGCCGCTTCGAGCAGTTGGCGGGGCAAACAAAGAGTGCTCCGGGCGGTATGACACCCTGCGACTGTGGCTTTGCACGACGGCCCGACTTGGCGCTTGTTGCCTGACGTAACCAATTATTTTGTAAGGTATTAGGCAAATGATTACACCATGCTTTCCAGGAGTGATTCGGGGTTCGGTTCATTTCATTTGCCCACGGGGCCGGCGGCAATGTATCCGACGCTGGTTTCATGGGCGTTTCCGCCAGGGACACCCGGTTGCTCAGCCCTAAAAAAACCGCCCGTTTCTGACGGAAAACGGGCCTAAGTCGCACTGTCGTATTAGAGCCCCTAACAAAATGCCCCGTGACCGCGACGCCGCAGGTGTTGACGCAGGCCAAGGCGCGAGGGAGAAGACGACCTCTTTGACATTGGCCTATTTGACTTGGCAGACCTAATCCCTGCGGCAAGTAAGTTTTGCCAAGCCAAATAATCCAACTTGAAAACGGGTCGTCGAGCCCGAGCAAC
>PMYM01000092.1:0-23301 GCA_003171235.1 Phycisphaerales bacterium | reverse complement strand
TGGCCGCAACGCGGCTCACGCGGCATTTTGTTATGGGCTCTTAGGAGAAGCAGCCCAAAACATGGGTCTGTTTCTAGTCTTAACATGTGTCATGCCAACATGTTAGAGGCTTCGAACTTCCGGACACCCTCAGATAATCGCATACCTGCGCCCGGGACCCCCCTCCCGCTCAAGAGCAATCTGCCCGGATTGCCCATTTACCATCTTGACGGCTGGGCAATCCCGGTTACCATGGTGGATACAGCGGTGACCGCTCCGGTGCTCAGCGGAGAGTGGTTAAACGGCAAGGAAGCCATCGACAACACGCTCAGTTCGCTCTGTCTTCTGTCTGTCGATGGATCCTAGCAGTTGGCCATGAGGCCAAGCCATTTTCCGCACGGTTCAGTCACCTCGAACTGCGGAGGACAGTTCAATGTTAGCTCATGCTCGTTTATTGTCGCTTTCGCCTGCCAGCCACGTTGCAAGCCTCGCCGGCAAGAAGTATTACGTCGCATTTAGCGTTATGGCCATGCTCGCGCTGGCACAGAGCGCCCAGGCCTCCATCATTGAGACCTTCGACACCGGCCTGGACGGCTGGGCCTTAATCAAGAAGAACGGCGCCCTGAGTTGGCAAGGCTCCGGCGGCAACCCCGGCGGTTACGCCCTATACACCGACACCAAGGCCGGCATCGGCACGGCCAAGGCCCCCTCGGCCTTTCTGGGCAACCTGTCCGAGTATAACGACGGGCAGCTTTCCTTCGACTACAAGGTTTTCGGCACGGGCGCCGGCATCAGAAGTTTCGCGGCCCTCAACGTCACCCTGTACAACAAGGGAAAGCATTACTCCTACACCATCCCCACCAAGCCCGACAGCACCTGGGAGAGTCTGGGATGGCAGACTTTCACTATACCCATGACGTCTGCCACCTGGCATACTACCGACGCTAAATGGGGTAACCTGCTCTCCAACGTGACCAAGATGACCATCAGCCTCGAGTCAACCGTGAACGTCAAGCGGCCTTACGACACCGACGGCATTGACAACATCACCCTGACGCGCCTTGGGGAGCCCCCCACGCCCGAGCCGGCGACCCTGGGCGTGATCCTCATCGGCGCCTTGCCGCTTCTTATTCGCCGCCGGCGGCACTCGGCCGCACACTGAGACGATCTGCTGACGGGCGACCCTCCTCCGGCGCCTGCCGAATTGCAGCGGCGAGCCCGCAAGGTTCGCCGCTTTTTTTGCGCCCGGCTATTCCAGGTAGAGTTCCTGGCCGGCCTGGATGCGTTCGGGGTGGATCTTGCCGATCAGGTCGTCGGCCTCCAGCGCCGCCAGCGGGCTGATTTCCACGGCGGCGGCGGGTTGGCCGGCGGCGTCGCGCGGCAGGCGCAGCCCGGCGTTTTCCAGCCAGCGGGCCGCCCGCCGCACCTGGTCGTGCAGGCAGGTGGCCAGACTGTCCTCGCCGGTGGAATTCTTGACCGGCGAAAACTCCTCGTCGCGCAGCGTTTCCAGGATCACCGTCTCCTTGGCCAGGGGCAGGGCGTCGAAAACGAACATCTCCAGCTTCACGGCGTTGGGCTGGTCGGGCTGGATGCGCACCCCCGTGGGCGCCAGGCAAGGGGCCTTCTTGAGGGCGCGATGGAAGGGCAGGCGGCATTCGCCGCCGGCGGTCAATTTCTCCAAAAAGCCCCGGGAGAAGAGGTGGATGGCGATGGAGCCGGCGCTGAACTTGAGCGTGCCGTCGGGCCGGGTGGCCCGGGCCAATTCCTCGGGCAGGTCGGAATACTCGATCACCGTCGCCTTGCCGTCCACCAGGCAGAAGTTGCCCAGCTTCTCCAGGGGATCGCGCTTGGGCAGGGCCTTGGCCGACATCTCGGCCCCCGCCTCCAGGTGCAGCCCGACAAACAGCGGGTCCACGCAATGCACCAGCGGATTGTCCACCTGGAAATACGAGATCACTTCGATTTGGCGGCGGGCCATGTCATCTAGGGCGCCGCTGCGGCGCAGGGCGGTGACGCTGCCGCCGTGCCCGTCGGGGTTCCAGGCGATCAGGCCCTTGTCGGCCAGGAGTATCTTGCCGTCCCTCCCGAGGGCGGGCATCCGCCCCTGGGCGAAGAAAAACACGTCCTCCGCCGGCAGGCCGAAGAACTTGTTCCGGGCGAAGAACTCTCGCGTGGCGGCGTCGTTGGCGGGGCTGGTCATGATGTACCAGGGGACGTTGCCGCCGTAAAACCGCCGGCAGGCCAGCAACCCCTCGGCGAAGACCTGGAAGAGGGTCTTGCGCCGGACGGGAGTTACGGGCAGGCTGCCCTTGGGCCCGGCGAAGCCCAGGCGGGTGCCGTCGCCGCCGGCGACCACCAGGGCGGCGACGCGACCGGCGGCGATGGCCTCCCGCCCGCGGCGGCGGGCCTGGGCGTAGGCTGCCTGGGCGGCGGGGTCCCTGGGTGCGGCCGGCAGCACCGGGGCGGGCACGATCTCCCGGGGCAACTGCGGGGCCGGGCTGGAAAGCACGTGCGTGGGGATAAGCCGGTCAAGCTGGTCGAAATCTATCGACTGGATCTGCTCCAGCAGGCCCTGGCGGCCCTGGGCGGGCAGTTCGCCGCAAAAACCCAGCAGGTGCTCCTGCCCGTGACGGCGAAGAACGGCCAGTGCGTCTTGGTAGGTCGCCATGACTGCGCTCCAAGTGTCCGAATTTACAGGGACACTCTAGAGAGCCGCCGGTGGGCAAGTCAACAGACAGCCCCCGGCGAAGGCTGCCAGAAATCATTGATTTTTTCCTATTGCTTTTGTTGACATGAACGGCACGCCGCCGTTAGAATGACGGTAGGAAGCGGCGAAAGGCGGAGTTCTAAAGGCAGCGAGAAGCATCTGGATGGCCTCTTCCATATTCCTACCATCCGCCAACCCGCCTTCATGTCCGCCTTCCAAACTTGTTGCAGAAGTTGGCTCGTCAGATTATAGTGTGCCCGGCAAGAGCACGCGGGCGGGGCGCTCCCCGTGCTTTCGGGTCCAAGGTGAAGCGCCCGGTTAGAGTGTGAATTGACAGGCAGGGCCTGGGTTTACCGTGACGAACGGCGCGCGGATGGGAATTCAGGCCCAACGGTAACGGAAGCGGCAGCCGGATGGCCGAGGGCCGTGTGGCCCGCGGCGGACATGCCGATGGAATCATGTAATTTACTAAATGCCGTTCGCTTTGCCTCCGCCCCAGGGCGGGGGCCCAGGAAGGAGGTCGCTCTATGAAGCGATCAAAAGGTTTTACCCTGATTGAGTTGTTGGTCGTGGTTGCGATCATTGCCCTGTTGGTGTCCATCCTGCTCCCGACTCTGGGCCGAGCGCGCGAGCTCGCCAAGCAAGCCCTTTGCTCGGCTAACCTCAACGCCGTCGGCAAGGCCTGGGTGCTCTACGGCAATGACTCCAACGATATGCCCCCCATCCTGCCGGACCTTGTGGCCTCAGCCAGCAACGACTGGACCGTGGCCCTCACAAACGGCACTGACTACACGATCGCAGCGGGCATGAGCAAATCCGCCCAGAACAACCTGAGCCTGCTGGTCAAGAAGAACATTGTCGGCTGGAACGTCTTCCTCTGCCCCTCCGTGGGCACCACCCAGTTGGTTCGAGCGGGCACTGTCGGCTTCATTGAGCCCGTCACCGCCAAGATCGGCATCGACTACGGTGTGCAGGCTCCCTACGCCAAGGATGGCAGCGGCACCGCCAACGTCGCCGCCTTGAGCAACAGCATGAACCCCTCCATGGTCATGGTGGGCGACCGCGGGCCCAACAGCATCGCGGCTACCGTGCCCGGCGATCCCAAACTGAAGTGGTCGCCCAATCACCCCGTTGACGGCGAGTCCTGCCTGTCGGCCAGTTACGCCGTCAAGTTCAGCAAGGACTCGGTCGCGCCCGGTTCACCACCGGTAATCACCTCCTTGAACACCGGTGGTTACGACAGCAACAACATCTACACCCTGGATAACTGGGTAGCCACCACCAAGTTCAGCACCTACGGCAGCGCCATCGGCACTCCCACCGGCACCGACGCCGTCTACGACACCGTTCTGATTTCCTACAAGTAATCCGCACTGCAAGAGTTGCCTCTCCGGGGCGGCGCTACTTGGCGCCGCCCCGGTTCTTTTTATCGATATGCGGCCATCGAGTCGCTGTCGTGAGGCGCGCAACTTGTTGCACGCGCACCCGCCCAGGTCTGTGGCCGCAGTGGGCAAATCAGTCCAGCGTCACGTGCTGGCCGGCCTGGGGGGTTTGGGACTTGTGGCAGCCCAGCGAGTCCAGCAGTTCCTGCATGGCGATGGGCTGGCGGTCTTCCCCGTGCACCACGAAGGCCCCTCGCAGTTTGGGGGCGATGGGGGCGTACAGGCGGCGGAATTCCGCCGCATCGGCGTGGGCGGAGAAGCCGTTGAGCACCTCCACCTTGGCCAGCAACCGATACGCCCGCCCGTAGATCTTGAGCTCCTCCCGCCGCTCGACGATCCGCCGCCCCAGCGTGTGCTGGGCCATGAAGCCCACCACCACCACCGTGTTCCGCTCGTCCTCGATGTTGTTCTTGAGGTGGTGCAGTATTCGCCCCGACTCGCACATGCCCGAGGCCGAGAGGATGACGCAGCTTTCCGGCCGGCCGTTGAGGGCCTTGGAATCCGCCACGTCGGTGATGTAATGGATGAACCGCCCGTCGCTCAGCAATTCGCCCTGGCTGCGCCAGAAATCGGTGGCCTGGGCGTCGTAGCATTCGGGGTGGCGGGCGAAGACCTCGGTGGCCTGGGCCGACAGCGGGCTGTCAACGTACACCGGCAGGGGCTTGAGCCGGCCCTGGCGGAAGAGCTGTTCGAGAAAGTACACGACCGACTGCGTCCTGCCGACGGAGAAGGCCGGGATGATGACCTTGCCCCCGGCCTGGACGGTCTGCTGGATGATGCGGCAGAGCCGCTCCTGCATGCCGGCGATGTCGTCGTGCCGGCGGTCGGCGTAGGTGCACTCGGTCAGCAAGTAATCGGCCTGGGGCGGCGGCTCGACCGGGTCGCGCAGGATAGGTTGGTCGAACCTGCCGACGTCGCCGGAGAAGAGCAGCCGGCGGGGCTGGGCGTTCTGGCGGTACTCCAACAGCACCATGGTCGAGCCCAGGATGTGCCCGGCCTCCAGCAGCGTGACCGTCACGCCCGGCAGCACCTCCCGGGGCGTGCCGCACTCCATCGGCCGCAGGAGCGGCTCGACCGCCCGCGCGTCCTGGGCGGTGTAGAGCGGCTCTATGCGGTCGCCGTTTTGGGCGCGCTTTCGGTTCCAGAAGTCGGCGTCTTCCTCCTGGATGTGGGCCGAGTCGGGCAGCATGATGCGGCAGAGGTCCAGCGTGGCGGGGGTGCAGTAGATGGGCCCGCGGTAGCCGGCCTTGACCAGCAGCGGCAAGCGCCCGGTGTGGTCGATGTGGGCGTGGGAGACGACCACGGCGTCGATGTCGCGGGCCTCGGGCGGCAAGTGCAGGTTGAGTTGGCGGGCTTCCTCGCGCCGGCCCTGGAACAGGCCGCACTCCAGGCAGAGCGTCTTGCCCTGGTGGCGGAAGAGGTGGAGCGAACCGGTGGTCCTGCGCGCAGCCCCGGAGAAAATCATCTCGGCCATAAGTCGCCTTCAACTCCTATGGTTCAGTTTGTTTTCCAAAGCTTTCGCCACAGAGGCGCAGACTTTTAAGAGTCTTAAGTTGTCTCTGCGCCCTCTGCGCCTCGGCGTAGAATCTTGGGACTCCCAACTCTCAATCCGTGATTATATCGCTTAGCAGGTAGCGGTGCTTGTACTGTTCGCCGCGCCCCAGTTTGCGCAGCAGCCGATCCTCGTTGCCGGCAAAATGCCCGGGGGGCAGGGCCTTCACGCGCACCGGCCCCAGCCGGCCGTCGCCGCGCTTGGCGTCGTACTCGGTGTTCTCCCGGCGCAGGGCGCTGTCCATGCTCTCCGACATCGACGACGACTCCACCCCCGCCGGCAGCTCCACCCGCAACTGGTAATACGGCACGGGGGCGAAGTGCCCCTGCAGCTCGAACAGCTCGATGCCCGCCCCCAACTGCCGGCAGGCGGCGCGCATGGCCTGCACCACCTGGTGCTCGGTGAGCTTCTCGCCGGTGATGCTGCTGGTGTGCAGCCCGCGGGAGAGGAACTCGTACACCGGGCAGGATCCCACCTTGCCCACCACCCGCACGCGGTCGCCGATCTGGTAGCGCCACAGCCCGGCCCAGTTGGTCAGGACGATGGAATACTCCTGGCCCACCTCCAACTCGTGGGCCCGCAACACGGGCGGGGAGCTTTGGCCGGCGGCCACGGCGGGAATGAATTCCAGGAAGTTGCCGGTGATTTCGGCCAGGCCGGCCGGTGTGTCGTCCTCCAGCGGCAGCGACAGCCGCCCCTCGCTGGCCAGCAGCCCGATGTCGCGGATGGGCACCTCGCCGTACAGTTCCCGCACCTGGGGCAGGTAGAGCGACACCGTGCCCCCGGTCCAGCAGGTTATCACCGCCGGCTTCCAGTAGTGGCGCGGGGCCAGGCGCCCCTCGCGGCCCAGGATGGCCTCCAGCCGCCCTGCCAGGGGCTCGTCGGGGCGGAAACGCATCTTCCCCGCCATGGCCGCCGGCAATTCCCCCGGCGGGCTGAAAGTCCCGTCGCGCACGTCGCGGATGAGGCGCTGGGGCTGCTCCAGGGCGGCCTGGGCCAGCTTGATCAGCGAGCTGGGGTTGGCCGTGGTCAAGAGCCCCACGTCGTGCCCGATAGCGCAGCGCAGGATGGCGTAGAACTTGGTCGCGCTGTCGCGGATATCCCGCACCGCCGCCGGCACGGGGTACATGCGGCGGACGATCCACTTCTGCCGCTGGGCCAACAGCCCGCTGATGGCGCCGCAGGGCAGGCCGGTGGAACTGCGCGACTCGCAGGCCGAACTGGCGATGGTGACTATGGGCCGGAGCCAGCCGTCCCTGTGGTCCTGCAGCGCCTTGACGCCGAAGATGTTCCAGCCCCGGTGATAGTCCGCCAGGAAACGGTCGGTCACGGGGATGTGCTTGGGCTGGCCGGTGGTGCCGCTGGTCAGGGCGAACATGCGGACGGCCAGGCCGGGCCCGAACATGGCCTCCGGCCGACCCGCCAGCACCTGCTGCAGGTAGGGCCACAGCGCAGCGTAGTCGCCCAGGGGAACGGCGCGGACGAAATCGCTGTAATCTCGCACCGCCCCCAGGCCGTGGTCGCGACCGAAGTCGGACCGGGCGGCGCTGGCGACCAGCTCGCCCAGCAGGCGGTCCTGCGTGTCGCGGCAATCGCGGCAGGCCCGAAGGAATCGGGCCAGTTGCAGACCGGCGTGCAGACCGGCCAGACGGGCCACCGGGGCGAGGAATTTGCCTCTAATGCTCATGGGCCTCTATGGCGGGGCCTGGCGCCCTCAACGGCGAGGCCTGCCAGGCCCTGCAAGCAGGTGGTTCTTCCACGGGCGGGATGCCGGTGGATTTCATGGCCGACACGGCCATGCCGCCCTTTCCACGGCCGGTCATGCCACCTCGGCATCGGGCGGGGCGCTGATGTCCTTGAGGTCGACGGCCTCATCGGCCAGGTAGCGGCTGAAAAAGGCGACCGTGCCCCGGGCGTAAGCCTGCGGCGCCGCCAACACCGACTGGTTGTGCTTGGCCTGGGGCACAATCCACAGATACTTCGGCTCGGCTGCGCACGAGTACAAAAGCTGCGTCTGCTCGGAACGGATGTAGCTGTCGCGCTCGCCATGAATGAACATGATAGGTCGCGGCAGCATGTTCTCCAACGCCTTCCGCACCGAGGGAAAATGCCGCCCCAGTCGCGGCTGGGCCAGCCGCATCATGCACCAGTACAGGAACCGCCAGAAACTGGCCGGCTGGTTCTCGTACACCAGCTTGATTTTGGCGAAAATGTAGGCCCATCGCTTCATCAGCGTGGTCAGCGTTTCCTTGGTGGAAAAGGCCCCGTCGCACACCAGGCAGGCGACGCTGGGGTTGCAGGAGGCGGCCATGAGGGCCGTGCCCGCCCCCCGGCTGATGCCGAACATCCCCACCCGCATCGGCAGGTTGGCCTCGGCCAGGCAGGCCTCCACGTAGGCGATGGCCCCCAGGGCGTCCTCCAGTTCCTTGTCGCTGGGCCACTGCAAGAGCCGGTAGCCCGCCGGGGCGGAAGACTCGCCGTGCCCGCGGAAGTCGAAGGTGAAGACGTCGAAGCCGCTGTCGATCAGCGGGCGGGCGTAGCGGGCGCAACTGTACATGTCCGAGCCGAACTCGTGGCAGAAGACGATCGTGCCCTTGCGGGCGGCCTGGTCGGCCGTCCGCAGCCACATGCCGCGCAGGCTGGTGCCGTCGAAACTGCGGAAACGCACCACCTCGCCCTGCATGACCTGGAAATCGCACAGCCCCATGGACATGGGCGGCGAGGTGTCGGTGAAGATGTTCAGGCAGATGCGGGTGTACTTGGCGATCAGCAGCAGGCAGAAGACCACCACCGCCAGGCAGGTGAGCGTAATGGCCAAGGCCGCCCAGTTTCGGCCCGCCCACTGCATCACCCAAAGCATTTCCACGGCCACAACCATGCGCCTAATCTAAGCCTTCCCAGCGGGGGTAAGTCCACCTTGGGGCAGATAATACCGCCCCGACCGCCGAAATCAAGGCCCCGCCATGGGCGTGCATTGCCGGTTGCACGCGCGCAAACCCCCGGCTTGAGGGTTTCTCGCGCTGGGGGCCTCTCACCGATCAGGCCGCCCGGGCCTGTGCCCGGGGGCCAGGCATACTTATACCCCTTCGCCGGCAACGGGCTTGAGGGCGACGGGAGCGCTATCTTCGTGCTCGTCCTCCTGCTGCATGGCCGCGCCAGGCGCGCCGCCCGGCCTGGGGCCTTGTTGCCCGGGTTCCATGCCGCCGGGGCCGGCAGGCCAGCCCGGCCGGCCCGGCATCTGCTGGCTGCGCTCAATCTGTTCCCGAAGGAAGTGCTCCATGGCCTTGGGATTCATGCCCCCGGGCACCGTCATGCCCGGCATCTGCCGGCTACGCTCCATTTGCTCCCGCATCATGCGTTCCATGGCTTCTGGATTCATGCCCCCGGGCATCCCCATGGGGCCCATCATGCCCTCGCCGCCCATCATGCCGTGCATCATCGGCTGCTCCTTGGGCATTTCCTTCTCGACCAGCTTGACGGTGATGACCTGCGGCTTGGCCTTGCGGATAACCGTCAGTTTGACTTCCTCGCCCGGTTTGGAAATCCGCACCAGCACCTTGAGTTGCTCGGGGTTGATCAGGAACTGGTCGTTGAACTTGTGCAGCACGTCCAGCCGCTCGACGCCGGCGGCCTTGGCCGGGCCTTCGGCATCCAACTGGCCCACCAGCAGGCCCACGCCCTCGGGCAGGCTAAGCTGCTCCCTCAGGGCCGGGTCGGTCGGCGCCACGCCCACGCCCAGGTACGTGGCCTTGATCATCTCGGGCTTCCAGGCGGGCCCTGCCCCGGCATACGCCCCGGGGCCGCCTCCCATCATGCCTGGCCCGCCATGCATCCCAGGGCCGGGGCGGCTTGCCGGTCCACTGGCCGGGTCGAGGAGCCTGTCCAGTCTAACGGGCGTCTGCGCCTGGGCGACCATCGCCAGAATCAGGGCCGCCGCCGCCACCGCAACCATCTTGCCTTTCATGACCAGTTCCTTTCCTGTGTGTGATTTTCCTCGCATGGCATCATCTTAGCCTCCGCCGCAAGCCGGAGGCGTTTTTCAATTGCCAATCAACCAAGCAGGCCGACCAACCCTCAGGCTACTCGCGGGTGCATTAGCGTTTTGGGGGACGAAAGTCTGGCGTTCCCGTGTCGCGGGCGTCTCGCCCGCGTCCGAGGCCACACCGCGCGGGCGAGACGCCCGCGACACGTCAGAATCCCCAAAACGCTGATGCACCCGCTGCTCGCCCTGCCGCCTTGCCGGTTGTGCCCAGCCGTCGCGGGCTATTTGGCTGCCTGGGTGCTGGGCGGCTGGGGGGCAGGATCGAACATCGACCAGGGATTGGCATAAAGCTGGGCCGCTTCCTGGGCGGTCAGGACGCGGTTGTTCCACACCCACCAGGAAGAAAAGTTCGCGTTGCACATCATCGCCCCGTTGCCGGTGGCGTTGTAAACGAGCCGGCCGGTCTGGCCGGCCCAGGAACTGGGCAGGTCCACCTTGGTGTCGCGGGCCGCCTCTTTGCCGTTGACGTACATCACGCCCAGGCCCTGCTGCACCGTGCACAGCACCAGCATCCACTTGTTTGGCGTGAAGCGGGCGAACGGATTGATGGCCCCGTGATCGGCGCCGCGCCAGGTGGTGGCCACCATGCCCGGGTGGTTGCCGATATTCAGGTACAGCGTGATGACCGCGTTGCCGGTGCCGTCCAGGATGCGGCCGAAGGTCTTCTCGTCCAGCGGCTGGACAAGCGTGGCGTAGGAGTAGCCGCCCTTGACGTCCTGGACGAATTGCCTGTCCGTGATCGGGCAGACGATCGATTGTGCGGTGGCGTCGTTGTTGCTGATGGCCGGGCCGACCCAGGGGTAATCGGGCGTCACCGGTGGGACGAACCACTTTGGCGGCAGGCCGCCCTTGGGCGTGCCGTCCAGCACCCGGGCGGTGTAAGGCTGGCTGGTGGCGGCGTCGTAGAACGTCGCGCCGGCGCCTTCGCTCAGGGCCACAGCCGAAACCAGCCCGCCGGCCAGCGGGTGCTTCCAGTTGATCCTGGCCCCCGGGGGCGGTTTGTGGATGGCCGTCGCCGTGCTCGCCGCCGCGCCTGTCGCAGCGGCCGGCTCCGCCCGGACCACTCCAAACAATCCCACACAAACCAGCAGCATCATTAATGATCTCGCCATGAGGGACATCATTTCGCACCATACCCTTTCGTTTGGGTGACCGGGCCTCCACCCGCGAGCAACCAACAGCCGTAGGGCACGCGGGTTCTGCCGCCGGCGAAGCCGGGGGCTCACTTCCGCGTGCGGGACAGCTATATCGATTATCCTTCAATCCCCTCTTTGGCAAGTACCCACTTATCTCGCACGCGGAACCGTTCGCTTCGCTCACGAACCCGCGTGCCCTACATGACTGCACGAACCCCGACGAATTGCGCGAGCGGCCCAGCAGCCGCTCGCCCTACAGATTAATCCTTTCCGGCGAAGCCCAGGAATTCGTCCAGCCAGTTGTCGGTCTGGAGGACGCTTTTGCGCTGGCGGAGGGCGAAGCGCGTGGCGCGGTTCTGCGTCATGTCGAACAGCCAGCGGGTCGAGCGGCGGGTGATCTCGGCGTCCTTGTGGCCGTAGCGGCGGCGGAAGTGCCCGGCGATGACCGGGGCGTAGCGCCCGGGCAACTCGTCGCCGATGGAGACGAAGGCCTGGGCGCTGCCCGGGTCGCCCTGGCGGGCGCAGCGGCCAAAGAGCTGGCGGTCGATTCGGCCCGCCTCGTGCCGCTCGGTGGCGATGACGTGCAGCCCGCCTATCTCGGCCACGCCCTTGCCCAGCTTGATGTCGGTGCCGCGCCCGGCCATGTTGGTGGCCACGGTGATGGCGGCGGGCTGGCCGGCCTGGGCCACGATCTGGGCCTCTTCCTTGTGCCGCACGGCGTTCAAAACCTGGTGGGGCAGGCCGCGCTGGGTCAAGAGCTCCGAGAGGTGCTCGCTGGCGCGGACGCTGCGCGTGCCCACCAGCACCGGCCGGCCAAGCTTGTGCATGGCCTGGATCTCCTCCACCACCGCCTGCCACTTGGAGGCGTCGGTGGCGAAGACCCGGTCCAAGAGGCCTTGGCGGACGCAGGGGCGGTTGGTGGGTATCACCACCACCGGCATGTGGTAGATCTGCCAGAGTTCCTGGCGGGCCTCGAAGGCCGTGCCGGTCATGCCCGCCAGCTTGCGGTACAGGCGGAAGAAGCGCTGGAAGCTGATGCGGGCGAAGGTGTCCTTGGGCGGGTTGACGGTGATCTCTTCCTTGGCCTCGACGGCCTGGTGCAGGCCGTCGCGCCAGGTGCGGTCGGGCATGAGCCGGCCGGTGAACTCGTCCACGATGACGATCTTGTCTTCCTGGATGACGTACTGCTTTTCCTTGTGGTAGAGCTCGCGCGCTACCAGGGCCTGGTTGACCAGTTCCTCGCGCCGGCGGGCCCCCGCCCAGATGCCGCCCAGCGGCTTGGCCAGTTCCTCGATTTTCTGCTGGCCGGCGGGGGTGAAGTCCACCTCGCGGTAGCGCTGGTTGACGCGGAAATGCTCGCCGAGCGTCAGTTGCTTGGCGACCTGCACGGCCTGCTGGAAGGCCTCCACCTGCTCGGTGTTGGGCATGGAGCCGGAGATGATCAGCGGGGTGACGGCCTCGTCGATAAGGATGGAATCGGCCTCGTCCACGATGGCCATTTCCAGCCCGCGGAGCAGCAGCCTGCCGGCCCCGCCGGTGGAGCCCTCGACCATGCGGTTTAAGATGGTGGTGGGCACGTTGCGCAGTCGGCCCAGGGCCAACTGGTCGCGCAGGTAGTCGGCGCAGACTTCCTTGTTGGTGGTGTAGGTGATGTCGGCCAGGTAGGCCGCTCGGCGCTGGTGGTGGGGCATCAGGCCGGTGACAAAGCCGCAGCTCAGGCCGCAGAAGCGGTACACCACGCTCATCATCTCGGCGTCGCGCTGGGAAAGGTAGTCGTTGACGGTGACGATGTGGCAGGACCGCCCGCGCCAGCCGAAGACCGTGGCCGGCAGGGTGGCGGTGAGGGTCTTGCCCTCGCCGGTGGCCATTTCGACGCAGCAGCCGTCGGCCAGCCCCAGCCCGCCGGCCACCTGCACCACGAAGGGGCGCAGGCCCACGGTGCGGGAGCACACCTCCCTCACCAGGGCGAAGGCCCGCAGCATGTCCTGGGGCTTGTCGCGCCCGCGGCGAAAGATCGCCCGCATGTCCTGGGCCTGCTCGCGGAGCTTGCTGTCGGAGAGGTCGCGGAAGTCTTTGTCCATGGCGGCCACGGCGGCCGCCCGTTTCAGCAGGATGCGCTGGCGGGGAACCAGGCGCTTGGCCAGGCCGACCACGTAATCGAAGGCGGCGTCCAGCCCGCGCGGCAGTTGCTTGTCCCGCCCGGTGGCGCCGGCCAGGGCCGCCCACGTGCCCGAAGGTAACTCGGCCAGGACGCCCTGGCTCTCCTGGCCCTCCTGGCCGGGAGACATCATTTTCAAGCTTTGGGGCATGATTCTATATGGGTGCCGTGGCAGCCGCTTATTGCCGCCATGCATGCCTGGGGTGCGGGGCCGTTGCGCGTGCAATGCGCCACTAAAGTGGCTAAGCAGCACGCCCTACCAAGTTTTCGGCTTTCAGTTTTATCCTCGCTTCGCACTTCCGCACTTCCGCACTTCCGCACTTCCGCACTTCCGCACTCTCGCACTTTCTTCTTCTCTAGAACTTCTGGAGCAGTTGCAGGATTGCGCGGTACCACCGCACCGCCAGCGGGCGGGCCGGCAGGTTGAAGCGCACGGCCACGCGCTGCTTGGACCGCAGCACCGGTTGGCCATTCAGGGGCGAGACGCCCTTGCCATTCTCAAGGGCCGACAGGTCCGGTTTGATTACCACCGTGAAGACCGGGGCCGCCGTTTCGCCCTTGCCCTCCTTGGACAGTGGTATCTGTCCGCCGCCGGCCGTCGAGAGGGCCGCGCTGGGCAACTGCCTCTGCCCGGCGGGCACCTTGTCGATGATCTGGCCGCGGAAGGTGATGTCCGGGCGGCCGGGCAGGGCCAGGTCCACCCACTCGCCGATGCCGCTGCCGGCCTGGGAGAAGATGCGGGCGGCCTCGTCCTGGGTGACGAACGCCTCCACCAGCAGGTTGTCCAGGTCCACCACTATGCCGATGGGATCGCCGCCGGCCTTGAGGAAGGCGCCTTGCTGGTAGTCCAGCTTGGGCGTGTACCAGATGCCGTTGCAGGAACTGGTCACTTCCAGGCGGTCAATCTGCTCGTTGACATAGTCCAGGTGGGCCTGGGCGGCCTTGAGCAGGTCCTCGGTCTGGTCGGCCTCAGCCGTATGGTTCTGGCCTATCTGCTGGTCGTGCTGGCTCTTGAGGCGCAGGATCTCCAGTTTGGCGTTTTCCCGCTCGGGCTCCAGCAGGGGATTGGACAGTTGCAGCAGCGTCTGCCCGGTCCAGACGCGGGCGAAACTGGGCAGGTAACTCTCCAGGAAGCCGTCGGTGTGGGAATAGACCAGGGGCTGCTGGTCGGCCCGGGACAGGCCGTCGGCCTTGATGTGCTCGGGGAAGGAGAAAACGCCCACCGTCAGCACCAGGGCGACGAGGGTTGCGGCCGTGGTGAGCATGGCCCGCGTCCGCACGCGGAAAAGCTCGCTGTTGAGCAGCAGGTAGTGCAGGAACTTCACCACCGGCACCACCAGCCCGGCAATGCCCGCCGCGATCGCCAGCACCATGCCCACCACCGGCAGGGCCGACGCCACAAACAGCAGGATGGCCACGTAGATTATGAAGCGGTAGATGGTGCTGGCCACGGCGAAGACGCTCAGCCAGATTTTCTCGGTGGCCAACTGCGAGGGGCTGCGCGGGCGGCGGACGCCCCAGGCGTATTTCTTGACCAGGTAGTAGAGGTACTCGCGGCTGCGCTGCCAGAGGTTGGGTATCTCCAGCAGGTCCGAGAGGATGTAGTAGCCGTCGTACCGCAGCAGCGGGTTGCCGTTGAAGATGATGGTGGAGACGCCGGCGATGAACATGATGTTGAAGCACAGCCCGTGCAGGGGCGTGCCCGAGGGCGTCTGCGTCCAGGCGATGGCGGCGATGGCGGCGAAGAACATTTCCACCAGCATGCCGGCCATGCCCACCATCGCCCGGCGCCACTTGCTGCCGAAGGCCCAGGCGCTGGTGGCGTCCACGTAGGGCAGAGGGGTGAACACCAGGAACATTATGCCCATGGTGTGAACCTCGCCGCCCGAACCGGTCTTGACCCCGAATCGCTTGCAGGCGAAGGCGTGCCCGAACTCGTGGAAGAGCTTGATCAGCCAACTGGAGAAGTACAGAAACAGCAGGTTGTCGGGGGAGAGGATTTCCCGCGCCTGGCCCTCGGCCCACAGGTCGCCCCAGCGCCCGGCCAGGAAGTAAATGCCCACCCCCAGCATCGCCACCCACAAGATGGCGCCGATGGGGGAAAAGACCCAACTGACGGCCCTGATCCAGCGGTTCAGGAAGGCGTCGGGGTCCAGGATGGGGATGCGGATGAACAGCAGGTTCATCAGGTAGCCCTGGACCTCGCGCGTCTTGCGCTTGCGATAGCGGTTGAACATGCCCTCGGTGTCGGGGGGCAGGTCGGCCTGGATGAGGTTGGAGACGTAGAGCTGGCCCAGAAGCTGGATGGCCTCGCCCTGGGTGGGGGCCTCGTCGCCCAGGGTCTGGTTGCAGGCCTGCCAGACTTCCCCGACCGTCCGCCGCCCGTCCAGCATGCCCACGAAGTGATAGCCGGCGGCGTTGAGCCGGTAAAACTGGTTGTTGGCCGGGTCCTGGATGACGTACCAGGTCTGGTCCCGGTAGTGCTGGCGGTGAATCTGGACCGAGTTCCGCACCCGCGGGCGCAGTTCCACCACGCGATACCAGGATTCGCTGAATGTCGGACGGTCTACTGGCATTCAAAAACTTCCACCGCAGAGGACGCAGGAAGGAAAACAGCTTTCGACACGGAGGCACAGAGACACAGAGAAGAGAGGATTATTTCGGTTCTTCCCTGTGTCTGTGTGTCTCTGTGTAGCCCTTTGCGGTTCTTTCGTTTTGTCGCTTCTACTAACTCTTTTCTTCTCTGTGCCTCTGTGTCTCTGTGTCGCGCCTTCCGTTTCTTCTTTTGCTTCTTCTAACTCTCTTCTTCTCTGCGTCCTCTGCGGTGAGAAGTCTTAGTTGATCAGGCCGTACTGCCACAGCCGCAGGTGCACCCATTCCACCGCCCGGTGGGTCCAGATCCAGGCGTAGCGGCGGCGATCCACGTGCACCTTGGCCAGGCCTTCCATGCCCGGGCGCAGCCAGTACATGGCCTTGTCCAACGACTCGCCCAACTGGAGGCGCACGCGGACCTTGAAGACGTTCTTGCCTTCGACGGTTTCGGCCACCGGGCTGATGGCCTCGACCTTGAAGCCCAGGCGGACCTCTGGGTGCCCGGTGGTGGCCAGTTCGCCCTCCTGGCCCAGCATAACCTCGTGAATGTCGCGCTCGTCGACGCGCAGCTCGGCCCGCAGTTCCGTCATCGGGGCCACCTCGAAGAGCGGTTGGCCGATGGCGAAGGTGTTGCCGCGCAGCTTGTTGATCTCGCCGCTGATGACGTAGCCGTCGAAGGGCGCCAGCAACTGGGCCGAGGCGATCTGCCTTTCCAGCAGTTCGATCTGCTGCTGGGCCTGATCGGCCTGCAGGCGGTCCTGCTGGGCCTCGGCGTTCTTGGCGGCCGCCATGTCCTCGTCCGCCTTTTTCGAGAAGCGGTCCCTGTCGGTCTTGGCGGCGATCATCTTCTTTTGCAGTTCATCGGTGTCGAAGCTGCCCAGCACTTCGCCCTGGCGAACGGCTTTGCCCAGATCGACATTGACCTCCTTGAGCAGGCCCTGGAAGGGGGCGTTGATAACGCGGTGCTGCATGGCCTGCACCGTCATGGGGGATTCGACCGAATACAGGCCCTTGAAGAAGATCAGGAAGGCCAGCAGGGCGAAGCCGGCGATGACGGCCAGTTTGATCCAGGTGTGCTTGGGCCCGACGGCCCCGGCGGCCAGTTTGCGCACGCCGGCGGCGGCCTTGGCCCCGAACCAGCGGTCCTGCTCGTGCAGGTTGGCCAGGCGGGCGGTGACCAGGTCGGCCGCCAGGCGCATCGACTCCAGGGTCGGCACGTCGAAAGGCTTCTCTCGGCTGCGCTCGGCCGTCAGCACCCCCACCACCTTGCCCGCGTGCCGCAGCGGGAAGCTGCAGACCTGCATCGGGCCGTGGCGCTCGCTCAGGCGGGCGGCCGCGCGGCTGACAAAGGTGGCCTCCGGCCCGGAGGGATGGAACACCTCCACGTCCTGGTCGAGGCATTCCTCCATGGCCGATTCCACGTCCTGCACCAACTGCATCTTGCGGGAGAAATTCTCGGTGTGGCTGATGGCGGCCAGGCGTATGCCGCGCCCGCGCAGGAAGCCCACGCTGACGCGCTGGCAGGTCCAGCGGCTGGCGAACTCGTTGCACACCCCGACGGCCAGGGCGACCAGGCGGTCGTGCTGGCTGGTGGCCGAAACCACCTCCAGGGCGTCGCGCAGGCGGCGCATGTCGGCCTGGCGGAGCTGGCTGGAAAGCTGCATCTCGTACAGGGCCAGCAGGCTGCTGGACAGCTCCAGCCGCTCCTGGCGGTCGTGCAGATCCTGGGTGTCGCGCGAATTGACCAGGAAGGCGGCGGCCCCGCGCATCTCGCCCCGCCCGGCCTGGCGGATGGGCATGGCGATCAGCCAGTGGCGCGGCTCTTCGCCGTACAGGCCGCTGGGGTCGTGCACGGGGAACAGGCCGGTCTTGCCCGCCTGCATGACGGCGGCGGCGGCCTGGGCCGACTGGCTCAGCCAGGCAGGCATCGGGCCCTCCGGCGGCACCGGGGGCTCGGAAACCAGCACCTGCATCTCGCCCTGGGCCGCCGGGCGGAGAATCGCGCCGGCCTGGGCATTGGCCAGCCGGCACTGCACCGTCACCAGGTGGCGGAGGAACTCCTGCGGCGGGCCCTCAAAGCCCACCAGCCGCTCCACCAGGTCGGCGGCGGTCATGGCCTGCGGCAATATGCGTTCTTCCTGCTGAGGCATATTCTCTTGTTTCCGTTGGCGCTGCCCCCGGGCGGCTAGTGCCCGGGGGCGGCGTCAAGCGCTTGGTTTCGCCGGAGCTTAGGCCTGACCGGGCTGGCCGGGCTTGCCACTACGTTGGCGATTGGCCACGTTCAGTTCCAGTTCGCCGAACTGGTCTTCGTACCGCCGGATCACCTGCGTCAGCGTCAGTGCCAGCCGCTTGGCCGAATAGTAGTTCAGCACCACGCGGTCGGTGACGCGGAAGAGTATCTCCGGCTGGCCCGGGGGCGCGGCCGGATTGGGCAGGTTGAGCCCGAAGTCCAGGATAATTTCCTCGGCCGTGGCGTTGGTGCGGAAGGCGTTGGCATAGCGGGTGGACATCTGCGTCTCGTCGATCCGCAACTGCACGCTCTGCTGGCCGGTCTGCTGGCGGGCCTGCTGGTCCAGGGGGTTCTCGGGGCTATTTTCCTTGGCTGACATTCACGGTTCCTTTCTGGTCTGGTGGTGCGGGTTGGCTAGTGGATGCCTCCGCCGGCTTGGCCGGGGCGAAGGCGACAATCACGTGCAGGCCGGCGGGCTTGCCGGCTGAATTCTCCAGCTCAAGCCTCACCAGGCGGGTGTTGGAGGCGGACTCGGCCACGCTGGCCAAGTGGATGATCTTCCCCGTGCCGGCCGGTTCCTGGTTAATGCGATAGACGACCTTGGCCTCCTGCCCCAGTTGCAGATCGCAGGCGATCTCGCAGGGCACCGGCACGTCGATCCAGAGTTTCTGGATGCGCACCAGGCGCAGGATGGGCTTGGCCGGCTCGACGCTCTCGCCCTCGTGCACCGCCAGCTTCTCCACCACGCCGTCAAAGGGCGCCAGCATCTTCATCCGCTCGACCTCGGCCTGAGTCTCCTGGTAGGCAAGCTGGTCCTGCTGGCTCTTGAATCCGGCCAGTTCCAGCGAAAGCTCGGCGATCGTCACTTCCAGTTTGGCGTGCTGCACTTCCAGGTCGGTGGCGGCCCCGCTGTTTTGGAAGGCCTGCACGGTCCGCACCAGGTCGACCTTCTTCTGGTCCAGTTGGGCCTGGGCGGCCTTGATCTGGACCTGGTCATCTGCCTGGGCCTTGAGCTTGCGAAGGTTAAGCTGTTCGGCCTGGTCGTCCAGTTGAACGAGCAGGTCGCCGGCCTTGACCGCCTGGCCTTCCTTGATGGGGATCTTCGCGATCCTGGCGGCGTTCCTGATGCCCATCGAGAGCGTGGCCTCCTGGCTGGGGGCGGTAAAGGCGCGGATGCCAACCGGGGCCGAGGTCGGCCCCGCCGGGGCCTGGGCCAGGGCGCCGCCGGCAAAACCCGCCAGGGTCACTGTCGTTACCAGCGTCGCGATTATCCATGCCGGGCGCACGTGCATAAACTCCCTTTTCTGGCGTTAGCGCCGTGTATGCTACGCTCTGGACGTATTCTGGCTCTGTGTATATTTCGGCTCTGACCGGGCGGCGAGATGAGCCTTCGTCCCCGGGTCCATGCCTCCGCGCCGGCGGAAGCACAGCTTACTACGCAATTCCCGCCCGGGGAGTTGGAAAAAACACCCCCCGCCGCGGCCGGAAGTGCATCAACCTAACACATTCCCGCCCCGCTAGTCAGCAACAAAATACCCTTGGCGGCAAAAAGCCCTTGCCTTGGGTGGGCCTTTTGCGATACAAGGCCGCAACTCCCTGGAATGGCGAGATGAAATTCTACCTGGTGGACAGGATTGAGCGGATCGAGCCCGGCCGGCGAATTGTGGCCATAAAGAGCCTCTCGCTGGCGGAAGAATACCTGGCCGACCATTTTCCGGCCTTCCCCGTGCTGCCGGGAGTGCTGATGCTGGAGGCACTGGTGCAGACGGCGGCCTGGCTGGTGCGGCTGCAGCAGGATTGGTCGCATAGCCTGATCGTCCTGCAGGCGGCGCGGAACATCCGCTACGCCAACTTCGTGGCCCCCGGGCACACCCTCCGCATGGACGCCGAGCTGGTCAGCCTGGAAGGCCAATTGGCCAAATTCAAGGCCCTCGGCACGCTGGAGGACGGGCGCGAGGCGGTCTCGGGCCGGCTGGAGCTCAAGTGCCTCAACGTGGCCGATGTCTGCCCGCCGGCCGCCGCCGCCGACCCGGCCATCCTGGCCAGCCTGCGCCAGCAGTTCAAACTCATCGGCGGGCCGGAGGCCCTGGCCGCCGCCGGCGTCAAGTAGCCTAAGCAGAGGCGGCCGGTGGCCGCCAAACCGTGCCCGGCGCGAATTGTCCCGGCGCGTTAGCGTTGACATTGCGCGGCGCATGCTCTATATGTAGTGCCGCTGACGAGGACGCATAACATTAGCAGGCCCCCGAGCGGGCCCTGACAGGAGATTACGGACGATGCCGATGACACAGGACGAGATCTTCCAGAAGGTCAAGGAAACGCTGGTGGAGGCCCTGGGCGTCGATGAAGAGGAAGTCACGCCCCAGGCCACTCTCACCAGCGACCTGGGCGCCGAGTCCATCGACTTTCTGGACATCGTCTTCCGCCTGGAGAAGAGCTTCAACATCAAGATTCCGCCGGGCGACCTCTTCCCCGATAACCTCCTGAACAACCCCGAGTACGTTGTGAACGGCAAGCTCACGCCGGCCGGGTTGGCCAAGCTCAAGGAATCCACCCCCCACCTGGACTTCTCCAACTTCGAGAAGGATCCCGACGTCAGCAAGATGCCCGAACTGTTCAAGGTGGAGACCATCGTCAAGTACGTCAGCAAGAAGGTCAACGGCTGAAGCGGCGCGCAGGCAAGGCCGCGAGCGGCCTGGAGCAG
The DNA here is from genome assembly GCA_003171235.1 of Phycisphaerales bacterium. Taxonomy (GTDB): domain Bacteria; phylum Planctomycetota; class Phycisphaerae; order SM23-33; family SM23-33; genus FEN-1344. The sequence goes on along the minus strand of PMYM01000092.1, from coordinate 2,762 downwards.
GAGAGCGGCGTACGTCAGACAGCGGAGACGGCGGGCCAAGACGCTTTCCCCCGGCCGGCGTTCTCCTCTCTGCTTTCCGATAGCTGCGGCTTGACGGGCGTTCGCCCTGCCGCCGGAGTCACGGATGCGTTGGATCTGGATCGACCGGTTCCTTGAATTCAAGCCTGGCCACTCGGCCAAGGCCATCAAGAACGTCTCCCTGGCCGAGGAGCATCTCCACGACCACTGGGAGGATTTCCCGGTCATGCCCACGAGCCTCATATGCGAGGGCATGGCCCAGACGGCCGGCATCCTGGTCGGCCAGGCCCGCGACTTCAAGGAAAAGGTCGTGCTGGCTAAGATTTCCAAGGCCGAGTTCTCCGAACTGGTGCTGCCGGGCGACCAGTTGACCTATCACGCCGAGCTGCAAACCATCACCCCCCAGGCCGCCAGCACCCACGGCACTGTGTACAGGAACGGCCAGATTATCGGCACGGTGGACCTGATGTTCAGCCACGTGGACCAGAACATGGCCGGGCTGAAGTTCCCCAAGGAAAACTTCGTCTTCACCGGGCAGTTCCTCCGGCTGCTGGCGGGGTTCGTGGAGGCCCGCGCCCAATGAGCCAGCGGCGCGTGGCGATCACCGGGCTGGGAGTGGTCAGCCCGCTGGGGCTGGGCATCGGGGAGGTTTTCGACGCCCTCCTGGCCCGGCGCTGCGCCGTCAAGCCCATCGGTCTGTTCGACGCCTCCACTTTTCCCTGCCGCATCGGCGGGCAGCTTGACAACTTCTCGGCCGGCAAGTACGTTCCCAAGAGCTACCGCAAGGCGGTCAAGGTCATGGCCCGGGACATCGAGATCGCCGTGGCGGCGGCCGACCTGTGCGTGCGCGACAGCGGCATCGTCACCAAGGGCATCGACGAGGCCAATCCCACCATCGCCCCCGACCGCCTGGGCTGCAACATCGGCGCCGGGCTGATCTGCGTGGACCTGGACGAGCTGGCCTCGGCCGTCAACACCGCCGTCACCGACGGGCGATTCGACTTCGCCAAATGGGGCCGGGAGGGCATGAAGAACCTCACCCCGCTGTGGCTTTTGAAGTACCTGCCTAACATGCTCTCCTGCCACGTGACGATCATTCACGCGGCCAAGGGGCCATCCAACACCATCACCTGCGGCGAGGCCGGCGGGTACCTTTCGGTGGGCGAGGCCTGCCGGCAGATCGCCCGCGGGGCCTGCGACGCCGCCATCGCCGGCGGGGCCGAAAGCAAACTCAACCCCATGGGCGTGCTGCGGCAGACCCTGCTGGGCCGGCTCAACACCGGCGCCAACGACCACCCCGCCTCCGCCTGCCGGCCCTTCGACTCCGCCCACGCCGGCGGGGTCGTCGGCGAAGGCGGCGGCCTGCTCATGCTGGAAGAGCTTGGCCGGGCGCAACAGCGCGGGGCCAGGATCTACGCCGAAGTGGCCGGCTTCGGCGCCGCCTGCGACCCGCACGGCTGCGACTATCTCAAGCCCACCGCCGCCGGCCTGGACCGCGCCATCACCAGCGCGATGTCCGACGCCGACATCCGGCCCGATCAGATCGACCTGGTCATCCCCAACGGCACAGCCGTGCCCGCCGAGGACCGCCTGGAGGCCCAGGCCCTGCACAAGGCGCTGGGCCCGCGGGCGGAGTCCGTCGCCGTCGTGCCCCTGGCCGGCGGCAGCGGCAACCTCTTTGCCGCCAGCGGGGCGGTCAACCTGGCAGTGGCTGCCATGGCCGTTCATAAGGGCCTCGTTCCCCCGGCGATCAACTGCGACCGCCCGGATGAAGCCTGCCGGCTTTCGGTTCCCTCGCAGTCGATCAACCAGACCATCAACTATGCCCTCTGCGGCGGATTCGCCATTGGCGGACAGTCCGGCGCGGTGGTGCTGAAACGTTACCCGGCATGAAAAGACGAGTCGTCATCACGGGCATGGGCTGTGTCACGCCGCTGGGCCACGATGTGGAGACCTTCTGGCGGGCCCTGCTGGAGGTCAAGAGCGGCATCCACAAGACCCAGATCTTCGACGCCTCCACCTTCCCCACGACCTTCTCCGCCCAGGTGCTCAACTACCAACTGCCCGAGCCCCTCCAGCGCAGCGGGCTGCACGTCCACGCCGGGCGGCACGCCCGCTTTGCCCTGGGCGCCGCCTACCAGGCCTGGGTCCAGAGCGGCCTGGGCGATTCGCCCGCCTTCAACCCCGACCGCACCGGCATCTACCTGGGCTCGGGCGAGGGCGCCATCGATTTCGAAAACTTCACCCAGCTCCTGATCGACTGCTGGAAGGACGGCAAGCTCGACACCGCCCGCTGGGGCCAGCTCGCCTTTGGCCGGATGAACGTCCACCGCGAAATCGAGCAGGAATCCAACATGGTGGTCTCGCACCTGGCCGGGCAGTTCGGCATCCGCGGGCCGGCCTTCAACGTGCTGACCGCCTGCGCCGCCAGCACCCAGGCCATCGGCGAGGCCGCCATGCAGATCCGCCGCGGCGACGTGGACGCCGTCATGACCGGCGGGGCACACTCCATGATCCACCCCTACGGCGTGACCGGCTTCAACCGCCTGACCGCCCTCTCGCAGCGCAACGCCGACCCCGAGCACGCCAGCCGGCCCTTCGACCTGACCCGCGACGGCTTCGTTCTGGGCGAGGGCGCAAGCATACTCATTCTTGAAGAGTACGAGTCGGCCAGGAAGCGCGGAGCCCCGCTGCTGGCCGAGGTGCTGGGCTTCGGTTCCTCCGCCGACGCCTTCCGCATCACC